>JBKPSF010000032.1:0-5579 GCA_046734875.1 Actinomycetota bacterium | reverse complement strand
CGGTCCACCGCAACTTCGTCACGTACTCGTCGGAGGTGGGGGGTACCAGCCTGGAAGATCTGGACCGGGACCAGATCGAGGCTCGCAAGTCCATGATCGACACGGACCCGCCGCGCCACACCGAGCTGAGGAAGCTGATCGCACGCCGCTTCACCTCCCGTGCCGTGATGGTGTGGGAAGAGGCGGTGCACACGGTCTGCGACCGGGTCCTCTCCGAGGCGCTGCCCAAGGGCGAGTTCGACTTCGTCGAGGAGATCTCCTCTGAGATCCCCATGCAAGTCTTCGCCGAAATTCTCGGCGTGCCGCAGGAGGAGCGTCGCCACATCGTGGAGATGGGCGACCGTATCCTCGGCAATCAGGACCCCGAGTACGCCCAGCCTCTCGACGACGCCCACCGCCTCCTGCCTTTCTCCAGCCCCGTCGCGCAGGAGATGTTCGAGTTCGGGCGCAAGCTGGCCGAGGCGCGGCGCAAGAACCCCCGCGACGACATCATCTCGCTGCTCGTCAATGCTGACCTCACCCAGCGCGAGTTCGACGTGTACTTCGTGCTCCTTGCCACCGCCGGCAACGAGACGACGCGGCATACGATCACCCACGGGTTGTTGGCGCTACTCGATTACCCCGACCAGATGGAACGTCTCCGTCGCGACCCGTCCCTGTACAAGCCGGCCGCCGACGAGATGCTCCGCTGGGCCACGGCCGTCCACTACTTCCGGCGCACGACAACAGAGGATACTGTACTGGCCGGAACCGGGATCCCGGCCGGCGCCAAGGTGACGACCTGGCTGGTCTCCGGCAACCGCGACGAGGAGGTCTTCGAGAACCCGGACATGTTCGACGTCGGCCGCGAGCCGAACAAGCACATGGCGTTCGGGCCAGGCGGCATCCACCACTGCCTCGGCGCCCATCTCGCACGACTCGAAGTACGCATAGCCTTCGAGGAGATGCTCAAGCGTACGGAGGGGTTCGAGCTCATGGGCCCGCCGGAGCGCCTGAGGTCCAACTTCTTCAACGGCATCAAACGCCTGCCCGTGAAGGTTACGCAGTGATCTCGCTCCGCCGCATCGACCACGTCAGCCTGCTGGTGACCGACCTCGAAGACGCCACCCGCCGCTGGTGCGCCCAGTTCGGCCTGGTAGAGCGCGACCGCGACGATCAAAAGTCCCGCCTCGCCTGCGACGACGAACCTTTCTCCCTGGAGCTCGTCGCCGCGGAAGCGCCAGGCGTCAGGCATGTGGCCTACGAACTGCGGCGCTCGTGTTCGATTGACGATGCCCGTCTTCACT
Source organism: Actinomycetota bacterium (assembly GCA_046734875.1). GTDB lineage: Bacteria > Actinomycetota > Rubrobacteria > Rubrobacterales > Rubrobacteraceae > Rubrobacter_D. The sequence goes on along the minus strand of JBKPSF010000032.1, from coordinate 4,293 downwards.
TCGAAGATCTCGGGGTCGACTACGAGGAGATCGACGATGGCCTCGAAGTGGTGGACCCCGAAGGGAATCGCGTGCTCGTCCTGCCTTACAGGGAGCCGGAGCTGCGCTGGACGGCGCACGCTCGGCCGGCCAAGGACCAGACGGTCGGGCATCCGCGCAAGCTGGGGCACGTTAATTTCCTGACCGGTGAGATCTCCCGCGGCGTCGAGTTCTACACGCAGGTGCTTGGCATGCGAATCACGGACTGGCTCGGCGAAGGGGGCGTGTGGATGCACATAAACAGCGACCACCACGTCATGGCCTTCGTGGACAAGGGCTACAGCCACCTGCACCACCTGGCCTTCGACGTCGTTGACATCGGGCAGATGCGCGTGGCCCTCGACCACCTGGGAAGGCACGGACGCTGGCTCGGCTGGGGTCCGACTCGCCACGGCGTTGGCGGCAACATCGCCTCCTACGTGCGCATCGTCGAGGAAGAATGCTTCGTGGAGCTGTACTGCGACATGGAGCAATTGGAGGCCGAGCACGAGCCGCGCCGCTGGCCCGACAACCGCTATTCATCGAACACGTGGGGACCTCTGCCGCCCCGTTCCTACTTCCGTTTCGACGCCGCGGCCATCGCCTCCGAGCGCGAAAGCCTGGAGATGCTCGGCCATCCGCTCCCCGAGGAGGTCAACGCATGAGGTTGCAGGGCTATTCGATACCCCGCACGAGCACAGGAAAAGCGAGCCTCGTCCCCCCGCCGCCGTGGCACTACGTCGGGGACTTCCTCGTCGTGGATTACTGGGCCGACCCCGATGCCGTCCTGGCCGTGCTGCCAGATGGCCTCGACCCTCACCCGGACCCGGGCCGTTGCGCCGCCGTGTGCGCGGACTGGCAGTCTTGCTCCGAGGGCGGGGACGAACTGGTCGACCCCATACGGTCCCACTACCGCGAGTTCTTTATCGTGGTCAACGCGCTCCTCGATGGGGAAGAGGTCACGACCTGTCCATTTATCTGGGTGGACCAGGACTTCGCGTTGGCGCGCGGTTGGATCCAGGGTTTCCCCAAGAAATTCGGTTCGATCTGGATGACCCGCACGTTCGGCGTCGGGGGCCCGGCCGACCCCGGGCTGCGTCCCGGCGGCCGCCACGGCGCCACCTGCTCGGCCCGCGGACGCGCTATCGCCGACATGACGCTCACCATAGAAGGCGAGAGCGAGGAAGGCCCACGCCACAACGCCCCGCCCATCATCAACGTGCGCCACTTCCCACGCCTCGCCGCAGGACGACACGACGACCCGCAGGTGCACGAGCTCGTCCGTGCGGTCAGCCGCGACCGGATCGGCTCGGAGGTGGTCGCAGGACCAGCTACGCTCACGTTGCACTCCGCTCCAGGCGAGGAGCACGACGCGCTCGCGCCGGTCGAGATCGACCGCGGCTACCGCTTCACGTTCGGCTATACGGTAGACGACCTCGAGACCGTAAAGGAGCTTGTATGACCACAGCCACGGACCGTGTCCGGGTCGCCGGCGTCGAGGTCTCGCCCGACCATTTCATCGGCGGCGAACGCGTCGCGAGCGAACGCCGCTTCGGGGACATCTCGCCCATCGACGGCGGGGTGATCGCCGAGATCTCGCGCGCCGGCGAAGCCGAGGCCGACCAGGCAGTCCGCGCCGCCAACGACGCGTTCCCCGAATGGGCAGCCCTCGGCCCGGCGGGACGAGCCCCCTACCTGCGCCACCTCGCCTACCTCATAGATGAGAACGTGGACCGGCTTGCGGCCGTCGAGAACATGGACATGGCGATGCTGTTGCGTTCCTTGCGCGCCCGCGTCATCTCGCGCGGGGCGCGCAACTACCGCTCCTACGCCGATCTAGCCGCGGCATACGAGGAGCGTGACTGGCGTTCTCAGGGGACGTGGAACCGTGTGCAGCGCATGCCGGCGGGGCCTGCGGCCGTGATCACACCGTGGAACGCCCCTTTCATGCTCTCGACCTGGAAGACCGCTCCAGCCCTCGCCGCCGGCTGCACCGTGGTCCTCAAACCCGCCGAGTGGTCGCCGCTCTCGTGCTCGCTCCTGGCCGATCTGTTCGCCGAGGCAGAATTCCCACCCGGCGTCTTCAACGTAATTCAAGGCTTCGGCGAGGACGCCGGAGCCGCCCTCGTCGCCCATCCCCTGCTGCGGCGCATCTCCTTCACCGGCTCTCCCGAGACCGGGCGCCTGATCGGGGTCTCCGCCGCCAAGAATCTCGTCCCCTTCACCGCAGAACTCGGCGGCAAGGGCCCCCTCATAGTCTTCGAGGATGCCGACATCGACGCCGCCGCCACGAAGGCCGCCGGCCAGTACGACGACGGCGGCCAGGTCTGTCTGGCAGGGACCAGAATTTTGGTCCAGGAGTCGATTCGCGAACCCTTCCTCGAACGCTTCCACGCCGCTATCGACGAGCACATACTGGGTGATCCGCGCGAGGACGAGACGACGGTATCGCCCCTGATCCACCCCGACCACTTGAAACGCGTCGAGGGATTCGTCGAGCGCGCCCGCGAGGACGGACAGAAGATAGTGCGCGGCGGTCACCGCTCGGAAGCAGGCCCGCTCTTCTACGAGCCGACCCTTATAGAACCGACATCCAACGACGCCGAGGTTGTCCAGAAGGAGGTCTTCGGCCCCGTCCTCACCTTCCAGACCTTCACGGGCGAGGACGAGGCGATAGCCCTCGCCAACTCGACGCCCTACGGCCTCTCTGGCATCGTCTACACCGGGTCAATGGGCCGGGCCGACCGCGTCGGGCGGGGGGTCCGCGCGGGCGTGGTCTGGGTCAACACCTTCCTGGTCCGCGATCTCACCGCGCCCTTCGGCGGCGTTGGTATCTCCGGGATCGGACGCGAGGGCGGCGACTACGCCCTTGACTTCTACTCCGACCTGAAGACGCTCCAGATCCTCCAGGGCAGCGTGGGATGAGAGCAGGGGCCGAGATCGTCGCCGACGAGGTCATCCTCGCGGCGGTCGCCGCCGAGGCCGGCTGGATGGAGGATCTCCTCGTCCGTCTCGTCGAGGCCCCAACGACCCTCGGCAACGAGGAGCCCGGACAGGAAATCATGGAGAACGCTTTCAGGGACTGCGGCCTGAAGCCGCGCAGCATCCACCTGGACGCCGATACGCTCCGCGGCGCGGAGGGAGCTTCGCCTTTCTCGTGGGACGTAGGCGGCAAGCGCAACGTCGTCGCCGGCTGGCCGGCCGGTGGGAATGGCGGGCGCTCGCTCATCCTGAACGGCCACGTGGACGTCGTGCCGCCGGCCGCCGAGGAATTGTGGACGCACCCACCGTTCCGGGCGGTGCGCGAAGGCGATTGGATCTACGGCCGCGGCTCGGGCGACATGAAGGCCGGACTCACCGCCATGACCGGTGCCGTGAGGGCGCTGAAGAGCGCAGGATATGTCCCCGCGGCGGAAGTAGAACTGCAATCCGTCGTGGAGGAAGAATGCACGGGGCATGGCGCGTTGCAGTGTTTGCTCGACGGGGCGCGGGCCGACGCGTGCGTGATCACGGAGCCCCACCCGGACCATGTGACCGTCGCCCAGGTCGGTGTACTCTGGTTCCACGTCGAGCTCTCAGGCGTCCCTGCGCACGCGGCTCGCGCCAGCCATCTTGGTTTCAACGCCATCGAATCCGCGGTCGAGGTGCTCGCGGCGCTCAGGCGCCACGAGGCGCGGCTCAACGAGAATCCTCCGCCGCCGTACGATGCGTTCGATCACCCCATCAACCTGAACCCCGGTGTGATCTCCGGCGGCGACTGGCCCTCCACCGTCGCGGCGGCGTGCACCCTCTCGTGCCGCATCGGTCTGTATCCTGGTCAAGACCCCGAGGGGGCGCGGGCCGGAGTAGAGGCCGCGATCGCGGAGGTCGTCTCTGCCTCTCCGCGGCTGGCCGAGAACCCGCCGCAGGTGCGCTACGACGGGTTCTCGTGCGAGGGCTCGGTTGTCGATGAAGGCGAACCGCTTGTCCAGGCACTATCTGGGGCTTACGAAAAGCTAAACGGGGTGCGTCCTCCGGCGCTAGCTACGACGGCCACGACGGACGCGCGCCATTTCGTACGTAGGGGGATACCCGCCGTGTGCTTCGGGCCGCGGGGGGAGCAGATCCACGGCATCGACGAGCGCGTCTCGCTGTGCTCGGTCGTCGAGTCCGCGCAGGTGCTCGGGCTCTTCATAAGGGATTGGTGCGGGCTCGTCCCGGGCCGGAAGGAGGAGAGCTGATGTCCAACGCCGACTCGACCATCAACCCGCCGGCGGGCGCCACGGAGAGCGCCAA
>JBKPSF010000031.1:0-19585 GCA_046734875.1 Actinomycetota bacterium | reverse complement strand
GAGGCCGCCTTCTTCGACAACTACAACAAAGGAGAGGACCAGTTCGGCAGGGAGGTGGCCAATCCCGCGGCCGTCGACATCACCCCCGCCGTGGCCCGCCGCATGGGCGTATGGAAAAAGATCCAGTACCGAGGCCTGATCAAGGTCCGGGTCGAGTTTCTCTGGGGGTAACGCTAGAGCGGAAATCCATCCTTGACGGCGGGAGTGTGGGTGGGTTAGCATCCACGCCTAGCGCGAACTCGCATCGAGAGCGGTGGAGGGAACTGGCCCCGAGAAACCGCGGCAACCGGCGCAACGCAAGGTGCCAAGTCCAGCAGGGCGATCATTACCGTCCTGGAAGATGTGGGGAGAGGCGGGCAGCCTCTTCTACGGGGCGGGTTGCGCGAGAGGCATAACGCCTGGGGCGTAGAACCCGACATAGAAGGAGGCTGTATTACTGCCGAGTATGACACTAGACCAGGGGGCCGGCGCTAGCCAAGCTCCGGCCCTCCAGGGCAAAGCCCACCACCCCATTGGCCCGTTCGAGCCTGAGCTCGGAGGGAACCTCGCCGAGGTCACCCTGGCCTACGAGACCTGGGGCGAGCTAAACGAAACCGCCGACAACGCGGTACTCCTCGTCCACGCCCTGACTGGTGACTCGCACGCCGCGGGAGGTCCCGACGAAGCGCACAAACGCGGCGGTTGGTGGGACCCCGTGGTCGGGCCTGGGCTCGCGATAGACACGGAAGAGTACTTCGTGGTCTGCTCGAACGTGCTCGGGGGCTGCTCGGGAAGCACAGGACCGGCCTCCTCGGAGCCGGGGAACGGGCGCCCTTACGGGATGCGTTTCCCAGTGGTCACGATAAGGGACATGGTAAGGGCGCAGAAGCGCCTGCTCGACGCTTTGGGCGTCCGTAGGCTCGCCCTCGTGGCCGGCGGCTCCATTGGCGGCCAGCAGGCGTTGGAGTGGGCCGTCGAGTTCCCCGACTTTGTAGAGAAAGCCATCCCCGTCGCCGCCACGGGCGCCCTCGGGCCCCAGGGCATCGGGATGAGCGAGATCGGCCGCCGCGCCATCATGGCCGACCCCGACTGGCAAGACGGGGACTATTACGGCACACACCGCAGCCCTGACAACGGCCTCGCCATCGCCCGCATGGCCGGCATGATGACCTACCAGAGCGCCGCCGGGCAGTGGGAACGCTTTGCCAGACGCCCCGCCGGCCGTCCCGCCCTCCACCCCGAGTTCGGCGGCAGGTTCGAGATCGAAAGCTACCTCCACTACCAGGGCCGCGAGCTCACGGGCCGCTTCGACGCCAATTCCTACCTCTACCTCTCCAGAGCAATGGACCTCTACGACGTGGCAAAAGGCTACGACTCCGAACAAGAGGCCTACTCGCGCATAAAGGCCGAAGTCCTCTTCGTAGGCATAACCAGCGACTGGCTCTTCCCAGCAACAGAAGTAAAGGACACGGTCGAAAAGGCAAGCACCGCAGGAGCCAACGCCCACTACTCGGAAATAGACACGAAAAGCGGCCACGACGCCTTCCTAAAAGACTGGAAAGAACTCGAAGAAGCGATACAACCGTTCATTACAAAAAGCTGAAATGCTGAATTGCTAAAAGCGACCGAAGGGAGCAACAATGACCGACCAGCAGACGGCAGAGCGCGACTACGGCTTCGATACGCTGGCGCTGCACGCGGGACAGGAGGTCGACCCGACCACGACGGCGCGGGCGGTCCCCATCTACCAGTCGACCTCCTACGTCTTCGACGACACGGATCGGGCTGCGAACCTGTTCTCGCTCGCCGAAGAGGGGAACATCTACACCAGGATCATGAACCCCACCACCGACGTCTTCGAGAAGCGCATCGCCGCGCTGGAGAAGGGCGTCGGGGCCCTCGCCACCGCCTCCGGCCAGTCCGCGGAGGCGCTCTCCATCCTGAACATCATGGGCGCCGGCGACGAACTGGTCTCCGCCGTCGAGCTCTACGGCGGCACGTACAACCTCTTTCACTACACCCTGCCCAAGGTCGGCATCGACGTGAAGTTCGCAGACTCCACCGACCTCGACGCCCTGCGAGATACGATCACGGACAGGACCAGAGCCGTGTTCGCCGAGACCGTCGGCAACCCCGCCCTCAACACCCTGGACATCGAGGGCGCCGCTGCGGTTGCCCACGACGCGGGCGTGCCCCTGATCATCGACAACACCCTGCCCTCGCCCTACCTCGTGAACCCACTGGAACACGGGGCCGACATCGTCATCCACTCGGCTACCAAGTTTATCGGGGGGCACGGCACGTCCATCGGAGGCGTGATAGTTGATGGTGGCAACTTCCCCTGGGATAACGGGAAGTTCCCCGGATTTACGGAGCCGGATCCTTCTTATCACGGGCTCGAGATCTACCCGACGTTGGGCGAACTGTCGTTTATCCTGAAGGCCCGCGTCCAGATGCTCAGGGACTGGGGCCCTGCCCTGAGCCCGTTCAACAGCTTCCTCTTTTTGCAGGGCCTGGAAACGCTTCCCTTGCGCATGGAGCGCCACTCGACGAACGCGCAGGCCGTAGCCGAGTTCTTGCAAGACCATCCGAAGGTCAACTGGGTGAATTATCCAGGCCTCGAGGATCATCCTTCGCATGAGGTGGCTGCGCGGTATCACAGGGAGGGTCTCTTCGGCGCGATCCTGGGCTTCGGCATCGACGGCGGCCTTGAGGCAGGCAAGCGCTTTATCGACGGGCTGCAGCTGCACAGCCTCCTCGCGAACGTGGGCGACGCGAAGAGCCTCGTCATACATCCGGCCTCGACCACCCACTCGCAGCTCTCCGTGGACGAGCAGAGGTCTACCGGCGTGACCGACGACTACGTGAGGCTCTCGGTTGGCCTGGAGTCCATCGACGACATCCTGTACGACCTCGATAACGCCTTGAACGGAGCGTGAGCCTATTGGAGAGAACCCTCGTCATAAAGTTCGGGGGCACCTCTGTCGGGGGTGGCGCGGAGTTTGTTCGCGCCGCCCGCATCGCCGCCGAGGCCGCTAATGAGAGGCCCGTGGCCGTGGTCGTCTCGGCGATGGGTGGTACGACGGACACCCTGCTTGGCTACGCCAGGATGAGCTCGGGCTGGGTGAGGCAGACCCTCAAGCAGGAGACGCACGAGGCCTCCGTCGCCGAGCTCAGGCGCGCGCTCGCCGAGAGGCACCTCCTGGCGGCCCGCGAGGCCGTGGCCCCCGAACGCCTGCCCCAGGTCGAGGGGAAGATAGTGGACCTCCTCGGCGGGCTAGAGGAGGCTATAGAGGCACCGTCCGAGAACCTCAAGGCGCGGAGGGATGAGATCGCGGTCTACGGAGAGCGCCTCTCCGCCGAGATCCTCGCCGGCGCCATCAGCAAGCAGGGCGTGCCGGCCGCGACCGTCGCCACCGACCCCGTAGCCACGGACGGCAACTTCGGGGAGGCCGAGGTCGATGTCACATCCACCCGCGAGCGCGCGGCGCGCCACGTCACGCCCCTTCTGGAACGTGGGCTCGTGGCCGTCGTGCCCGGGTACGTCGGGCGTTCGCCAGGGGGAGATCCAACCACGCTCGGCAGGGGAGGCTCGGACCTCTCGGCGACCGTGCTTGGAAGGGCGCTCGGCTGTGAAGAGGTCTGGATCATGTCCGATGTGGACGGCGTTCTGGACGCCGACCCGCGCCTGGTCCCTGGCGCCTCCCTCATGCCGCGCCTCTCCTACAGGGAAGCCGGCGTCTTTGCTGGCCTCGGTGCGAAGGTCCTTCATCCCAGGACCATGGAACCGGCCGAGGAGGCCGGAATCGAGGTCTACGTGCGGAACACCTTCTCGCCAGACGGCGCGGGAACCCACGTCACCGGCTTCGAGCCGGGTCCCGGAGTCCGTTGCGTCGCATTGCGCCAGAACGTTGCCATGGAGATTCCCTGCACCGATGGCCGCGAGGGTAGGGCGGCGATGGTGGTATGTATCGGTTCGCCCGACGACGAGGATCTAGAGCGCGGGCGGCGTTGTTTGCGGGAGGCCCGCATCCCCGTGCAGCACTTCGGGATCGCCGCTGCCGGGCTCGTCTTTGTCGTGGCGGCCGACGTGGGTCTCGACGCGTTGCGGGCGCTGCACAGGGGCCTGATACCACCCGGAGGGAAATTCGCCGGCGAAGAGGTGGCGTGAAGCGGCTGGAGATAGTCCAGCTTGGCCTCGGGCACGTTGGCCGGGCCGTGGCCCAGATCGTCCTCGAAGAACGCAAACGCTGGCTGGATAACGGCATCGAGGTCAAATACCGCGCCGTCTCGGACACCTCCGGTGCGCTGGTCGGCGAGGAGCTGCTGCCGCAGGCGATACGCACCAAAGAGGAAGGCGGAGCCCTCGCCGGGCTGGGCGTCGAGCCGCTGGAAGACGTGCTCGGCTCGCGGCCCGAGCCCGGCTTCACGCGGGTGGTCGTGGACGTCGCCGTGCACGGCGGAACCTTCGATCTCGACCTGCTAGGCATCCGTGGCGGCGCCTATCTCGTCCTCTCGAACAAGGGACCGCTTTCGGGCAGCACGGCGCAGTACGAGCAGCTCAGGCGTATGATCCCGGACCGTCTCTGGCACGAGGCCACGGTGGGGGCGGGGATGCCCATAATCTCCACGATCGGCGGCCTGCTGGAGACGGGCGACGAGATCCTGGAGATACAGGCGAGCCCGAGTGGCACCCTCGGCTTCGTAATGAGCGCAGTGGAGGGTGGTCGCTCCTTCTCCGAGGCGGTGCGTGAGGCCGTAGATCTCCACTACGCCGAGCCGGACCCCCGCGACGACCTCTCCGGCCTCGATGTGGCGAGGAAGGCGATCATCCTGGCGCGCATGATGGGCCGGGAGATAGAGCCGGGGGAGATCCCCTACGAATCCCTGGTCCCAGAAGGCCTGGAGCACCTACCGCTCGAAGAGTTCATGCGACGCCTCCCCGAGCACGACGAGGCCTTTGCCGGGCGCCTGCTCGCGGTCGAGGAACTCCACATGCTCCGCTACCTGGTGCGTATCCCGAGGAGCGGTCCCGTCAAAGTCGGCCTGCAGGACACCCCGGTAGAGAGTCCCTTCGGACCCATAAGCGGACCCGAGAATGTCTTCGACTTCCGCACGCGCCGCTACTCGGATGTAACCCTTACGGTACGGGGTCCCGGAGCCGGCCCGGAACGCACCGCAAGCGGGGTGGTTTGGGATGTGTTGGACATTGCTCACAAGGCTTTGTAGTTTTCAGACTTTCTTTGGAGGATGTTGTGAGGGATGGGTATACGGTAGCTGTCGTAGGGGCGGGGCTGGTGGGGGACAGGCTGGTTGCCGAGTTGAGGCGGCGTGACTTTCCGATGAGGGAGTTGCGGGTTCTGGCCAGGAGCGCGCGGACGGCGATGCTCGCCGGGGAGGCTTTCGAGGTGGGGGTTGCTGAGCCCGAGGCGTTCGAGGGGGTAGACTTTGCGTTTTTCGCCGGAACGGAGGGGGAGAAGGGGGCGGCCGTTCAGCTCGCGCGGGAGGCCATCTCGCGCGGCGCCGTCGTTATAGACAACGGCAGCGATTTCAGGCTCGACCCGGACGTGCCGCTCGTCGTGCCCGAGGTGAACGCGGGGGCGTTGGAGGGCCACGACGGGCTTATAGCTAACGCCAATTGTTCGACGATTCAGATGGTCGTCTCGCTTGCGCCGCTGGCGCGCGAGTTCGGCATCGAGAAGGTCGTCGTTTCGACCTATCAGGCGGTCTCGGGGTCAGGGCGCGGGGGGGTGGATGCGCTGGAGAACGGGCGCGAGGACGTCTATCCGAGGCCAATACACGGGAACGCCATCCCGCTGATCGGGTCCCTCGGCAAGGATGGGAGGACCACCGAGGAGACCAAGATGGTGCTGGAGACGCGTAAGATCATGGACCTCCCCGACCTCGAAGTCCACGCGACCGCCGTCCGTATCCCCGTCCACACCGGCCACTCCGAGAGCGTCTACGTCGAACTCGAGAGGCAGGTTAGCCTGGAAGAGGTTGCCGGGGTGCTCTCCGTCGCGCCCGGCGTGACCTTCTCCGGCGACGCCAACGCGTTCCCGACGCCTCTGGAGCATGCCGGGGATTCTGGAGTGTACGTGGGGCGGCTGCGAGTTTCGGGTCGAGTCGTCGAGTACTGGTGCGTCTCGGACAACCTGCTCAAGGGCGCCGCGACCAACGCCGTCCAGATCGCCGAGTCTCTCGTCGGCGCCCACGCGCGGGCGTAGAAGCTCCCCTGATTCAGCAAGTCAGCACTTCAGCCAAGACCTACCTGACATGCTGAAGTGCTGACTTGCTGACAGCGCGGTTCGCAAAAAGGGTGAACCCTCTTGCGAACCGCTTTAGTTTCCTTTCGAGAGGTCAGCGCCTCGCCCTGATCGTGTCGCTGGTGCCCGCCCTGCAGTTGAGGGTCCTACCGGTGCGGACGTAGAACCTGCCGGCTATCCCGGTATTGCCCGTCGACCAGACCCCGACGTTGCCCCGGCGTTCCGAGGTGTCGGTGGCGATCCGCATGTCGATGCTGGGATCCTGCACCTGGCCCACCTGCTTGTAGAGCCTGATGTTCCGCCCGGCAAGGCAGCCGAGCCTGGGGCTCCTTACCTTGCCGGAGAGGTCCAGGCCCTGGGCCGTTATGGTCAGGGTCGTGGGGGCGCGCCTGCTGGCCTCGGCGGAGGCCGCGTGCGTCAGCGTCGCGAGCCCGATGGCCGCCAGGAACAACAGCGCGAGGACCGTCACCCTGACCGTCCGGAGTCCGCCCGCGTGCGTGGTTCTTCCCATCTCGTTCCTTCCTTTCTTCTGGCCTTGCGCCCATCCGGGTCTGGCGACGTGGTAGAGGAGGAGATGATGCTCGTTGTCGCCGGCTATTGACCGAGTGTAGCGGCCGCCTCTTTCTCGCGCAACACCTCCGCCGCTCCTCGTACAGCGCGTTTGGCAAGCCTGTACCGGGAGCGTGCTACTCGTTACACTTCTGCAAGGACACCCTAGCGAGGAGAGAGGCATGCCGGAGAGCGAGAAGAGGTCCTTCTGGGACCGGCTGTTCAACAGAAATCAGCCTTCGCAACGTGAGGAACGTGTGCTCGAGTACATCATGCACCGCGTCGGTGAGGGTGCGCACCTCGGCGACGTCGTGAACGAGGAGTACGTCAGGCGCAACGCCAGCCCCAGGGAGGTGGAGGAGATCTGTGCCAGGCCAGAGCTGGTGCAGACGGCGCGCGAGCACCTCCAGCAAGACTTCGGCTCAGGCGACCTCGACCCGACCCGGCGCCCAAGGTAGCGCAAAGCCCAGATGTCCGTCCAGCCTGTATAATTTGTGCCCACGAGCATTTAAACTGGAGGCTGGATGCCGATCTACGAATACAAGTGTGAAAACGGACACGTTTTCGACGTGATGCAGAAACTCTCGGAGGACCCCCTTACGACCTGTGTCGAGTGCGGGGCCCCGGTCAGGAAGGTCCTGCACCCCGTGGGCATCTCGTTCAAGGGCTCGGGTTTCTACTCGACCGACTACAGCAAGAAAGGCCCGAAAGAGCCAACGCCCAAAGACGCTTCTACGACCACTAACGGAGACAAGGGCACGAAAGATAAGAAGGACAAAGAGAAGCCGGCGGGAACCTCGGCCAGTTCGGGGAAAAAGGACTGACGGCACGTGGCGCGTGGGGCCAGCCTGCCGCAGAGCACGGGCCGCCGGGACGGCCTCATTAGGCGTGCCCTCCGCGCCCTCGTTCTGGGCATCACCCTGCTCTTCGTCGTCTCCGCCCTGACCGTCTCCTGCGCCCTGGTCGTCTACACCGCCTGGGTCCACGACTTCAGGCACGGCTTCTTCGCGTTACTCTTCGCCGTCCTAAGCGCCCAGATCGCCATGAACTGGTTCCTGTGGAAGGACGACGAAGAGTAAGCACGCTCCGGCTTCGCCTCCGCTTGTCAGCACGCTTCGCCCTTCGGGCTCGCTTTCAGGAAGTCGTCTCGGGGCGACGCCGCGAGCGTTTGACCCGATCGCCTTGGGCAACGTTTCGTCGTGCGCGGCTGGGCGAGGCCGCAACGGCAAAAAGCTGACAAGCCCGCGAAGCGGGCGTGCTGACAAGCGCGGCGAAGCCGAGCGTGCTGACAAGGCGCGTAGCGCCGTGCTGACAAGCTGGCGTAGCGAAGCGAAGCCTGCGTGCGGCCAGCCTTCGCCTGGCCTGAAAAGTCCTGCAAATCAGGCCTCAAGTTGTGGTCGAGGTGGTCTGGACAATTTGGGGGGTCTTACCTTATAGTAGCGGGCGTCGGGAGACGATGGGGAGAACGAGGTGAGCGGCGGCGCTCTTTTGGGGCGTCGCCGAAGCCCTGGAGAAGAGGGAGGTAGGTTGGCGGTTTCGTCCGGTGGAGCATTCGCGCACCTGCACTGTCACTCGGAGTACTCGATGCTCGACGGGGCGAGCCGCATCAAGGATCTTATCTCGTTTGCCAAAGAGCAGGGGATGCCCGCGCTCGCGCTTACCGACCACGGCGTGATGTACGGGGCTGTCAAATTCTACAAGGAGGCCAAGGGTGCCGGCATAAAGCCCTTGATAGGCTGCGAGGTCTACGTCACGGCCGATAGGAATGATAGGAGCAGGGCGCCCTACTACCACCTCACGCTCATCGCCAGAACCGCCGAGGGGTACAGGAACCTCATGAAGCTCTCCACCAGCGGTTTTCTGGATGGGTTCTACTACAAGCCGAGGGTGGACATGGAGATGCTCAGGAAACATGGGCGTGGGATCGTCTGCCTCTCCGGATGCCTCTCGGCGGAGGTGCCGACCAGAATTCTGGAAGGTCGTCCCGACGAAGCTCGCAAGCTGCTAATGGAGTACCAGGAGATCTTCGACGGCGTCTATCTGGAGATGCAGGACCACGGCATCGAAGAGCAGCGGCGCGTGAACGAGGGTTTGATCCGACTTCACAAAGGCACCGGCATCCCGCTCGTCGCCGCCAACGATTCGCACTACACGACGAGAAACGACGCCAGGATGCACGATGTTCTCTTGTGCATCGGGACGGGCAAGTTCTACAACGACCCCAAGCGCATGCGGTTCTCCGGCGAGGAGTTCTATGTCAAGTCGGTCGAGGAGATGGCCCGCATCTTCCCCGACCATCCCGAGGCCCTGGAGAACACCATCAAGGTCGCAGAGACCGTCGAAGACGTGGGTATAGAGCTCGGCAAGACCCGTCTGCCCAACTTCCCCAAACCCGAGGGGTACACGGCGGATCAGTACCTCAGGGAGCAGTGCGAGCGGGGCCTCATCAAACGTTACGGCGGGCGGGCCAGGACGCAGGAGGTAAGAAGGCGCCTCGAGTTCGAGCTGGAGACCATCGGGAAGATGGGCTTCGCCGACTACTTCCTCATCGTCTGGGACTTTGTGAAGTACGCGAAGGATTCGAAGATCGCGGTCGGCCCCGGTCGTGGGTCTGCGGCCGGCTCCATCGTTGCCTACGCTTTAGAGATAACGGACCTGGATCCCCTGCAATATTCTTTGCTCTTCGAGCGTTTCCTCAACCCCGACCGCATCAACATGCCTGATGTGGACATAGACTTCTCCGTCTCCGGGCGTTCCGAGGTGATGCGTTACGTCACGGACAAGTACGGCGGGCACGAGCATGTTGCCCAGATCATCACCTTCGGAACCATCGGCGCCAAGGCGGCCATCAGGGACTCCGGAAGGATCTATCAGTACCCTTACGCCGACACCGACAAGCTCGCCAAGTTCATCCCCGACAAGCCAGTTGGTACCACGCTCAGGGACGTGCTGCGCCCGGAAGACGGATCGTACGTCGCGGGGGAGAAACATCCCGGCCCGGCGCGGGAGATCATGCAGTTCGTCGCCCAGGACGAGGCCGCGAAACAGGTCCTGGACACCGCCTTCGAGATCGAAGGTTTCGCCCGCCACGCCGGAACCCACGCCGCGGGCGTCGTTATCTCCGAGGAACCACTGACTGACATCGTGCCGCTGCAGCGCGTCGCCAGGGACGAGACCTCCGTCATGGTCCAGCATCCCATGTCCGACGTGGAAGCCCTGGGGCTGCTGAAGGTGGACTTCCTGGGCCTGCGTAACCTGGACGTGATCGAAGAAACGTTGGAGACGATCCGCAAAAACGGCGGAGAAGAACCGGACATCCGCACCATTCCCCTCGACGACGAGAAGACGCTGCGGCTCTTTGCGAGGGGGGACACGTTCGGGGTCTTCCAGTTCGAGTCGAGCGGGATGCAGCGGATGCTCCAGGAGGTCCGCCCCGATCGCTTCGACGACCTCGTCGCGCTGAACGCGCTCTACAGGCCGGGCCCGATGGACTATATCCCCAACTTCAAGCGCGGCAAGCACGACCCCGAGAGCGTCAAGTACCTGGACGAGCGGCTGAAGCCGATCCTGGAGCCCACCTACGGCGTGGCCGCCTACCAGGAGCAGCTTATGGAGATCTCCAAGATGCTCGGGGGCTTTACCCCGGGTGAGGCCGATACGCTGCGCAAGGCCATCGGCAAGAAGAACGCCGCGATGCTCGCCACCCTCAAGGACAAGTTCATGGCCGGTTGCGCGGCGAGCGGCGTCTCCACCGAGGGCGCCGAGGAGCTGTGGAACTGGATGGAGAAGGCCGGTGGCTACTCCTTCAACAAGAGCCACAGCGCGTGCTACTCGTTCCTGGCTTTCCAAACGGCCTTTCTCAAGGCCCATTATCCGGAGGCCTACATGGCCGCCCTGATGAGCAGCGTCATGAACACCAAGGACAGGGTGCCCCAGTACGTCGCGGAGGCGCGGGCGATGAAGATAGAGGTATTGCCCCCTGACGTGAACGAGAGCGGGCGCCGTTTCACGGTAGTGGGAAGTACCATCCGCTTCGGGCTCTCGGCCGTCAAGAACGTCGGGGACTCTTGCGTAGATTCGATCATCGCCGCCAGGGAAGAGGGTGGCCCCTTCGAGGACATCTTCGACTTCTGCGAGCGCGTGGATTTTAGGACGTACAACAAGCGCACCCTGGAGTCCCTCATAAAGTGCGGCGCCTTCGACAACGTCGGCCCCTCGCGCGCGGCGATGGTCGCGGTCCACGCCAGGGCCGTCGAGCGCTCCAGCGGGAGCCTCAAGGGTGCCAGCGAGGACCAGTTCTCCATGTTCGACGCGGCAGAGATCGCACCCCCCAAGCCCGAGTTCCCCGAAGTCGAGCAGGACAACCGCACGGACCTGGAGTGGGAGAAAGAAACGTTGGGCCTCTACGTCTCCGACCATCCGCTGCGCCCCGTCCTGGACAAGCTCAAAAAGCACACAGATACCACCGTCTCCGAGCTCGAAGGCTACCGGGACGGTGCCATCGTATGGGTTGGGGGGCTCGCGACCTCGGTGCGGACGAACACGACACGCAAGGGCGACATGATGGCCATGCTCCAGCTAGACGACACCCGCGGGCTGGCCGAGGTCATGGTCTTCCCGAGGGTCTACGCCAGGTGCGCGGCCTGCGTGCGCGAAGACGCCGTCCTCAAGGTCCGTGGAAAAGTAGAGATGAAAGAGGGCATCCCGCGCATCGTGGCGCTAGACATAGAAGAGCTGCACCTCGAGCCGGGTGCCGATCCCGTCTACCTCGACGCCGGCTCCTTCGTCGGCCTCTCGCGCGAGGCGGCGCGCGAGGCGTTCGGTCTGCTGAGACGTTACCCTGGCGACAGCCCGCTCTTCCTAGTCTCCGGCGACGGCAGGCTAAAGGAGAAAATCGGGGACATCTTCGACACTTCGGATCTGCACGCCGAGCTCAAGCAGATCCTCGGCCATGGATGTCTCTCCTATACCTCGCCCGCCGCCGAGCCGGAGATGGAGCAGGTTTCTTAGCACTTCAGCATTTCAGCAATTCAGCTTACGTGAGCGTCGCGTGGAGGTCTCGAGCATTGCTCGCGACTGGCTAGCCAGAATTGTTTATGAACGCCTCCACTTGTCGGCCGTAGAGTTATTTCATAGGCATTGGCCGGGGTGTTCCGAAGCGCGGCGGAGGAGGACCTTTGTGAACTGTTACCTAACTCTGCCACCGATCGCGGTTCTAAGATGTTAGCGGGGTAGCGGGGCTCCACGAATGAGCCAAGCTGCTTAAGAATCGTTCTGCTGCCAAAGGCGCTTCCAGATGAGCAAAGCTGGGCAAACCGAACCCGGAGATTTCTCCCTTCGAAAGACGCTTGCCTCGGGCATTCTGGCGCTGGTCGTGGCGATGGGCATCGGAAGGTTCGCCTACACACCCATCCTGCCCGCCATGCAGGCTACGTTCGGGCTGAGCAACGGTATGAGCGGGGCCTTGGCTTCCAGCAACTACCTGGGTTACCTGGTCGGCGCTATCCTGGCCGCCGCCGTTCCCTCCGCTGGCAGGCAAACCCTATTGCTGCGAGCGAGCCTGACCTTTGTAGTGCTTACCACCTACCTCGTGGCATTTACTACTGAGTTCTGGGTGTGGATGGTGGTGCGTTTCTTAGCGGGAGTCGCCAGCGCAGGGGTCTTCGTATTCGCTTCCGGGGCCATCCTGGGAGTGTTGGCGAGTATGGACAAACAGAATCTTTCCGGCTGGCTCTATAGCGGAGTCGGGTCGGGAATCGCCATCTCCGGCGTCCTCGTACTGGCGTTGAACAAGCTACTTCCGATGGGATACGTAGCAGGATGGCGAGCCGACTGGATCGGGGTGGCGGTCCTTGCCACTGCGCTGCTCATCCCTTGTTGGGCCTGGCTACCGGGAAGCGAACATGAAGCGGCTGGGCCAAGTGCACATCCAGAGGGCATCACATTCGGGGCGCCTAGAGGAGTATTCCTTACTTTTCTCTTGTTGCTAAGCGTTGCGTACTTCCTGGAAGGCGCGGGTTACATCGTCAGCGGGACATTTCTGGTCAAGATCATCGAAGAGTTGCCGGGATTGGGAGGCTTCGGGACCAGCGCCTGGATCCTGGTAGGCTTGGCGGCCATACCCTCGACCGTGCTATGGGCGTGGGTGGCATCAAGGACGGGATTCGTGGGGACACTCGTCGTCGCTTACATCTTTCAGGCGATAGGTGTGGTCTTGCCCGTGCTCTCTGGCACGGAGTGGGCAACGGCCCTTTCTGCGATCCTCTTCGGGGGCACCTTCATGGGCATCGTCGCGCTGACCATTACTTACGCCAGAGAGGTTGTACCGTCGCAGCAAGCTGCCAGGACGATAGGCATGCTCACGGCCGCCTTCGGAGTAGGCCAGGTCGTAGGACCTTTAATGGCCACCGGACTCGCGTCCGGGCCGAAAGATTTTGGGCCATCGCTGGTGGCGGCTTCGAGCGCATTGTTCGTGAGTGGGCTCTTGATGCTGGCGGTAGGCAAGTGTGAGCAGCACCTGGATTAGGCTTACCTGTCATTATTAACTTCCGTGACTTTCGATACTGCTGACCGGGCGGTTTCTCCCCCTGAAAATCGCTGTGAGGTACAGGTCATTGCACCGTAGCCTCAGCCACCGAGCGGTGGGTTCCCCGCGTAAGCGGGAATGGCGTCGTCAATGCCCACCCAGGGTTGGGCGCTAGAACACCAGATATTCATCTGCGGCCCGAGCCAGGACGGGTCGTCTAGCGTTCCAGCCTTTAGCCAGTCCAGATCCGGCGTCGCCACGAGCTCGCTAACGATGGGGGAGCCGCACTGCGGACAGAATTTGCGGAGGACCGGTAGCCCGCTGTCTCCTATATCTTCGAAGAAAGCCAGGGGTGGTCCCTCCATTCGCAGGCTCCCTTTCGGGAGGGCGACCAGGACCGAAAAGGCCGAACTCGTCTGCTTCTGACAATGCGTGCAGTGGCACAGCGCAGTTAGTACGGGTTCCGCCTCGCTCTCGTAGCGGACCTCACCGCACAAGCAACCGCCGACGATGTTCGGCATGTGATCCTCCTTTGCCACAGCCGATTACGATGTACAGACTATTGTACCCTATGTAACTAGTCTCGGAATCGGGCGCACCTTTACCGGTATCGAATGTTGCGAGCGGTAGCACGATGGGCCCAGGCCAACGCGACCAATATCCGTGTCACGGACGGGCTTCGCGTTTTACGCCCGGTGCGAGTCTAGCTGCATGACGTACTCTCGCCTTTCGGCGAACCTCGTCCATCCTGCCCTTTCGAAGGCGGCGGCCATCGGGCTGTTGGCCACGTCGGTGTCTGTGATCAGGGGTTTGTCGTTTTTCCTTCGGGCTTCGAGGAGCGTCGCTGTGCCGGTGGCCAGCAGGTCATCCACATACCCCCGTCCCCTCATAGCGGGCACGACGCCTAAGTAGAAGAGGGTCAGGAAGCCGGGCGGCTCCGCTGGCATGACGAGGCCCGCAAGGTCGCCGTTCGGCGTGTAGGCGAGTCGCCACCACGAGGGATCGTGCTGCACCTTTCGTGCGTCGTCGAAGAAGTCCTGCGCCGCCCGTATTGCTCCCAGCCTCTCGCGCACTTGGCCGATCTCTCGATCGAGCGTGCCTTCTGAGACTTCGGCCATGGCTTCGACGAAGGGCTCTTCCCCAACCTCTTCCAGCGTACGATACGACAACCGTCCCCTTTCGGTTGGGAGCTCGGTCCCATGCCGCTCGAAGCGGCTGGTTTTTCGGCTGAGGGAGAAGCCGACGCTCTCTAGAAGCTCTACGCGCCGCTCTGGGTGATGCTGGAACTGGGGGCGTATCGGCGGGTCGTCTATGACGTGCTCGATCTTTCTGGAGCCCAGGGCACGAGCGTTTTTCAGTACGTTCTCGAGCAGGGGTGCGCCCACTGCCGCGTAGTCGGCGTCCCAGTCCACGTCGAGCAGTACGAGGGCGAACGGATGCTCCACACCGGGCAACGTCCAGAACGCGACGCGTCCGACGGGAAGATCTCCTCTCTCGGCGACGAAGCACCAGTCCGGGCGCATCGAGCCGGCTGCGAACATACGGTCGAGGTACTGCCGGACCTGCTTGCGGTGGTCCAGGGAGCCTCCGGCCCCGACGAAGAGGTCGAGGTACTCCAGGGTTAAGGGACGGATTTGCATTTTTTGGTCCTCCTGCGGCGGTGCGGGTGTGTGGCGATCGGTGGCCTTTGCATCGGACTTGGTAACCATGATGTGCAGACGCATCGTCCGGAAGGGACAAAGGGCAGTATACGTGAACAGATTCGGCGGAGCAGAAGGCTTCTTACGGCGGCGGGCCGGAGGAGTCGCAAAGCTTATCGTTGGACCAGAGGGTAAGCCTTCTCTGAAGGTCGCGGTCGAGTAGAGTCGACGGGAAGTGTCCGGGTCGCGGTTGCGTTCGGGGCGGAGCAGGGGATAGGATTGGCCGTTCCCGGAGATAGAGAGCGAGGGTCATTCACGTGACGACGAGCGAGAAGATAGTCTTTACCCGCGGGGTGCCGCCGCCCGAGGCTTTCCCGACGGAGGAGCTGGGTGAGTGCCTGGATAGGGTGGTGCGCGAGGACGCGGGCGTCGTATTGCAGTACGGCCAGCAACGCGGGTACGCGCCGCTGCGGGAGGAGCTGGCCGCGGAGTATGGGGTCTCGCCCGGGGAGATGCTCATTGGCAACGGGTCTTTGCAGTTGCAGGATCTGGTGTCTTCGTACCAGATCCGTCCCGGCGCCGCGGTCTACACGGAGCAGCCCAGCTACGACCGGGCGATCAAAACCTTCAGGCGCCGTGGGGCGAACACCATCGGCATCCCCCTGGAAGAGGACGGCATCAGCATCGAGCGCCTGGAGGCAGCGCTTCGGCGCGAGGTCCCTGCGTTCCTGTACCTCGTGCCCGACTTCCAGAACCCCGCAGGGGTGACGCTCTCCCTACAGAAGCGCAGGAGGGTCGTCGAGCTCGCCGGCCAGTACGACTTCAAGGTCATAGAGGACATCCCCTACCGCAAGCTGCGCTACGAGGGGGAGGACCTGCCGCTGTTGCGCGAGATCGACCCCACGAACGTCATCACGATGAGCTCGTTCAGCAAGCTTCTAAGCCCCGGCATGAGGGTGGGGTTCATGATCTCCTCCGAAGACCTGATCGGGGAGGTAACGGCCCTGGGCGAAGACACCTACCTCTCGCCCGTCCTCCCCACCCAGGCGGCCGTCGCCGAGTACCTCCGCCGCGGCCTCCTCGCGCCGAATGTAGAACGCCTCAAAGACCTCTACGCCCCCCGCTGGAAGGCCATGGCCGGCGCCGTGCGCCGCGAACTGCCAGACGCCCAGGCTTTCATCCCCTCAGGAGGCTTCTTCGTAAGCGTGATGCTCCCCGAAGACGCAAACACCCAAGACCTCGTAAACCGGGCCAAGCACGCAAACCTCATCCTAACTCCCGGCGCCGCCTTCTTCGCCGACCCCGACGACGGTGGCGCCACAGAAGGCGACAGGTTCGTGCGCCTACCCTTCTGCGCCGTCACGCCTGACCAGATCGAGGAAGGCGTCAAGCGCCTGGCCAACTTGCTCTAAAGGCACGCTGCTTTCGGCAGCGTGGTCCCTGTCAGTCCTGTAACATGGGCGCCAGCATGTCAATGGGATGTCTCACGGTTACGGCCGGCGGGCAGGGAGAGAGGAGCATATGGACGACGAACGCGTAACTCACGCGACCGAGCATGCGGACCTGAAGCGTGGGATCGGCCCCTGGTTACTCTTCTTTTTCGTGCTCGGCGATATCGTTGGGGCCGGTATTTATGCGTTGGTCGGCGAGGTTGGGGCCGTGGTGGGGGGTGCGATCTGGAGCGCGTTCCTGTGTGCTTTTATACTCGCGATCTTTACTGCCGCCTCCTATGCGGAGTTGGTCACCAAGTATCCCCGGGCCGGGGGATCCGCCACCTACGTCAATAACGCCTTCCGAAACTCATTCGTTAGCTTTATGGTGGCCTTCGCCGTGGCGGCGTCGAGCCTCACCTCGGCGAGCGTCCTGAGCCTGGCCTTCTCCGGCGACTACCTGTTGCAGTTCATTACTGTGCCGAGTGTTCTCGCAGCGCTCGTTTTCGTCGTGATCGTCGGGTTGATCAACTTCTACGGCATCTCGGAATCGGTCAGGCTCAACCTGGCCTTTACGTGCATCGAGATCTCAGGCCTGTTGCTTATAGTGTTGATCGGGATAGTGACGCTGGGCACGGGGGAGGGCGAGCCGGCCAGGGCCTTCGAGTTCAAGGAGGGCGCGAGTTTGCTGCCGGCCATCCTTTCAGGCACGGTCCTGGCGTTCTACGCCCTGATCGGATTCGACGACGCTGTCAACGTGGCCGAGGAGGTCAGGCATCCGAGCAGGATCTACCCGCGCGCGATCTTCGGCGGGTTGTTTGCCGCTGGCATCGTCTACCTGCTCGTCACCTTCACCGCCTCGATGGTGGTGCCGACGGGGCAGTTGGCCGCTTCCAGCGGACCGCTGCTGGAGGTGGTCGAGAGGAGCCCGTTCGCGCTTTCGCCCCTTTTGTTCGCCGGCATCGCACTCATCGCCGTCTCCAACGGGGCGCTTATAAACATGATCATGGCCTCCAGGGTCATCTACGGGATGGCTGACCAGGGCGTCCTGCCGGCGGTGTTTTCCAGGGTCCACCCCGGCCGCCTCACACCCTGGGTCTCCATCCTCTTTACCACCCTCGTGGTCCTCACGCTCATCGCCACCATCGGCCGCAGTCCCACCGCTCTCGATACCCTCTCGACCACCACCGTGGTGCTGCTCCTCCTGGCCTTCATTATGGTAAACAGCGCCGTGCTCGTGCTGCGCAGCGACGAGGTGGAGCACGAACACTTCCGCACGCCGACCGTGTTCCCCGTCCTCGGTATCCTGGTCTCTGCAGGCCTCCTGATCTACAGCGCCATAGACGACTGGACCGTGTTCGGACTGGCCGGCCTGCTCTTGGGTATCGGCGTCGTGCTGTACGGTGTCAACGTCCTGGTAAAGCGTAGCCTGGACAGGGAAATCCCCGAGGCCACGGAGTAAGACGCAGCGGCGGTCCGTTCCCGCCGGCCAAAAGTCGTTGTCGCCCGGCGTATGATCTTGCACCCCCGGCCGATTACGGAGCGCGCGGCGTTCTCTATCTTGTAACCAGCTGAGAGCGTGCTGATGGAGAGGAAAAGAGTCTGAGGCCTTCATACTTCAACGAGATCTACAACGAGGCGGGAGCCCTCCGCGGCCAGTACGAAGCGCTCAGCAGGGTGTACCGTGATCTCGGTAAAGTGGAGCTGACGAACAGGGTTCTGCGTGCCGGAGAGCGGCTGCGTGAGCTAGGGGCCACCTTTCCCGTCGATGACGGGAGGGGAGACCTCGAACGGCTTCTGCCCGTCGACTGGGTACCGCGCCTCATCCCAGCCGACGAGTGGAAGATTCTGTCCGAAGGGCTTCTGCAGCGGGGAAAGGCTATAAGCGCCTGGTTGCGGGGCTTGTACGGGGCGGGCCAGGATCTGGTTCCCGAGGAGATCGTGCGCGGCAGCATTTTCTACAGGCCCCACGATCTCTCCGGCTCCTCCCCGCCTATCCACATCTATGGTCCCGACGTGGTCCACCTGGCCTCCGGCGAGTACGTGGTGCTCGAGGACAACGTGCGCGTTCCCAGCGGCGTGGCCTATTCCGAGGCCATCAGGCGGGCCGGGATGGAGGCGATGCCCGAGGTCTACGAGGCGTACCGGGCGATTGAGATCTTCTCCTACTACGACAGGCTGGGGGAGACCCTCGAACTCGCAGCCCCATCTGGGGTCGAAGACCCGAACGTGGCCGTGATCACGCGCGGAGGAGGGGACCCCGCGTTCTTCGAGCACCGCAGGATCGCCCAGGCGTGCGGAGTGGGTCTGATGACGCTCGGCGACTGTACGGTCTCCGAAGGATTACTCTACGCTCGCGAGAGCGGCAGGAGGATAGACGTGATCTACCGCCGCTTCGATGAAGACTACATCGACACGGACCTGCCCGAGCTGGAAAACGTCTACCTGGAGGGCAACGTCGCCATCGCCAACGCGCCAGGCGTCGGCGTCGCAGACGACAAGGCCGTATTCCCCTACGTGCCTGCCATGATCGAAGAGTATCTGGGAGCAGCCCCGATCCTCCGGAACGCGCCAACCTACGCGCTCACGGAAGAGGAGACCCGCGCCGGGGTCCTCGAACGCCTCCCAGAGATGGTTGTAAAACCGCGCGAAGGCTACGGGGCGCAGGGAATCCTGGTCGGTCCCGAGGCGCTCCCCGACGACATCGCCGCCGCCCGCCGCAACATAAGCAAAGATCCAACACAGTACATAGCCCAGGAGACGCTGGACTTCTCGACCCACATGCTGAGGGGCGACGGCGAAGCGTCCGCCGAGGTCTTCGTGGACCTCAGGGCCTTCGTGCTCCCCGCCATCGATTACCTCATGCCGGGCGGTCTCACCCGCGTAGCCCAGCCGGGCACCCGCGTGGTCAACTCCACCGCCGGAGGCAGCAGCAAGGATACGCTAGTCCTCGCGGACTAGCGTGCACGCTACGCCCTTCGGGCTCCGCTTGTCAGCACGGCGCTTCGCGCCTCGTCAGCACGTTTCGGCCTTCGGCCTCCACTTTCAGCACGCTCCCTTTGGTCGCTTGTCAGCCGGGTTGGCCAGGCTACGGTGCTGATGCTACCTTGTGGTGCATGCTGGTGACGCGGTCCGGGCTTGTTCGTGATCTGGAGGGGCTTGGGTTGCGGCGTGGCGGGGTGGTGATGGTGCATT
>JBKPSF010000030.1:0-17555 GCA_046734875.1 Actinomycetota bacterium | reverse complement strand
GCAACGATGCACCTACCTGCGAACTGGCCGATGGGCGTCAGCTCGTGGCCCCCCTCCTCGGGGGGCGCGACGCCGCCAACCGACCGCTCCTGGGCGAGCGCCGCCCTGATGGTCCCGACGACGAGCGGGTAGGCCGAACGTCCCCCACGCAGCCGCACGGCACTCTTGGCAGGATGCACGTTAACGTCCACCTCGCCGGGACCCAGCTCCAGCCGCAGGAACGCCGCCGGATGCCGCCCTTTGGGCAACAGGTCGGCGTAGGCCTTGGCGACCGCCGGCGCGAAGGAGTCGGCCTCGACGACCCGGCCGTTCACCGCGACGTGCAGGTAGCGGCGCGTAGGGAAGCTCACCGCGAGCGGGCTGACGAAGCCCCAGACCACCGGGTCCTCCAGCGCGACGAGGCTCCTGGCGAGCGAGAGGCCGTGCACCTGCGCGATGCGCTCCCTGAGATCGGCGGCCGCCGGGAGCGCCACCGAGCGCCGCCCGTCCGAGCGGAGGTAGAACCCGACCTCGGGGCGGCTGAGGGCTAGCGCCTCCACCACCGTCGCGACCGCGTTGGCCTCCGACCTCACCGTGCCAAGGAAACCCCTGCGCACGGGCAAATTGAAGAACAGGTCGCGCGCCTCCACCGTCGTACCCGAAGGATGCGCCGCCGTCGCCGTTTCGACCATCTCTCCGGCGGAGACCCGCACGCGGGTTCCGAGCGAGCTCGTTGCACCGCGTCTTCGGGTCGTGAGCGTCAGATGGGAGACGGCGCTAATGGCGTGCAGGGCTTCGCCGCGGAAGCCAAGGGAGATCACGCTGGCCAGATCGTCGGCGGTCCGGATCTTGCTCGTCGCGTGCTCCGTGACGGCGCGCTGGGCATCCTCGGGGGCCATCCCCGAGCCGTCGTCGCTCACCCGGATAGAGGCCATACCGCCGTCCTCGATCTCGACCTCGACCCTGCCAGACCCCGCATCGAGGGAGTTCTCGATCAACTCCTTCACGGCCGACGCCGGCCGCTCGATGACCTCCCCTGCGGCGATCCTGTGCGCCACCTCGGGTGGCAGTACGCGAACCATACCCCCATACTCGACCGCCTCCTCGGCAACGAACGTGGGGAATAGCCTCATCCGGCAAAATCCTTGACGCCCTCGGCCTCGAGGCGGGCGAGGATCTCACCGGCCCTGTCGGTGACCTGGGGCGGAAGTCCGGCGAGCTTCGCGACGTGGACGCCGTAGGAGGACGACTCGGCGCCGGCCTCTATCCTGTGCAGAAAGACAATCTCACCCCCCACCTCCTCGACGCTGGCCTTGTAGTTCCTGCAGCCCGGCAATATCTCGGCGAGCCGGGTCAGCTCGTGGTAGTGCGTTGCGAAGAGCGTGAGGGATTGCACGTCGTCGTGCAGAAACTCGGCGATGGCCCAGGCCAGGCTCATGCCGTCGTAGGTCGAGGTGCCACGTCCCACCTCGTCGAGGATGACGAGGCTCCGCTCCGTAGCGCTGTTCAGGATGCTCGCAGCCTCGGTCATCTCGACCATAAAGGTGGACTCCCCGCTCGCGAGCCTGTCCTCAGCCCCTACCCGCGTGAAGATGCGGTCGACGACGCCCAGAGAAGCTTCGTCGGCGGGAACATAGGAGCCGGTCTGGGCCAGCAGGCAGACGAGGGCGACCTGCCTGAGGTAGACGGACTTGCCGGCCATGTTGGGGCCGGTGATGATCTGGAGCCGAGAGTCGCCACCGACCTGGGCGTCGTTGGGGACGAAAGGCATCTCCAGGTTGTGCTCGACCACGGGATGCCGCCCACCAGTGATCCGGATGCCGCGCTCCTCCGTTACCTCGGGGCGGCAGTAACGCAGCTCGGTCGCCGCGGCGGCGAAGGAGGAGATCACATCAACGACAGCGACGGCGCGCGAAACCTTCTGCAAGTCGGGCGCGGCCTCTTTGACGGCGGCCCGGATCTCGGCCAGGATGGCACGCTCTATGCGCTCGACCGCATCCCGAGCCCCGAGCATCCTCGATTCGTGCTCCTTGAGCTCCACGGTGACGTATCGCGCGTTGTGCTTGAGCGCCTTCCTATGCTGGTAGCGCTCCGGGACACTACTGGTCTCCTTGCCAGCCACCTCTATAAAGTAGCCCTCGCCGTCCCTGTATCCGACCTTTAGCGTCTTGAGGCCCGTCTTGAGGCGCTCCTCGGCCTCGAAGCGCGTCAGCCAGTCGTGGGCCCCGTCGCGGAACTCGCGCGCCTCGTCGAGTTCCGCCGAGTAGCCCTGGCTGATGAT
Source organism: Actinomycetota bacterium (assembly GCA_046734875.1). Classification (GTDB taxonomy): domain Bacteria; phylum Actinomycetota; class Rubrobacteria; order Rubrobacterales; family Rubrobacteraceae; genus Rubrobacter_D. The sequence goes on along the minus strand of JBKPSF010000030.1, from coordinate 15,295 downwards.
CTCCCCGCTCTCTTCAGAGATCGCAGCCGAGATCAACTCCCTCACTCCCGGCGGCTCCTCCATCGCCCCGAGAACCCGCGAGAGCAACGATGAGTTCGAGGATGCCCCTACCATCGCCTCCCCGAGGGGTCCGATCTCCTCCAACGCACCCCTGAGCGAGAGCAGATCGTTCGGCGACGCAGAGAGACGAACTATACGAGTAGCAATTCGCTCGATATCCGGTATGCGCCCCAGATGCTCTCGCACCTCCTCGCGCAGCATGTAGTCACCCGCTAGCGCGTCGACGGCCTCCAGGCGCTGCCTTATGCGCCCGGCCTCAAGAAGCGGCCGCTCCAGCCAGCGCCTGAGCGCCCGAGAACCCATGGGGGTGCTGGTACGGTCCACAGTCTCGACGAGGTCGTCCAACCCGAGGTTGCGCCTCGTCGCGGCGTCGAGGACCATCCCGGAGCCCGGGTCGTAGGGACGGAAGGTGACCACCTGCTCCGGCGGGTTGCCCCCGCGCAGCGAGGCGAGGTAGTGGATCAAAGCCCCCGCAGCCCCCGCCAGCGCTGGCCTCCCATCTAGCCCATACCCCTTGAGCCCCGAAACCCCGAAGTGCCTCCTCAAGGCCTGCTCCCCGGCAGAAGGCTCGAACGTCCAGCGCGGCGCCGGGCTGACGGCGGCCCGCACCCGTGGCAGCTTCTCGGCCGCGGTCCTCTCGGGGACCACGATCTCCCGCGGCGACCACCGCTCCAACTCGGCACCCAACTGCTCCTCGGATACCTCGGTGCCCGTGAACTCCCCCGTGGAAGCCTCCACAACCGCAACACCAGCCACGCCATCCCTCAAGACGAACGCAGCCAGATAATTCGCGTGACCCGCGGAGAGGACGTTGTCTTCTATGACGGTTCCCGGCGTAAGTATCCTGCTTATCTCGCGCGTGAACTGCTTGGGCCTGGTCGGATGCTGCCGCTGCTCGGCAACGGCGACCGAGTATCCTTTCCTGAGCAACGTAGCAAGGTGCTCCTGGATGGCGTGTCCCGGTACGCCCGCGAGCGGGACGCGGCCCTCACCGGCCGCCTCGCGGCTCGTCAGCCGGATCGAAAGCGCCTGCGAGATGGTCTTCGCGTCCTCCTCGAAGGTCTCGAAGAACGTCCCGACCTGGTAGAAGAGAATGGTCCCCGGCGGTAGTTGCGCCTTCAGCTCCGCGTAACGTCCCAGCATGTGGCTATTCTACGGCCCACCTCCCCCTTCGTCAGCCCCGAAGATCCAGGGCAGCCCCCACTCCAGCCAGAAAATCGTAGACCTCGGCACAAAAGCTCTTGACTATTAGAGTAATTGCTCTATAGTGATGTTAGTGCAATTACTCTAAGGAGGTTTTGGGTGGGAACGAAGGAGCGGATCCTGGAGGCGGCGGTCGGGCTTTTCAACGAGAGGGGTACGGCGGCGGTCTCGACAAACCACGTTGCGAGGGAGGCTGGCATCAGCCCGGGCAACCTTTACTACCACTTCCGGAACAAGGAGGAGATCATCCGGGCGATCTTCGGGCGCATGATGGCCGCCTGGGAGGCGACCTTCGAGCTGCCGCGGGACCGCGCACCGACGTTGGCCGACCTGCGGGGAATGTTGGGCGAGACCTACTCGGTGCTCTGGGAGTACCGCTTCTTCTACCGGGAGTTCGTCGCGTTGTTGCGCCGCGACCCGGAGCTCGGGCGGCGCTACAGGGAAGTGCGCGAGCGCGGGCTGGCCAACACCGGGTTCCTCCTCGAAAGCTTCGTCGCGGGCGGCGTATTGCGCAAGCCAGAAGATCCTGCCTTGGTGCCACGGCTGGCTAATCTCTTCTGGTTGATAGTCGAGTTCTGGTTGCCTTTCGTGGAGATGGGTGAGGAGCGGATCGGACCGGAAAGATCCAGGGAGGGCGTGGGGCTGATAATGCTGGTCCTCGAGCCCTACATGACGGAAGAAACGCTCGCCGAACTCGGGACGGGTAGAGGGAAAGTCCATACGAAGGGAGAAAGGTCATGAACGACGTGCGTTTGGGCAGGCTCACGGGGATCTTGCTCATACTAACGCCCGTAGCCTTCAACGTATTCTTTACCCTGTTGTCGGTGAGCTTCGGGTATCCGGACATCTTGCGCGAACCCACGGGATACGTACTGCGGAGCTTCGATGCGGGTGGCGGCGGGCTCGTCGCGATCTGGTACGGGTTCATGCTAACCGCCGTGATGTTCGTGCCGCTGGCGGTCCTGGTGCACAAGGTCCTTGCCCGCCGCGACACGCCCTACATGGCGGTAGCGACCGCCTTCGGGGTCACCGCCGGGGTCGTGCAGTTCCTAGGCCTGGTTCGCTGGCCGTTCCTGGTTCCTTATCTGGCGGACGCGTATCTGGATCCTGCATCCAGCACGGCTACGAGGGAGTCGGCCGCTGTCGTATTCCAGGCGTTCAACCAGTACGCGGGCGTCGGGGTGGGCGAGAACCTCGGCTACCTCTTTACAGGGCTCTGGACGCTGCTGGTCGCCCTCGCGATGTTCGGGTCTGCGTTGCCCTTCAGGAGGTGGCTGGGCCTCCTGGGGATGGCATCGGCGGCCGGCATACTCGTTGGCATGCTCGAGCCGGCCGGGTTCGGGCCGGCCGCGAACGTTGTGGTGATCGGGTACGTCCTGTGGTCGATCTGGCTCACCTTGACGGGCATAATCCTCTTGCTTCCCGGGTCGCTCGAGGAGCGCATGTCTCGAGGTAACCAGGCAGTAGATCCGACCGCCCCGAACGGAGGTCTGGCGGGAAGCGGGAGAGGAGAGACAAGATGACCGACAACGAGCTTCACGTCGTCTTTGGGACCGGGCCCGTGGGCCTGCGATAATGGACGAGCTCGTGAGCAAGGGCAAGCGCGTGCGCGTGGTCAACCGCAGCGGCCGGGCTGACGTGGCCGATGATGTCGAGGTGGTAGGTGGCGATGCCGCGGATCCCACGTTCACGCGCGAGGTCAGTGCGGGGGCGTCGGTCGTCTACTTCGCCCTCAACCCGCCCTACGACAAATGGCCCGAACTGTTCCCACCGCTGCAGGAAGGGGTGCTGGAAGGCGCGGCGAGCGCCGGGGCGAAGCTCGTGGCGGTGGAGAACCTCTACATGTACGGTCCGACCGGGGGCCGTCCGCTGACCGAGGATCTGCCCCATGCTCCCAACACGCGCAAGGGCAAGGTCCGCGCCAGGATGTCCCGGGAGCTGATGGAGGCCAACGCGAGCGGCAAGGTGCGGGTGACCATCGGCAGAGCATCAGACTTCTTCGGACCGCGCGTGCTCGCTTCGGCTGCCGGGGAGCAGGTCTTCGGCCGGGCCGTGGAGGGCAAGAGCGCCCAGGTGGCCGGGGACCCCGACCAGCCCCACACCTACACCTACGCGCCCGACATCGGAAGAGCTCTGGTCGTTCTGGGCGAGCGCGACGAAGCCCTGGGTAGGGCGTGGCACCTGCCCAGTCCGGAGACGGTCACGACGCGCCGGTTCGTGGAGATGATCTTCGAGGAGGTCGGTCATCCGGCACGCCTCCAGACGGCGCCGAAAATCTTGCTCCGGGCGATGGGCCTCTTCAACCCGCCCCTGCGCGAGACCATCGAGATGCTCTACGAGTTCGAGGAGCCGTTCATCGTAGACCACTCCGACTTCGAGGCCGCGTTCGGTATGCAGGCCACGCCCTTGAGGGAAGCCATCGGGGAGACGGTCCGCTGGTACCAGCAGGCCGAAGACGACTGATTCTTAGCGGTCAGCATTTCAGCCGGTCAGCCATCAGCCAGGACAAGAAAGCTGATCGCTGACCGCTCTAGATGACCGCTATGATCGCGCCGATTACGAAGGCCACGTAGAAGAGGCCGCCGAGCATCAGCCCTCCGGCCCGCAGGGTGCCGGAGCGCCTGAGGGTGAGGAAGATGAGTCCTCCGGAGGCCAGGGCGAGCACCACGGCGAAGAGGTCGAGGGGCTGGAGGTTCCACGGGGTGAAGAGGACGCCGAAGGCGACGGGAATCGTGCTCTGGAACATCATGGCGCCTGTGATGTTGCCCAGAGCCAGGGTGTCTTTGCCGTCCCTCATCCAGAAGATGGAGTTGAACTTCTCCGGCAGCTCGGTCGCCAGCGGCGCCAGGACCAGGGCTATAAGGCCCGCGGGCAAGCCCAGCGCTGCGGCGGAGTGCTCGACCGCATCGACGAAGAAGTGTGCGCCCGCGATGATGACCCCGAGGCTCGCGAGCGTCTGGAACAGGACGGCGAAGAACGGCGGATTCTGCATGCGGGGTAGGATCAGCAGCCTCTCCGGGACTTCCTCCAGGTGCTCGCCGGAGGTCAGCGTCCGCTTGACGTAGAGGCCGTAGCCGAAGGCGAGCACCAGGGCGACGGCGATCTTCACGACGATTGGCAGTTCCAGAAGGCCCACGCCCGCCGCCAGGGCGAAGAAGATCAGGAAGAACCCGACGTCTCTGCCGATGGTCGCGGGATCTATGCGCAACCCCCTGCCCTGGCCCCTGCGTCCCCGGAAAGCCACAGCCGAGACACCGACTACGAACATGGCGAGGGTGGCGAGCATGAACGGCGCGCCGAGTATCGCGCCGATGCCTATCTTGGCCCCCTCTCCCGAGGTGTCGCCGCTTATGATGGGCTCGAGGATGGCGACGATGGCGATCATGCTCTCCGGAAGGGCGGTTCCCACGGCGGCGAGCAGGCTGCCGACGGCCCCCTGGCGCATCCCGAGGCGCCCGCCCAGGATCTCCACCGCGTTGGTAAAGAAGAGGGCGCCGAGAAGGATCGCCACCAGCGCACCCACGAACTCCAGCGTCGTTATCAAATCCCGTCTCCTCTCGGACGGGCCGCGAAAAGCGGAAAAGCGAGCCATCGCGGCCTCTGTTGCCTGCCGATGGTCTCGCCCGTTGCGCCTCGGCGCCGGTAACCGGCCGGGGGCCCAGAGCCCCGTATTGACGACCGGTCCCCCCGCAAAAGCGGGTGGCTACTCCCCAGTAACAAAGACTTTACCCAACGGTTAGTGACTCGTCAACGAAAAAGAGATAAGTTGACCACTATGTCCCGTCGAGAGAGGAGCGAGGGTGAGCCCAAAGCCTGTGATCCTGGACGTAGACCCCGGCCACGACGACGCCGTGGCCCTGATGCTGGCCTGCGGGCACCCCGGCCTCGGCCTGCTCGCCGTCACGACCGTCGCGGGCAACGTCACCATAGATAAGACGACGCGCAACGCCCTGCGTGTCCTCTCCTTCGTCGGGCGCGACGATGTGCCCGTCGGGATGGGCGCTTCAGTACCCCTACAACGTCTGCTCCACACGGCCGAGGACATCCACGGCAAGAGCGGTCTGGACGGGTCCGAGGAGATCCCCGACGCGAGCTTCGGGCCCGACGAGAGGGACGCGGTGGCCCTGATCTCGGACACCGTAAAGGCCTCCCCCGAGCCCGTCACCCTGATCCCCGTCGGCCCGCTCACCAACATCGCCCTGTTCCTGCGCGAACATCCGGATCTGAAAGATCGTATAGCAGGCATCTCCCTCATGGGAGGGAGCATGGGGCTCGGCAACACGACGCCAGCGGCCGAGTTCAACATCTTTGTGGACCCCGAGGCCGCCCGCGAGGTCTTCGAGTCGGGCCTGCCCATAACAATGTCCGGACTGGACGTGACCCACCAGGCAGGAGCCGGCCCCGAGGAGAGGGAGCGGCTACGAAGGGCGGGCAGGGTCGGAGGCGTAGTGGCCGACTTCCTCGACTTCTTCGCCGCCGCCTACGAGCGCACCTTCGGCTTCGACTCCCCACCGCTGCACGATCCCGTCGCCGTCGCCGCCGTGCTTGAACCGGACCTGCTACAGACTCGCCCGATGCGGGTGGACGTGGAGTGCGAGAGCGACCTCACCCGCGGCGAGACAGTCTGCGACTTTTACGGCGTGACCGGCAAGAAACCCAACGCCGAGGTCGGCACCGAGCTCGACCGCGAGGGCTTCTTCGAGCTCCTGTACCGGGCGCTAGGCCGGCTGTAGGGGTGCTTCGCGAAGCGCCCTCGCTGCGCTAGCCTTCGGCACGGGCGGTGCGCAACGCGCGGACCACGAAGCCGTCGAAGGTGAGGAAGGCTGGAATGTCGCGCACGGAGACGTTCAGTTCGGCGTGATCCAACGCCTCTGTCACCGTTACCCGGCGCTCGGGCGCCACGCGATCCAGGGCGTACGACTGGGAGGGCGGGAAGTACTCGTCGCGGGGACCAGTAGCGAGCTCGACGGGGACGCCGATCCTGCCTCCACCGGCGAGAGGCGAGAGATCTTCGAGGTCGTGGCTCACGCCGCCCGGCAGGTCCGCATAAAGGTCGTCGAATCGCTCTGGGTCGCGGTTGGCGAGCAGCCGGACGACGCTCTTTGCCTCCGGTCCCAGGTCATCAGTCGGACGCGAGCGGAGGTCATGCAGCGGGTCAGGGTTCTCGCGGCCGACGCTCGAGATCTCCGACTCGAGCGTTCGCCTGTCCTCGCCGGGTGGCAGGGCGGCGACGAGAGAGCGGGCGACGACATAGGAGAGGAAGGGCTTGGCCTCGTACCGGACCAATTCTCCGTCGGGCCGGCGGTAGTGGCCGGTCGTCGCGACGTTGAGGACGGTCTTGATGTTCGCGAAGGGCGCGACGCCGGCGACTAGCGAGATCCTTCCTTTCGTACTCTTATCCTCGGCGGCGAGGAGGGACAGGGTGGCTCCGGTCGAGACCCCGACGAGGGCCACTTCCCCATCCTCGGCGTCGGGCTTCGCGGATATCTCTAGCGCGGCCCGCGTGGCTGTGTCCACGGTACGGGGTGTGATCCTATCCTCCGTCAAACCCGGAAGATCTGGCACGACGGCGAGGTAGCCGGCCCGCGCGAAACCCTCCGCCAGGTGCCGCACCGCGGGCAACTCCCTCCCCTCGGGCACGGTCCCGTTGACCACGAACACCGCGGGCCAGGGTCCTTCTCCCGCAGGCTTCGCCACCAGCGCCGGGTTCCCCGCGACGCGCGTGTCGGAGAGACGAGGGTCCCCGCTCACGGCTTCCGCCGCGGGCGTGAGGACGGGGGCGTCAAGGACGGAGGAGATCACCACCACCGCCCGCGCCTGCGCGTCTACCCATGACCAGTACGAGACGGCCAGGCCGGCAACCACGGCGAGCAACACCACGTAGGAGGCGCGACGAAGCTTCCTGCCGGAGATTTTCCCTACCGCAACCCTACGCCGCAAAGCCTCTCCCACCGGGGATGACCCGTCGGACCCAACTATGCATCGCACACCGGCGCCTGTCCACGCCGTCGAGCGCGCATCCTTTGCCACTTTACACGTGAAGGCGGTTTCCCTAACCTTACGGCGGTACACAGAAAGGCTCGTTTCTCCCATGCAGATCTTCCACAGCCGAAGGACCCGGGACCTGGCTCGCGACGTCAGGAAGAGCCTCCTGAGGATGAGGCGTCGGGTCTCGCGCGGGCTCTACAACATAAAGAGGCGCAACCATCCGGACGATGGAATCGCGGCGGAGCGGCTGGTCTGGATCTTCGGCTCCGCCAGGACTGGGAGCACCTGGCTCGGGGCGATGATGGCGGACCTCGAAGGCCACGCCTGGTGGCACGAGCCCATGGTCGGCTACCTTTTCGGCCACCTCTACTACGAGCGCGCCAGGGCCAGGCGCAGGGACGAGAACTTTATCCTGGGCGGCGACAAGGATCTCTGGTTAGACCCCGTCCGCAGGTTCGTCCTCGACTCGGCCAGCGCCAGGTTCCCGGAGCGCGTCGACGGGGGTTACCTCGTGATCAAGGAGCCCCACGGCACGCTGGGCGCGCCCCTGCTCTCCGAGGCCCTCCCTGAGAGCCGCATGATCGTGCTCCTCAGAGACCCGCGGGATGTGATCTCCTCGAAGATTGACGCCGCGAGGGAGGGAAGCTGGGCACAGGAGGCGCAAAGGAGAAAGGGGCAGGAGAAGAAGAACACCTCGGCCGACAGGAAGCCCGATGCCTTCGTGAAGAGCCAGGCGAGAAGGTACGTGCAGCTGATCGGTCTTGCCCAACAGGCCTACGACGCCCACAGGGGCCGCAAAGTCCTCGTCCGCTACGAAGACCTGAGGGCCAAACCCCTGGAAACCATGCGCCACATCTACGAGAGATTGGAGATCCCGGCCCAAGAGCGAGAGCTCGCCAGGGTCGTCGAAAAGCACGCCTGGGAGAACATCCCCGACAGGAAGAAGGGCGCGGGCAAGTTCTACCGGAAAGGCAGCCCTGGCGGATGGACGGAAGACCTTTCCCCCGAACAGGTAGAGATCGTAGAGAGCATTACCGCCCCGGTCCTAAAGAGGTACTACGCCGAAAACAGCGTAGACTCTCGGTCGGACGCACAGAGAAGGAGGCTAGTATGAGCAACTTGCCACAGCAGGGCCAGTTGCTGCCCGACCTGGACCTCACGACCGAGAACGAGGAGCACCTGGGTACGGCAGATTTAAGGGGACAGAAGACCGTCCTGTACTTCTATCCCAAGGACGATACGCCGGGCTGCACCAAAGAGGCCTGCGCGTTCCGCGATCGCATGGACGATTACGCCGAGGCGGGCATCCGGGTCTACGGCGTCTCCCTCGACTCCCCCGAATCCCACCGCGAGTTTCGGGCCAAGTACAACCTCAACTTTCCGCTGCTCACCGACGAGGGCGGCCGAGCCTCCGAGGCCCTGGGGGTGCTGCGCGAGAACCGGAGGATGGCGAACCGGGTAACGTTCCTGTTGGACTCAGAGGGAATAATCTCCATGGTCTACCCGGAGGTCTCGCCAGAGACCCACGCCGACGAGATCCTGGAGGACGCCGCCACCCTGTAACGGGAACCTCTCCGGCGACGGCGGTGTAAAGGTACAAAAAGCAGCGTCGAGGAGGACCGACCGCCGTCTTGGAGGAAGCGAAGCTCGCCGAGCGGGCCCGCACAGGAGACACGGCTGCCTACGAACGGCTGGTGCGCATGCACCAGGCGGTGGCTTTCCGCGCGGCCTACCTGGTAACGGGCGACGCCCCCGAGGCCGAGGATGCTACGCAAGAAGCCTTCATCAAGGCGTACCGCGCCCTCGACCGTTTCAGGGCAGGCGCGCCCTTCCGGCCCTGGTTGCTGACCATCGTGACCAACGAGGCTAAGAACCGCCGCCGGTCCGCGGGACGCCGGACGAAGCTGAGCTTGCAGGTGGCGACCGAAGGCCCCGTCACTGCCGCGCCCGTCTCGCCCGAGGCGGCCGTCGTGGCGGCGGAGCGGCGGGAGGAGCTGTTGGCGAGCGTCGGTAAACTGGGCGAGGGCGAGCGGTTGGCGATCTCCTACCGCTACTTCCTCGGGCTCTCCGAGGAGGAGACGGCGACGGCCCTGGGCTGCGCCAGGGGCACGGTCAAGTCAAGGCTCTCGCGCGCGATAGCGAGGCTGCGCAAAGCGATGGTAGAGGAGGAAGATGCCGGATAACTGGCGATTTTCCGAAGAGGATCTCGAACAGAGCCTGAAAGACCTCGGCGCCAGAGTAGAGTACCCGCCGACGCCCGACCTAGCCCACACGGTCCGCCGCGAGCTCGACGAGGAAGAACAGCCCCGGGAGGCCCGCCGCACCTTGCGCTGGCCACCCTTCCTGACCCCGAGGTGGACCGCCGTCGCGGCAGTGCTGGTCCTCATCGCCATCGTCGCGCTCTCCCCGGCCATGCGCACCACGCTCTCGGGCTTCTTCAGCCCCCAGACCGGCCTGGAGGCCGGAGGGTCGGCGGCGAAACCCGGGGGCGCCGGGTCAGAAGATCGCTACAAGCAGGAAGCTGGCGTTGCCTCGCAGGAAGACGCCGCGGCCCCAGCGGCAGGCGCACCAGAAGCGAGTACCGCCTGCCCTTCCCCATCCATACAGGCCGTTCCGGCCAGGGCCGCCGCCGGGTCGAAGTTTCGCCTCCGTGGCCAGAACTTCTCCTCAGGCTGCGACAGAACTACGCCGGCGCGCGGCATCGAGATATTCTTCCGGCAAGACGGTAAAACCATACGGCTCGCGACCCTGGACGCCGGCCGCGATCTGGCATTCGACACCAGGCTGCGCGTCCCGCAGAACGCCCGGCCCGGACGGGCCACCCTGTTGACGAACACCCGTTCCGGCGAACCTGAAAAGGAACGCTTTGTCGTCCTCCCATAAGAATCTCGGAGAGCTTTGCCTCTCCAAGAACCGCGCCTCTAGCCATCAACCCTACCCCGCGAGCAGGCGGGTAAGCCGCAGGTGCACGCCCTCGTCGGTGACGTAGAAGGCGCAGCCTTGCGAACTCTCGGACGAACTCCGTTTCGAGGTGGCCGGGGGAGCCGCGGCGGTGGCCGATGGCGAAAGCTCCGATACGGCGTGGCCCTTCACCCTGGTCTGGCATCAGGGACCTCTCGAAGATGGCCTTTACTGGTGGTCTTGCAGGAATTCCAGCACTAGCCTGTTGAACTCTTCGGGGCGTTCCATGTTGGGCAGGTGGGCGGTGCCGTGCATGACGACTTTTCGCGTGTTTGGGAGTTCGTTTGCCAGGAGGTCGGCTGCGGCGAAGGTTCTTGGCTGGTCTTCGTCGCCGACTACGAGCAGGGCGGGGGCGTGAATGTTGTGGAGGCGGTCCGCTGCGGGCGGTTCTGGCTCCCACTCTTCACCCAGGCCGGCATCTTCGGTCTTCAGCGCGATCAGGTTCATCTCGCGTACCAGGTCCCTGATGGGCGCGGGGACGTCTTCGGGGGACCTCCCGGGGCCGTCCACCCACATCCTGACCTCAAGCTCGGAGATGCGCTCCAGGTCTCCGGCTTCGTCGGCGGCGACGAGTTCGTCCCACTCTTTGGGGGGGCCGAACTCGGGCCTGAACCCGCCGACGGCCGAACCGACGAGGACGAGGTCCCCCACCCTCTCCGGGTATTCAAGGGCGAAGTCGAGCACCGCCCCACCCCCCATCGAGCAGCCCACGAGATGCGTCCGCTCGACACCCAGGAAATCCAAAAGAGCGCAGAGGTCTTCGTAATGCGCGAACGGTCCTTCGACCATCTCGCTCTTCCCAAAGCCGCGCAGGTCGTAGCGTATCACCCTGTACCGTTCGGCGAAGGGTGCGACCTGCGCTTCCCACATCCTGCTGTCCGCGATCCCCGCGTGTACGAGCACGAGCGGCTCGCCGTCTCCCGTGATCTCGTAGTGAATCCGCGCGCCGTTGACCTCCGCCGTGCCAGTCTCCCGAAGCATCTTTTTCCCTTTCCCGGTACGTTTGCGTCACTTCTGGCCCGGACGCGGGACGGCACGCCGGCGTCCGGTTTCTCTCCGCCTTGGGTTGGGCATAAGCTGTGAAGACGCACCGGTCGCCCCTGCGGGGGCACAGCCAGTATACGCCCCCTGCGCTGGCGACACAGGATGGCACTTTGGGATCGCGGGTATAAAACATGCTGGCGTAGCAGTTCGAGAGAGGAGCACACCATGACGCTGACAATAGGGACAGGGCCGTTCGGCGACCAGGGCGAGAAGGCGTTCAACTTCGAGGTGAGGGCCCCGAGGGACCACGTACTCTTCTTCGAGGACTCCCCGCGACGGGTGAGGGTCGTGTTCGGCGACGAGACCGTGGCCGACAGCCGCCGCGTGAAGCTGATGCACGAGAAGGGACACCTGCCCGTCTACTACTTCCCCGAGGAAGACGTGCGGATGGACCTCCTCGAGGTCACGGACCACACGACGCACTGCCCCTTCAAGGGCGACGCCTCCTACTGGTCGGTGCGGGTCGGCGAGAAGGTCGCCGCGAACGCCGTTTGGTCGTACCCCGAGCCCATAGAGTCGGCGCCGCAGATCTCGGGCTACCTCGCGTTCTACTGGCGGAAGGTGGACCACTGGTACGAGGAAGACGAAGAGGTCTTCGTGCATCCCCGAGACCCTTATCACAGGGTCGATGTGCTAGAGAGCTCCAGGAACGTCAAGGTCTCGCTCAACGGGGAGGTCGTCGCGGAGACGGATCGGCCCACGATCCTGTTCGAGACCGGACTGCCGCCGCGCTACTACATCCCGCCCGAGGACGTGCGCGAAGACGCCCTCGTCCCGAGCGACAAACAGACGCAATGCCCTTACAAAGGAACCGCGTCGTACCACTCGGTCGAAGCCGGCGGCGAGACGATAGAAGATCTCGTCTGGCGCTACCCCGAGCCCATACCCGCCGCCGCGAAGATCCGGGACAACCTCAGCTTCTTCAACGAGAAGGTAGACCTCGAAGTAGACGGCGAGCCCCAGGACCGCCCCAAAACCCAGTGGTCGTAAAAAGCACGTCAGCATTACAGCCGGTCAACATTTCAGGTCGCACAGCCAGAAGCGTGCTGACGTGCCGGCACCGCCCGGCACAGTACGAAACCCCGCTTACGCGCCCTCCCGTCTCACCTGAAATGCTGACAAGCCGCCGCAGGCGGCGTGCTACCACACCTGCCAGCGTTCTGGTGTGACCCTCACCGCCACGGAGTACGCCCGGGCGAAGCTTTCCGGGTCGTAGCCTATGCGGGCTATGGCGTCGCGGTACTTCTCGACGTAGGGCGGTACCTCGCTCGACGGCGGGGCGTCCTCGTCTATCGTGGCCGTTCCTTCCAGGCGTACGACGTCGCCGCCCTGCGCGTTGGAGTTCAGATTCAGGCCGACGTGGGGGTTCCTGGCTATGTTCTTGAGCTTCTGGCGGTTGGGCTGGGAGTAGATCAGGAACCCCCGTCGTCCCAGAGAAACCACACGGGAACCGTCTGCGGCTGGCCGTCCGAGCGGACGGTAGTCATCCACGAAATTTCTTCTTCCTGCAGCCTCTCCACAGCCCGCTTCCCGGCCTCTGTAGTGGTGTCGAACAAGAGAAACTCCTTTCTTGTGTGGTTCGCATTAGCGAACCGCGCTGTCAGCGGTCAGCTTTCAGCCTTCGTAGTTCGTGGCCCGGCGATGGTGGTGGCACTATTCGGGGGCGAGGCCTTTTTTGCGGAGTTCCTCGAGAGCTTTCCGGGACTTCTTCAAGTTTGCGAGGCCCATGCCTCCGAGGACTTCGGGCGCTTTGGTGAATTGTATCTCCGAGTAGTCAACGACCTGCCAGTGGTTGCCCCACGGGTCGAGGAAATCGAGGCCCCTGCCTGGCAGTATCTCCACCCCCATCTCCCTCAAGGCGCGCCGGACGACTCGTCTGTCGTCGACGACCATCCCGATGTGTCTGCGGCCGTCCGGCGGGCCATCGTCGCTCTCGGCGAGGGCGAGGAACTGGTCTCCAGCGTCTATAAACGCCATCCTGGGCCCGCGTCCCCGCAGCTCGATGTCGAAGAGGCGTCCGTAGAACTCCAGAGCCTCCTCGATGTCCCCGACCTCGAGGGCGACGTGGTTGAAACCGATGAGCTTCGCGCGATCCGCCATCGCGCCATTATCTACCGGCGACTAACGTCCCGCCACCCTTACTCGTCCTGCTGCAGGCGGCGGCACGACCGAGCAGGCCATCGCCTCCAGGGCGTCCCAGTAAGTGCGTGTGCGGTTGTTGGGCAGGTGATCGGAGCGGTACCCATGATCGCGACTTCAACCATCTGCTTTGTGCTGAACTCAGGCCGGGTTGCGGGCTTGTTGCAGGGCTTGCCACACTTTAGCGGGTGAGGCGGGCATGTCGATGTGGGTTACGCCCTCGTGGGAGAGCGCATCCACGATCGCGTTTATGACAGCCGGCTGGGCGGCTATGGCTCCCGATTCGCCGATGCCTTTTACGCCCATCGGGTTGGTTGGCGATGGGACCTCCGTCCTGTCGAGGATGAAGTTCGGTATCTCTGATGCGCCGGGGATCATGTAGTCCACCATCGTGGTCGTCAGCGGGTTGCCCTCTTCGTCGAAGACGGCTTCCTCGTAGAGGGCCTGCGCGATGCCCTGGGCGATGCCGCCGTGCAACTGCCCGTCAACGATCGCGGGGTTGACCACGGGGCCGCAGTCGTCAACGGCCACGTAGGTGGATATCCCAACCTCGCCGGTCTCGGTGTCCACCTCCACGGCACAGACGTGGGTTCCGTAGGGCCAGGTGAAGTTGGGCGGGTCGAAGACGTAATCGGCGCTAAGCAACGGCTGCATGCCTTCGGGAAGGTTGTCGGCCAGGTAGGCCGCGCCCGCGACCTGCTGGATGGTTACGTTGCGGTCCGGAGAGCCCGCAACCGAGAACCGACCAGCCTCGAACTCGATGTCCTCATCGGCGGCCTCCAGCATGTGGGCCGCCACCTTCTTGCCTTTCTCGATGACCTCCTCAGCCGCGAGGTGTACCGCGACGCCGCCTACGGCCAGGCTCCTCGAACCGTAGGTGTCGCGGCCGTAGGGAGCCATGGCTGTATCGCTGTGGAAGACCTCCACGTCGTCCACGTCCACCCCGAGGGCGTCGGCTGCTATCTGGGACCAGGAGGTTACGTGCCCCTGGCCGTGGGGCGAGGTGCCTGTAACCACCTCCACCTTACCCGAGACGCGCATCCGCACGGTCGCCGCCTCCCAGCCGCCGCTCTGCAGGCGGACGCCTGCAGCGACCTTCGAGGGCGAGAGGCCGCCGCTCTCGGTGAAGTTGCCTATACCGATGCCGAGCTGATTGACGTCCCCGGCTTCGCGGCGGCGTCTCTGTTCGGCGCGCAGCTCGTCGTAGTCTGCGAGATCGAGGGCCCGGCGCATGCAGGTCTCGTAGTCGCCTGAGTCGTACATGACGCCGGCCGGGGTCGTGGTCGGCTCGTCGAACGGTGGGATCAGGTTCTTTAGCCGCAGCTCCGCCGGGTCCATCTCCAGCTCGCGGGCGAGATCGTCCATTATCCTCTCGTGCGCGTACGCCGCCTCCGAGCGGCCTGCTCCCCTGTACGCGTCGGTCGGGGTGAGGTTGGTAAAGACCCCTGTACACTCGAAGGAGTAGGCGTCGAAGGTGTAGAGGCCCGGGTACGTGAAGGAGCCGAAGATGGCGATGCCGGGACCGAGGAGTTGCAGATACGCCCCCATGTCCGCCAGGAGCCGGACCTTCATGCCCAGGATAGTGCCATCCCTCTTCGCGGCCAGCTCGATGTACTGGACCTGCCCGCGACCATGGGTGCTCGCAAGGTAGTTCTCGGTGCGGTCCTCGATCCACTTGATCGGTACGCCCATCTTGCGGGTGAGCGCCAGCACCAGCGCCTCCTCGGCGTAGACGTTGAGCTTGGCCCCGAACCCCCCACCCACATCAGGGGCCACCACCCGGAGCCTGCTGTCGGGGAGCCCGCAGATGGCGGTGAGGATGTCCTTTACGAAGTGGGGAACCTGGGTCGAGGTGTACATCACGAAGCCGCCGCTGGCCGGTTCGGAGGTAGCCACCACC
>JBKPSF010000029.1:0-5244 GCA_046734875.1 Actinomycetota bacterium | reverse complement strand
CGGCCCTATCAGCATCAGTGCGACGGAGACGAGCACCACGAGCGCCAGGACGGGGCCGAAGGCCAGGGAGAGCAGCAGTTGTTTCCACCAGCGTCGGGTCTCGTCGACCTGGTAGGCTACGTTGAAGGCCTCGGTGAGGGTGCGGGCTACCGCCGAGACGGACCACAGCGCGACGCCCACCCCGAAGAAGAGCAGCTCGCCTCCCGCACGCTTCTCGGCCCGTTCGAGCATCCCTAGCAGCGGTTGGACCTGCTCCCTGGCCGGCTCGACCACCGGTTCGAGTTGCTGTGGGACGTGCTTGTATGTTTGTGTGCTAGCGCTGTCCATTGCCTTGTCGAGGTAGTCTGTGAGACCCAGGAAGCCAACGAGCACGACCAGGATCAACAGGAAGGGGAAGAGCCCGAATAGCCCGCGGTAGGCTAGCGCGGCCGCGTAGGTGGCCATGGGATGCTCGAAGAAGAAACTCAGGATCGAGCGTCGGCCTAGTTCGATGATCCCGCTATTCTTCCGACCGCGCATGCCTTTCGCAGCGTCCGTTTTGCTAGGGACTCACGCTCGGGCGTTCGGTGGGCCCGACCGCCGGCTCCTCGGGGTCAGGGGCGTCGGGCTCGGGGCCACCCATGCCCATAACGTTCGCTAGCCAGCGCGTCTCCGAGAAGGTGTCCAGCATCAAGATCAGGAAGATCGTAAGCGGCGCAGCCAGGAACGCCCCGGGTCCGCCCAGCAACCACGCCCAGAAGATGAACCCTAAAAAGAGGACCGTCGGCGAGATGCTCAAGCCCCGTCCCATAAGCATCGGCGAGAGCGCGTTCTCGGCCAGTATGTTGATCACCGTCACCCCTGCTATGACCAACAACGCGTTGGTGAGCCCGTGCTCGGCAAAGGCCAGAACCACTGCTGGAGCCACCGCAAGAGGCAACCCGATCCACGGTATGAAGCTAAGGAAGAAGGCCAGGACGCCCCACATCAGCGGGAAGTCGACCCTCAACACGAAAAGCAAGAGAACCACTCCGGTCGCCGTAGCGAGGTTTACTATGGCGCGCAGCCCTAGTTGGCGAATGACGCTCCGGCCGAAGACGGTCAGTCGCTCCACCTGGGGATGATCGGTTGTTGTGCTGGCGCGCAGGCGGTTCATCATGGCGGGACCCTCCGCGAGCAAGAACAGCACGATGATCAGGATCAGAAAGAGGTCGCTCAGGAAGTCGGCGACGCCGGAGAGGATAGCGCCGATGGCCCCTGTTAGGGCGCTGGGACTGAGTGCTTTTTGCAGATCTGCTTTAGAGACCCCCAGGTTCTTGGTCAGGCTCTGGATGTTGGCCAGCTGATCGTTCAGCTTGCCGGTGTAGGACCCGATCTCCCCGCTGAACCTGGCGATGGAGACGCCCATGATCCCGGCGATCCCGAGGAAGAGGACCGTTAGCCCCACGAGCATGATGACCAGGGCAAGGGGGGTAGGGACCCCACGCCGCCTCACCCAGGCGTAGATCGGGCTGAACAGGAGCGCCAGGACCACCGCGAAGAAGATCGGATCCAGGATCGGCGCGGCCAGCCGCATCCCGGTGAACACGACCACCAGCGCGGCTAGCAAGAGCATCACCCGCAAGAAGGAGGGCTGACGCAGCGCGGTAGTTATGGTCTCGCCGATGCCGGATTTGCCGTCTGCGGGGTTTCTGGAGGCTTCGTTCATGACCTTAAGCCTTTCGGTTTGCGCCTGGCTCAGTTGCCAAACTCGGTGCACTGACTATCCAACCTATCTTGAGTGGTCCCTCCTACTCCTGACGCAGCCGTCTTCCCGCCTTGGTTCGCAATCTTCCGTCGCTCTCCAACCTCCTTTCCCTAACCGGCTACCACGGTTAGCTCACTCAGATGTAGTAGGTGGCGACGACGCTGGCGACGACGCGATGGCGGGCTCATTCGCTTCTGGCGGCATGCGTCGGTAAGCCAGTAGTTCAGTGACTACTATGCGAATAATCTCGGCCACAGGGATGGCCAGCAACGCGCCCGGGATACCGAGCAGCTGCCCGCCCACCAGCAGCGCGATCAGGATCACCAGCCCGTTGAGGTGTACGGCTCTGCTGTAGACGATCGGCTGCAGCAGGCTGCCTTCGGCCTGCTGGTAGACCACGATGTAGACGAGTAGCACCACCGCCTTCCACGGCTCCACGAACAGCCCCACAATCACCAGCAACGCACCGCCCAGCGTCGCCCCCACCAGCGGTATGAGATCCAGAACGGCGACCAGGAGTGCCAGCGGGGCGGCGTAGGGCATGCCAAGGATAAGCAGCACGATGAAGGTGGTGATACCGCAGATCACGCTGATGGCGAGGTTGCCCGTGATGTAGCCGCTGATCGCCCCCGCCG
Organism: Actinomycetota bacterium; assembly: GCA_046734875.1. Classification (GTDB taxonomy): domain Bacteria; phylum Actinomycetota; class Rubrobacteria; order Rubrobacterales; family Rubrobacteraceae; genus Rubrobacter_D. Next base: position 2,883 of record JBKPSF010000029.1, on the reverse strand, counting down.
ACTGGGAGAGGAGGCGCCTTACGAGAGGCTGGTGTCTTTCGGGAAAGAGCCCTACCCCGGCGTTGACGTAGCGCTCGCTGCCCAGGAGCAGGAAGAAGGTGAGCGTAAGGACGGTAGCCAGCGCGGCGATCATCCCAGCCACGCTAAGTGCTATCTGCCCGGTGGAGGACAGGAGGTTCTGGAGCAGCCCTCCCAGCTGCTTCCTGAGCTCGTCGAGTTGGTCGCTGAACCTGTGGAAGAGCCCCCCGAGGCCGTTATCCTTGGCGAGCCCCTCGATGTATTTGGTTGGCCCCTGGGGGGCGTTGGCCGCGGTGGTGACGAATTTGATGAAGCCGTTTATCTGGTCGACCAGCACGGGCAGGAAGATCCCTACCACCAGGAGCAGCGCCACCAATAGCCCCAGGTAGGTGAGCGCTATGGCGAGGGGACGCTTCATGAGCCTGTGGCGGCGCTGGAGCCAGTTTACGGCGGGGTTGAGCACCGCCGCCAGAAATAGGGCAATGACGAACCAGCCAATGAAGGTCCTGACCTGCCAGAGCAAGAAGAACGCGCCAAGCACCACGGCCGTGGTCAGAAGGGCTATGGCCACCGTGCGCATCACCTGAGAAGGCGAGGCTCCTGCCCACCCGGCATCCTTGCTTGGCATGGACGCATTGGGTTGCGTAGGTGTCGTTTCCGGTTTCGGCAGAGGTTCCGCCCCTGTGCTCCTATGTGTGGCATTTTCGTCGTTCATGTCCGTAGCTCCTACCGTTCTCTAGGTTGCAACAAGCGCTGCATCGGTGGGGCAATAACCGTGCCCATCGCGGGTCTCGGGTGAGTACACATAAACTACGCTCTCGAGAGCCCACTGACGAGAAAGAACGCTCCGAACACTAAGCAGACCGCGACCGTGATCGTGCGGTTGTGCTTTCTCATCCACGTGCGCACCGACCCCAGCATCGTCGAGGCACGCCCGGGCGCGGCCGCATAGAGGCCAATGAGCCCGAGGACCGGGATGGCGACGACCAGGACCACCAGCATCAGAGCCAGGATGCTGCCTTCGGTGCCGAGGTTCGACGCGATGATCAGGTTCAGGCACGTGAGGAAGATCGCGAGGTTCTTGACCTGCAGCGGGAAGAGAACCATACCGAACCCGAACGCCCTTGGCGGCGACATGGAGTCTATCGACTCCATCCACCTCGGCGGGGACGCATCGGGATCGGGAGCATTGAACAGGCTTCTGAACCCGAGGAGGAGCAGAATCCCGACCTTCAAGCAGGAACCCGGCCGCCGGGAATCCAGGAACAGGATCGCGAGGAGGAGCAAGGGAGGCATGATAGTGCCGCCGATGGCAAGTACGAGGAGCCCAGCCAGGGAGAAGCTCGCTCATGGATATTCTCCTCGCAGTGGCTCTCGCAACGCGGAAGCGAACGCGGAAGCGACCCCGTCGATTGCGTGCGGGAGGATGGTGCCGAAGAGCTGACTAGCACAGATTTTGGGCCTCTCTGCCAACGCGGGCTCCCGTCGTGCGACTCTGATTCTTACGCCTGCTGAAAACACCCCTTCTCCTTGCGCTGTCATCCCGTGAAGCCAGCGTTCCGAACATGCGCCGTGGGGCGGTCTGGACCGCCACACAGTGCTTCCGGCACTTGCTACCCTTCGTGTGCGAAGGCCTCGCGCAGTTTCTGCTCCTGCTCCTCCGGCAGGTTGGTCGAGATGATCTCGAAGTCATAGTACTTCAACTCGTCGACAACCTTGTCGACAGCCGTAGCCCCGCTGGTGAGGGCGAACAGCGCAGACGTACCCTCCGTGACCTTCTCGCGGACTTGCTTGATGAAGTCGTCGTCGATGCCTACGTCGGCCAACGCACCCGTCATTCCGCCCATACTGGCACCGATCGCCGCGCCGAGGAATGGCACGAAGAAGATCAGCCCGAACAGGAATCCCCAGAAGGCCCCCCATCCCGCGCCGGCTGCGGCGGTGCTATGAAGCTGGCGGGTTGTGGGCTTCCTGTTGCCCTGGGGCCAGCTCACAACCGCCGCGTCCTCCAGGGTGATTATCTCCCGCTCCTGCATGCCCTGCAGGGCGATCATGACCCTCTCTGCCCCGTAAGGGTCGTTGAACTTCAGTACCGATAGTGTCGCCATTCGCTACTCTCCTCACTATTTGGGTACACGCGTTAGCTGTATATCGAGGCCCGATCAAGGAGGAGACCTCCCTCTCACGTTGGAAATGTAGACCAGGTGCCTCCGGGGACGCGATCGACTCCTACTTCAGGATGAGGGTCTTGTCTTCATCGTCCGTTTCGACGAACTGCACGGGGATCAGCACCGCGCTGGTAAAGAGGAAGCCGATGCGTACCCTGATGTACTTCGGCTCTCGCCCAGGTTCACGAAAACCTGCTCCGCGCTGCCAATCTTCTGGCCCACGGGGTCGTAGACCGCGTAACCGGCGCCGCACTACTTTGCCGCTGACCCCGCGCCGCTCGTACGAGGCCGCCTGCCTACTGCTGCTTCGGGCACTTCCGCCTCCTTTCGCGCTTGCCGGGTGGCGGGGCGTTCGGTAGAGCCGAAGCGGGCGGAATCCCCCGCCCACTTCGGTGATTGCTATGGGCTTATGAGTCAACGCCCTATGCCGGAGGGCACTCAGGCGGCCTCGTCAGCGTATCTGGCAAGGCCGTAGATCACCATCACGCACAACGCGATGACCACGACCGCTAGTATCGGGGCCGCAGGGATGACGAACAGCCACCTGATCGCGCCGAGGCCGGCGAAGAGGAAGCCCACCGTGATGCCGAATGCCCCCCCTCGCAGGAGGTCTGCGCCCGCATAGACCGCGAGTGCCGCGATGATCAGGTCGAGTATGCCCCAGAAAACGAAGTTCGCGTAGACGAGGTCACCCGAG
>JBKPSF010000028.1:0-2482 GCA_046734875.1 Actinomycetota bacterium | reverse complement strand
TCTTGACCGGCCCGACCGGGGCGGCGATGTGCGAGAGGCGGGATTTGAACCCGCACGCCCTAAGGCACTAGATCCTAAATCTAGCGTGTCTACCATTCCACCACTCTCGCTCGCCGCAAGACCTGCGCGGATTATAGCAGCAGGTTACGCCCCGCCCGCGAGTTGGTGCGCGGTTACGCTACTAGCGTAGCGCGGCGCAGCACGCTGCCTGCGGCAGCTTGTCAGCACGCTCCCTTCGGTCGCTTGTCAGCACGCTCAAGCCTAAAGGCTTTCGCTCGTCAGCACGCTTCGCCCTCCGGGCTCGCTTTCAGGAAGTAGTCTCGGTGCGATGCGCTAAGCGTCGATCCCGACCGCTTGAAGCAGCGGTTCGTCGAGCGCGACCGGGCGAGGCCGCAACGCCCAAAAAGCTGAAAGCCTGCGAAGCAGGCGTGCTGAAAGGCGCCGCCAGGCGCCGTGCTGACAAGCGAGGCCGGAGGCCGAGCGTGCTGACAAGCTGCCGAAGGCAGCGTGCTAGATTCGTAGTGCGGCGAGGAAGGCCTCTTGCGGTATCTCCACGCTGCCGACCTGCTTCATGCGGCGTTTGCCTTTTTTCTGTTGTTCCAGGAGCTTGCGTTTGCGGGTGATGTCACCGCCGTAGCATTTGGCCGTTACGTCCTTGCGGTAGGCTCGGACGGTCTCGCGGGCGATGATGCGTTTGCCCATCGTGGCCTGGACGGGGACCTCGAACTGCTGGCGGGGGATCAGCTCCTTGAGTTTTTCGACCAGTGCGCGGCCCCGGTGGTAGGCCTTGTCGCGGTGGACGATTATGGAGAGCGCGTCCACGGTGTCGCCGGAGACCAGGACCTCGACTTTTGCGAGGTCGGATGGCTCGTAGCCTACCGGGTCGTAGTCGTAGGAGGCGTAGCCTTTGGTGCGGCTTTTGAGGGCGTCGAAGAAGTCGGTGATGATCTCGGCCAGGGGGAGGTCGTAGGTGAGCTGGACGCGGCGGGTCGAGATGTATTCCATGCCGATGGAGATGCCGCGTTTTTCGTGGCAGAGGCCCATTACGGCGCCGACGTACTCTTTGGGGCATATTACGGTCGCGCGCACGATGGGCTCCCTGATCTCGTCGAAGATCTCGGGCAGCTCGCTGGGGTTGGTGACCTCGATCAAGTCCCCTTCCACTACGACCTCGTACTTCACGCTCGGGGAGGAGGCTATGAGGTCGAGGTCGAACTCGCGCTCGAGGCGCTCCTGGATGATCTCCATGTGCAAGAGCCCGAGGAAACCGCAGCGGAACCCGAAGCCCATCCTGCTGTTCTCCGGCTCGAAGAACAGCGAAGCGTCGTTCAACTGCAGTTTCGAGAGGGCGTCCCTGAGCCGCTCGAAGTCGTCGCCCTCCGTCGGGTAGAGGCCGGAGAAGACCGTAGGTAGTGCCCTCGCGTAGCCGGGTAGGGGCTCCGAGGCCGGGTCGTCTACCCGCGTCACGGTGTCGCCGACACGCAGGGCTTCGATGTCTTTGAGGCCGGCTATCACGTAGCCTACCTCGCCCTTGCCGAGGACGGGGATGGCCGTCGCTTTCGGGGAGTAGCAGCCGACCTCGAGGAGCTCGAATTGCTCCTCGCTCCCCATGGCCCTTACTTTATCGCCCTTCTCGAGTTCGCCGTCGAAGAGGCGGGCCAGGGAGATCACACCGCGGTAGGGGTCGTAGTGGGAGTCGAAGATGAGGGCACGCGTCTCCTCATGTTCGGTCTGTGGCGCCGGGATGCGGTCCACGATGGCGTCGAGAACACCCGTCACGTTCTCGCCTGTTTTGGCTGAGATCTTGATGATCTCCTCTTCTTCGACGCCGAGGAGTTCCACGAGCTCTTCTGTCACGGACTCTACGTCCGCGATGGGGAGGTCTATCTTGTTCAGGACGGGGATGATCTCGAGGTCGTGCCCCATGGCGAGGTAGAGGTTGGCGAGGGTCTGGGCCTGGATACCCTGGCTCGCATCGACGATAAGTAGGGCTCCTTCACAGGCCGCGATGGCGCGCGAGACCTCGTAAGCGAAGTCGACGTGGCCCGGGGTGTCTATGAGGTTCAGGTTCCACTCGCCGTCTGCCCTTTTGTAAAGGACGCGAACTGCCTGGGCCTTGATGGTTATGCCCCGCTCGCGTTCCAGTTCCATGGTGTCCAGAATCTGGTCCATCCGCTCGCGTTCGGGGACGGCCTCGGTTATATCGAGGAGCCGGTCCGCGAGGGTGCTTTTTCCGTGGTCTATGTGCGCGATTATGCAGAAATTGCGGGTGCGTTCGATGTTGTTCACCCGAAGATTCTACCATGATTGCCGCTTTGCTCTGCTTGTGTTACATTTTTCCGGTTAGGCTAGTTTTATATCGGAGGAGCCAGCGTGCCAGCACCATCCAAACGCGACAAGCAGAGCGTCAAGCGCGGCGCCCACAACAAGGGCGTCAGGAGCCGTCTTCGTAACCTCTCGAGGGACTTCTATCGGGCGGTCC
>JBKPSF010000027.1:0-5476 GCA_046734875.1 Actinomycetota bacterium | reverse complement strand
CTTGCCGGCAACAAGGTCATGGAGGTCAAGCGGGAGAAGATGCTCTCTCACTCCTTCGATCCTGGCTTTCGGGTAGAATTGCACCACAAGGACCTGGGGATAGCGCTCGCGGCCGGTAGGGAGTACGGGGTAACCCTTCCCGTCACGGCCGTGGTGGATCAGATGCTTGAAACGTTGAAGATGAGGGGAAGAGGGGACCAGGACCACTCCGCGCTCCTGACGCTCGTGGAAGAGTCATCGGGGCACGAGATAGGCACCTGAGAGAAGGAGGCTTGCATGGACCGGGGGCAGCTCATAGAGACGATGCAGGAGATCCTCGGGCCCGAGGGTGTGATCCACAAGCACGAGGAGCTCAGGACCTACGAGTGCGACGGCCTGATGAACTACCGCGTGGTCCCCGACCTCGTCGTCCTCCCGGAATCCGCCGAACAGGTCCAGCAAGTAGTGAAAACCTGCTACGAAGAAGGCATCCCCTTCGTCGCGCGCGGTTCGGGCACTGGCCTCTCGGGAGGAGCACTCCCCGTCGAATCCGGCGTCCTCATCGTCCTTACCAGGATGCGCCGTATCCTGGAGGTGGACATCCCGAACGGGCGCATCGTCGTCGAGCCCGGCGTCATAAACGTGTGGGTCTCTCAGGAGGTCGCTGATGAGGGCTACTACTACGCCCCAGACCCGGCGAGCCAGATCGTCTCCTCCATCGGCGGAAATCTGGCAGAGAACTCCGGCGGCGTCCACTGCCTGAAATACGGCTTCACCACCAACCACGTAATGGGCGCCGAGGTCGTGTTGCCCGACGGCTCCGTGGTCCACATCGGCGGCGGGAAGTCTCCCGACGCCCCGGGTTACGAACTACTCGGCGCCTTCGTCGGCTCGGAGGGCACTCTGGGCATCGCGACCAAGATAACGCTCAGGATATTGCGCCAGCCCGAGGCCGTGAGGACGCTGCTTGCGGCTTTCAAGGACACGGAGGAGGCCGGTGGGGCTGTCTCGGGGATCATCGGCGGCGGCATCGTGCCGGCCGCCATCGAGATGATGGACGCGCTCACCATCGAGGCTGTCGAAAAGCAGGTCTCGCCCGGCTTCCCGGAGGCGGGCGCGATCCTGATAGTCGAGCTCGACGGGCCCGAGGCCGAGGTCGCGAACCAGTTCGATGAGGTCATAAGGGTCTGCGAGGAGAACGACGCCTCGGAGATAAGGGTCGCCGAGGACGACGAGGAGCGCGCCCTGTTCTGGAAGGGGCGCAAGGCAGCCTTCGGCGCGATGGGCTCCATCTCCAACGATTACTACGTTCAGGATGGGGTCGTCCCGCGCACGGAGCTGGGGACGGTGCTGAAAAAGATAGCCGAGCTGAGCGAGGAGTACGGCCTCAGGGTCGCAAACGTCTTCCACGCCGGTGACGGCAACCTCCATCCACTCGTCCTCTACGATAACGACGCCGGCGAGGCGGAGAAGGCCGAAGATTTGGCGGGTGAGATCGTCTTCGCCTGCCTCGAGCACGGCGGGTCCTTGACCGGCGAGCACGGCATCGGGCGGGACAAGATGAAGTACATGCCCCAGATGTTCACGACGGAGGACATGGACGTGATGCAGCTCCTCAGGTGCGCCTTCGACCCGCACAGGATCTGCAACCCGGGCAAAATCTTCCCGACACCGCGACTCTGCGGCGAACGCCCTGGTCCGTTCCACATGCACCCGATCCAGAAGGCCGGACTGGCGGAGAACTTCTAATGCAGACGCAGAACGTACCCACGGAAGAACTGCAGGCAATCGTAGGCGAGGAGCACGTCAGGCAGGCCTTCGCCGCCGACGCCGTTGACGGCGTCGAGCCCTCCCTCATCGTCGAGCCGGCGACGATCGAGGAGACGAGCGAGATCATGAAGCTCGCGAGCCGCGAGGACCTCACCGTCTCCCCGCGTGGCGGCGGGACGAAAACGGGCCTCGGGAATCCCCCCCGGAGGGTGGACCTCATCCTCAGCACCGCGCGCATGGACGCCATCATCGAGCACGTTCCCGGAGACCAGATCGTACGCACCCAGGCGGGTCTGCGGTTGCAAGACTTGCAGGAGAGCCTGGCCGAGTCGGACCAGATGCTTGGCGTCGATCCTCCGGAAGATGGTGCCACCGTCGGCGGGATCGTGGCGGCCAACGCCTCGGGGCCCAGGCGCCTCAGATACGGCACCATCAGGGACCTCATCATCGGCATCAAGCTGGTGCTGGCCGACGGCACGGTGGCGAAGGCCGGCGGCAAGGTCGTCAAGAACGTGGCCGGCTACGACCTCTCCAAGCTGTTCACGGGCTCCCTGGGTACCCTCGGTGTCATCGTGGAGGCGAACTTCAGGCTCCATCCTATCCGTGAGTCGGCCAGGACCGTCTATTTGGAGGTGGACGACCCCGCGCAGATTCCGGAGGTGGCGCAGGCCCTCACGCACTCCCCTGTGAGCCAGTTCGTGCTCGACGCGCTGGAGATGCGCTGGGAGAACGACCGCGGCGTGATCGCCGCCCTCTTCGAGGGCATTGAACCGGCCGTGGAGGCGCAATCTTCCGCCGCGACCCACCTCCTGCGCTCCCACGGCGAGGCGAAAGTACTCGGCAAGGACGACGGCGACGAGTTCTGGGAGAGCTTCGCGCGCCGTCCCTGGGCGACGGGCGACGTAGCCCTCAAGATCGGGGCCCCGCCCTCCGAGCTAGCTGCCGTTCTGGACTCCGTTCTCCGGGCGGCGGAGCGCGCGGGAGTCGAGGTCAGGCTCTCGGGCCACGCCGGGACCGGGGTTACCTTCGCGGGCCTCTCCGGCGAGGACGAAGGACTCGTCGATGTCGTCGAGGAGGTGCGTGAGATCCGGGTCCGCAGGGGCGGAAGCGTGGTCGTGCAAGAAGCACCCCTCTCGATCAAAGAGAGGCTGGACGTGTGGGGCTCGTCGGGGGATTACCTCGGCCTCACGCGGCGGGTAAAGGAGAAGTTCGACCCGGGGTACACCATGAACCCCGGTAGATTCCTGGGAGGCATCTAGTGACCGAACGCAACGGTTCCGGAGGGGAGGACCAGTACGCCGCAACGGATGCTACCGAGCGGCGAAACCCCGAAGGCACGACGGGCAACGAGGCGATGGCCGGGGCTATAGGCGCCGGAAGCCCCGAAGATATCGGACAGACTACACGCGCGGCGAGCGATACCATCCAACAGACCATCGGTAAAGCACGGGCGGAGAGCGGCTCCTACACGTTCCCCGCTTTCGACGACCACCACCCACCGGAGAAGGACCTCATAGACGACTGTGTCCACTGCGGCTTCTGTCTGCCTACCTGCCCTACCTACGTCCTCTTCGGGGAGGAGATGGACTCCCCGCGCGGGCGCATCTACCTCATGAACAAGGGCCTCACCGAGGAGCCGATGAACGACGAGATGGTCCGCCACTTTGACCTCTGCCTCGGCTGCATGGCCTGCGTCACGGCCTGCCCCTCGGGCGTGCAGTACGACAAGCTCATCGAGGCCACGCGGGGGCAGGTCGAGCGCCGCTACGAGCGCAGGACCGACGACAAGGCGTTCAGGAACATGATCTTCCAGTTCTTCCCCTACCCGAACCGCCTGAGGGCCGTCGCCGCCCCCATGCGCCTCTACCAGCGTTTCGGCATCGGGGACAAGCTCCGCAGGGCCGGCATCATGCAACGCATCCCGGCCAGGATGCGCGCGATGGAAGCGCTCCTGCCCGACCTGCCGAAGGAAGAGAAGATCCCGGAAGTAACCGGACCCTCGGGCGAGAAACGCCGCAGCGTCGGCGTCCTTACCGGCTGCGTACAGCGGGTGTTTTTCTCCCCCGTGAACGCCGCCACCGTCCGCGTCCTCGCCGCCGAAGGCTGCGAGGTCATCGCGCCCAAACAGGGGTGCTGCGGCGCCCTCTCCACCCACGCCGGCCGCGAGGAGGAGTCGCTCGACTTCGCCCGCAAGACCATCGACACCTTCGAGGACCTCGACCTGGACAACGTGGTCGTCAACGCCGCCGGCTGCGGCTCGACTATGAAGGAGTACGGCTACCTCCTGCGCGACGACCCCGAATACGCCGAGAGGGCGAAGGCCTTCAGCGCGAAGGTCCGTGACGTCTCGGAGTTCTTGCAGGAGCTCGGTCCCGTCGCGGAGCGGAACCCGCTGCCCGTCACGGCCGCCTACCACGACGCCTGCCACCTGGCTCACGCGCAGGGCGTCCGCCGGCAGCCGCGCAAGACCTTGAAGCAGATACCGGGCATGGACGTGAAGGAGATCAAAGAGGCCGAGGTCTGCTGTGGCTCTGCGGGCATCTACAATATGGTCGAGCCTGAGCCGGCCGCCGAGTTGGGAGAGCGCAAGGCGAACAACATCCTCAAGACCGGGGCGCGAATTATAGTTACCTCCAACCCTGGCTGCATGCTCCAGATCCAATCTTCCCTCAAGAGGATGGGCCACGAAGGCATCCCGATGGTCCACCCCGTGGAAGCCCTCGACGCCTCCCTGCGCGGACAGCCGGTAGAGACGCTGCTCGACAAATAGCATGAGGGCCGCCCGCTCTCTCCTCGCCGTCCCCGCCACGAAGCGGAAGATGGTCGAGAAGGCGCTAGCCTCCGACGCCGATGGCGTCTTCCTCGACCTCGAAGACGCCGTCGCCCCCGACGACAAGTCCGGAGCCCGCGGGGACGTCGTCCGCGCCCTGAAGGAACTCGACTGGCGCGGTCGCCCGAGGTTCTTCCGGGCCAACGCACTCGACACGCCGTATTTTTACCGCGACCTGATCGAGGTCACAGAAGCGGTAGGCGACGCCCTCGACGCCGTCATGATCCCCAAGGTGAACCGCCCCGAAGACCTCCACGCCGTGGCCGTCTTGCTCTCCCAACTGGAGCTGGCGACGGACCTGGGCGTGGGCAGAATTCGACTCGAAGCCCAGATAGAGAGCGCCGAGGGCCTGACCAACGCGGACGCCATCGCCCGCGCGACCCCCCGCCTTACGGCCCTCCATTTCGGACCGGGCGACTTCGCGGCGAGCGTGCGCATGCCGCAGACGAGCATCGGCACCAGGGACGAGTGGGACGAGGCGTATCCTGGCCACCGCTTCCACTACGCCATGCAACGCATCGTGGTCGCTGCCCGCGCCGCCGGCCTGCGTGTCCTCGACGGCCCCGTCGCCGACTACGGAGACGAGGAAGGGTTACGAGATAGTTGTCGCGTCGCCCGCTCCCTCGGTTTCGACGGCAAGTGGTGTATCCACCCGGCCCAGATCGAGACCATCAATGACGCCTTCTCGCCCACCGAGGAGGAAGTGGAGTGGGCAGAACGAGTCCTCGCGGCCTACGAGGAGGCAAACGCGGCCGGTTCCGGCTCGGCCAGCGTAGACGGACAGATGATCGACGCCGCTTCCATAAGGATGGCGCGAACCACGCTCGACTTGATGTAAGGCTTTCGTCGAAGAGGTCTGTCCGAGGCTGGAGCCGCCAGCTGCGCAGCCTCTAGGGG
>JBKPSF010000026.1:0-5571 GCA_046734875.1 Actinomycetota bacterium | reverse complement strand
GTTCTAAGAAGTTCGCGTCAAACATCGGGAGGTGGCATCATCGTCGTGTTGGAAAGCTAAGGGGTGTGGGGAAGGAGGACGACGGATGGAGAGGACGGATCAGTCCTACAGCTCGGGCGAATGGAAGGTTAGGGCCGGAAGCGAGGAGGAGTTCGTCCAGAGGTGGAATGCCTTCATCGAGTGGTCGTTGGAGAACGCACCCGGGGCAGGCTCGTTCGTGTTGGTCAGGAGCACCGAAGATCCCACGAGGTTCCTCTCGTTGGGATCGTGGGAGAGCCAACAAGCGCAGCAAGCGTGGCGAGAGATGCCCCGCCAGCAGGAGTTGCTCGGCCAGTGCCGAGAGCTGTGCGAGACGTTCGATTACCACCTATACACCCTGGCGTCCAGCCCCGGCAAGGGGCCGCTCGGCGGGGTCACCGATACGGTGGGCGGGGTCACGGATTCGGTAAGGGGGGTCACGGACAACCTCCTGGGGAGAGGCGAGGAGAAGCGGCGCTAGGGGAGAGCGCATAGACCTCGTACTCTGAAGCAAGAGAGAGCGAGGGCCGGGCTGGTACCAGCCCGGCCCTTCCTTATGCCCTTATTCAGCGGAGTGCGTGGAAGGGGTATTCTCCGAAGTCCGGGAGTAGGCGGTCCTCGCGACGCCCTCAGAGAGCGGACGGACGCGAACAGGTGAAGTTCAGTTCAACGTGCGAAGCCTGCGTATAGCTCATGCACGGCTACCGTTCCGTTCCCCAGCATCCGTGCCTTCTCGTGTAGCTGCTCGAGTACGACATCGCTTACACGCCCATAGATTTCGATCCTCGACAGCTCGATGAGGTCCGCGAACTTCCGGAACTCAGCACCGCCACGGTCCATGTGGAACTCGAGCGACGCGGAGTCAGGATGAACCGCGACGACCGTCATCTGGGTTCGGTCCTCATCGAGGAAGAAGCCGTACGAGATGAGACGGGGCATGTTCACCTCTACGAACGCAGCCAGGTCCCTCATCGCCAACTCGAGCTCTCCAAGCCTTCCCTCGCGAATCTCGGAAATGTCGATGTAGACGATCGGTTGTGTCATCGATAATCCTCTTATTGAAGCTGTGAGCGCCCAACTAGGAATTATGCGGCACGTAGCGGCATAACATGCTGCACAACGGAGTTATACACCTCCCCGCACTAGATCTGACCTTCCCTGACTTTCTCATAAACAACCTGCTCCTTCACGACGCCAGCGGCGTCTCGAGCAGCTCGACGTTGCGCAGCCACACGGTGCCCGGGCCCTCGACCACAACGTTGAGCTTGATGAGATCCGGTTTCTGGCCTTCCTTCAGGTAGAAGGGGATCTCGTAGCGAGACCAGTCCACCGTGCCCGATAGCGCCTGCTTATAGCCCTTCGAGAAGAACTCGCCGCGACCTGGCAGGCGACACCACATTTCGAGAAAGGCGCGGCCTTGGAGGCCTTCCGCCTTCAGTTCGGCTCGATAAGTCAACAGACACCGCTCCACGGCGGGGTTTCCCACCTCAAAGAGTCGTATGGGTTGCTCCTCCGCGCCAGCGTCTATTCGCCACGCGCCGTTCTCGGCCCGGATGCCGGTGTGGGAGATGGTGGGTTGGTCGGAGGCGAAGGCTCGCAGGAGCTGAGGAGGCCCCGTAGGCTTGGGTCCGGCAAACCGGGACTTCAGCCAGTTCAGCATGGCTTTGCCTCCTTCATGGGGATGCAACCTAACCGGTCATTATAAGCCCACACCGTAGTTACTCATCGAGGCCGGGGAGTCTTCTCTCGGAGCTCCGGCCCTTCCTCCTGCCCTTGTATTCACTGGAGTGCGTGGAAGGGTTTTCTTCGAACTTCGCTTGCAGGATCTTGTATATAACACCGTCTAAAGCCTCGAGGATGGCTCCTAAAGACCTGCAGGCTGCGTACCTGACAACAACATCTAGTGGCGATGCATGAAGATACAGCAAGATGGATGACCCAGCCCAACACAACTTTCTTATGTGCGACATCTAGCAAAGCCTCCATGTCGTACATAAGAAAACACTGCAAGGAGAGCTTATCTCCTACACAGAGGATGGTGGACGTGCAGATCGATGAGGCCAGGCAGCAGGTGCATGCCTGCGCCGTCGAACGCCAGTATGCCCTGCGCGGGGGCGCCTTGCCGGTGCGGCCTGACGTCGTGAAGTCGTCCGTCCCGGATCTCGACGTCCTGGCGCCCTTCCCGAAGGTCGCGACCGGCCAGGACGTGCACGTCCCTTATCAACACGGAAGGCACGCGAACCTCCTCGACCTTGCGCGCCATCCAACCCCGTCGGAAAGCCGCGCTAAGCAAACGTGGTTTCTCCGGGGCAGCTTACCATCGGCGACTGGCGGTGCCACGGCCCGCGTTGCACGCGGACTTTGCGACAGGTCACGCAAGGGAGTAACGTACATTTCGAGACAAGCGACTTCTTCAGGGGGAGGGTGTAACGTAGAGTGACCGGGACCATGCTTCTGACGAACGCTCTGCTCATAGACTGTACGGGCGACGAGCCGCGAGAGCGCGCCTCCGTCGTGGTCGAGGGGGATATGATCTCGGAGGTACGCTCTTCCGACAGTTCTCCCACCTCCGGCTACGACGCCGTTATCGACTGCGCCGGGATGACCCTCATGCCTGGCCTCACCGATGCCCACGTCCACATAGGGGCCGTCGACGTCAACATCCTCGACCAGCACAGGGAGTATCCCTCGAACCTGACCGCCCTACTCATGGCCGGGATCCTCACGGATACCCTCATGCAGGGCTTCACCACCGTGAGGGACGCGGGCGGCACGGACTGGAGCTTCAAGGCCGCTGTAGAGCGCGGCGTGGTCGAAGGGCCACGCCTCCTGGTAAGTGACAAGCCGCTATCGCAGACCGGCGGGCATGGTGACTGGCGGCGCCGGAGCGAGACGCAACCACCCGAGATCTTCTGCCCCACCGCTGGGATGCGCTCGGTGGTCTGCGACGGGGCCGACGAGGTGAGGCGGGCCGCCAGGGAGCAACTCAGGGTCGGGGCGGATCAGATAAAGATAATGGCCTCCGGCGGAGCGATGTCCCCCGCGGACGAGCTCGCCGCTACCCAGTACCAGATCGCCGAGATCAGGGCGGCGGTCGAGGTGGCAGAGGCTGCCCGCACATACGTTATGGCCCACGCTTACAACGACGGAAGCGTGAGGAACTGCCTGGAAGCGGGCGTGCGCTCGATAGAGCACGGCAACCTTATCGACGAGGAGACGGCCGCCATGATCGCATGCTCGGGAGCCTACCTGGTGCCGACGCTCGTCACCTACGAGGCACTCTCGGAGGAAGGAGACGCCTACGGGGTGCCCGAGAACGTCATCCGCAAAATAGACGAGGCGAGGGAGGTGGGCATAAGGGCGCTGCGCTACGCTTACGAGGCAGGCGTGAAGATCGCCTCCGGCTCGGACCTCCTGGGACCCTTGCAGGATCGCAAGGCGCGCGAACTCGAGATCAAGACCGAAGTAATGAGCCCGATGGAGAGCCTGGTGTCGGCCACGAAGACCAACGCAGAACTCTTCGGGATGGAGGACGAGATCGGCACCGTAGAGGAGGGCAAGCTGGCGGACCTGCTCGTGGTCGACGGAAACCCGCTGGAGAACATGGCCGTGCTGCAGGACGAGAAGATCCTCAAGATCATCATGAAGGGCGGCAGGATAGTGAAGAACGGCCTGGAGGAAACCGCGTGACCATCCTCCAGCGGCAGGAGAGGCTCCCCATGGCGAGGCCGCAGTGAAGGCTGCTCTTCCAGGGGGGTCTAGGCTACACCTTCGACGGTATGGACGGTGCCCTGGTGGCCTTCATCCTGCCTTCGGCGACGGTGGTCTTCTCCCTCTCCTCGAGCCAGACCGGGCTACTGGGTAGCTCCGTATTGATCGGCTACCTGTTCGGAGCCCTCTTGGCGGGACTACTCGGGGACCTTATAGGACGAAAGAGGGTCATGATGTACGCCCTCGCCATCTACGCCGCCGCGTCCGTGGTCGCAAGTTGCCTTTCGGGACCACTTCCTCAAGCGATACATCTTTGGGCGATGGGGAAAAGCTGCGTATCTTGGTGCCCATCATGATGGTGGCGCTGCCTCCTACGGTGGGAGGAGAGACCATGTGCTAGCCGGGGCGCGGGTTTCACGCTCGATGAGAGCCCGTTTTTCTACAGGCTGTTACCTTCCACACCGGTGAATAGGGCTGGCTACTAGAGAACCCGGCCAGCCCCTGTTAGGCTGCCCCTTGCCCTCGTAGGTCGAGCTATCACGGAGGAGCAGACAGGTATGGCGCTCAATACCGACAGGCGTACGGTGGACCTCTCCGCGTTCCCCGAGTTGGTGGTTATCTACCTGGGGATGCGGGTCAACGAGTTCAGGGGACTCAAGACCCTCTTCGGATTCGGACCCAAGATAGCCAAGTCGGTCGCCGAGCAACCCGACGGGCTGCTGTTGCACGAGAACATCATCTATTCGCTGTTGCCGCCGCACCTGGGCATGCGCCAGTACTGGCGCGACTTCGGCTCCATGGAGGCGTGGGCGCGGTCGCTGCCACACAAGGAGTGGTGGGCGAGTTACGTGCGCGAGACGGGGGGTACGGGCTTCTGGCACGAGGTCTACTTCATGGGCGGGGGGATGGAGGCCATCTACGACAACATGAAGGTACCGTTGGGCTTCTCGCGGTTTGCGCCCACCCAAGCGGCCAAGGGGGCCATGTTCTCGGCCAGGCGCCGCCTGAAGGCGGGCGGGGAGGCCGAGGTAGCGGCACCTGTAAGCGAGCGAGACCTTTACGGCTGAGGATGCGATGGTCGTCCGTACCCGACGCCGAATGCCCCTCGCCACACATCTCAACTTCCGAGAACGCCGTAAACGCGAAGTTGGCAGAAGATCTCTACCACGTAGCTGACAACAACACTGTCCACGCTCAAGTCGAATGTCGTCCGGTTGCCCCCATCGCGTGGGAAAAGTCCGAACCGTCGAACGCGATAGTCCATCACCAGCGTTTGGCCATGTACACTCAGAGGGAGCGCCTAGCCCAAGGCCTCGTCCATCCCGTCGGCGGTGTTGCGGGCCCATGGAGGGCATCCAGTGGGAGTAGCGGTCGAGGGTGAGCTGCACGGAGGCGTGGCCGGCGAGGTGCTGGACGTACTTCGGGTGCATGCCGCGGGCGAGCAGGACCGTGAAGCAAGTGTGCCTCAGATCGTGCCAGCGTATGGAGGGAAGCCCCGCGCGCTTGTGCAAGGGTTTGAAGTGACGATTGATTATGTTCTGGGCGTCGATAGGCGTAAAGCTCATGCAGGGAGGTGTTCGATTCCATCTCGTCCTTAAGAACATGAGCCTCTTGGCGCAAAGCTCCCCAGAGACCGTAACCCCCCAGGCCCCCCTCACGAACTCGTCGCGCTCGGAGGCGAGGGGTGATCTTTTTTTCGGCTATGGTCCAGCCTCCTTACCAGCCGCCTCAGCGTCGAGTCGCTCATGGACTCGCCCGTCATATGTTCCAGGTCAGAGATGTGTCGAGGCCACAAGGATCTACGTGTCGCTCTATTGGCCTCGACGACCGCTCATCCTGCTC
>JBKPSF010000025.1:0-9346 GCA_046734875.1 Actinomycetota bacterium | reverse complement strand
ATCCTCTCCCGGACCGCAGTACACGGTGTCCGTAGTGTACCCATCGTACACGTGTATATCGTCGTTGCCCTCTCCGCCAAAGATGGTGTCGGCGCCACCGCGCCCGTAGATGTAGTCCTCGGCGGCGGTTCCGTTTAGGGTGTCGGCGTTCTTGGTGCCTAGGCAATCCACCCCGACCTGGCAGGTTATGGTCGCGGCCAACGCTATCCCGCTGGAGAGCGCTAAGGCTTCGGTACGTTGATAATTGCTTACGGTCTCGTGCACAAACCGCTGGCCATGCACCACTTCTCCCTCGCTGGCCAAGAGGACGCGTGCCGTAGGTCAGGAGGATGGTCACGAATTGTCGATGGTCTCGGAGAAGAGCTCGCCCGGCGGGGCATGACGTCCTTTAGAGCACTCCCGCCTGCTCAAAGCACAAGTTGCGACGCTGCAGCGAGTTGTCCGGGTGGACATGGCGTCTCTACCGCAGGGCTCGCGCCCGCGACAAAAGGGCCTGCGAAGTTGGTACGGAAGCTATAATTGTCTCCAAGAGACATGTATCCTCTGAAGGCGCCATTGGCAACCTACGCCGTTGACGCCGGGAGGAACTAAGGCCGACGCCTCAGCTCCTCCTTGGGACGCTAAGCGGGTCAAGGCGCTCCGCCGTACCGATTGGAGTAGCCGTGGCGGACACCATCGATGAACTCGAGCAGGGCCGAACGTCTTATGCGAGGCGGGCGTGGATGGACGCCTACGAATCGCTCTCACACGCCGATCAGGTGGCTCCGCTGGGAGCAGAAGACCTAGAGCTGCTGGCGAGGTCTGCCTACATGCTCGGCCGCGACGACGAGTACGTGAGCTGCCTGGAGCGTGCCCATCACACCTACCTAGATGCTGGCGACGCCTCGCGCGCCGTGCGCTGCGCCTTTTGGATCGGCCACAACCTGCTGTTCCGCGGCGAGACGAGTCCAGCCTTGGGATGGTTCGCTCGCGCGCAGCGATTGCTCGAACGCGAGGGGCGTGACTGCGTCGAGCGTGGCTATTTGCTGATCCCCCCTCTGTTGCAGCACGTCTTCAGCGGTGATTTCGAGGCCGCGCACACCACCGCGCTCGACGCTGCCGAGATCGGGGAGCGCTTCGGCGATAAAGACCTGGTCGCAATCGCACTGATGGAGCAGGGCCACGCCCTCGTCAGACAGGGAAGGACGGGGGAGGGTCTACGGTTGGTGGACGAAACCATGGTTGCCGTAACCGCGGGTGAGCTGTCGCCGATCGTCTCCGGCATCGTGTACTGCAACACGATCGCGTTCTGTCAAAGCGTGTACGAGCTACGCCGCGCCCGCGAGTGGACCGCCGCCCTGACGCGTTGGTGCGAAGATCAGCCCGAGATGATCGCCCACAAGGGTCTGTGCCTGGTGCACCGCGCCGAGATCATGACGCTCGTAGGTGCGTGGCGGGATGCGCTGGAAGAAGCGTATCGGGTCGGCGAGCGCTTCAGGCAGGGAGTCTTGAACGAGCGGGCTCTCGGCCACGCTGTCTACCGACAAGCGGAGGTCCATCGCCTACAGGGGGAGTTCGCCGCGGCCGAGACAGCCTACCGAGAGGCAAGCCGGTGCGGCTACGAGCCGCAGCCGGGTCTGGCCCTCTTGAGGCTGGCCCAAGGCAACGGCGACGCTGCGGCTGCCACCATACGCCGGGTGGTGGGCGAGACTATCAAGCCCCTCAAGCGTGCAAGGTTTCTCCCTGCCTACGTAGAGATCATGCTGGCCGTCGGCGATGGTGAGGCGGCGCGCGCCGCCTGCCGCGAGCTCGAAGGGATCGCGGAACTCCAAGGAAGCGACGCGCTGGAGGCGATGTCCGCGCACGCTGAGGGAGCGGTCGACATAGCCGAAGGCGACGCGCGTGACGCCCTGCCCGCGCTGCGCCGCGCTTGGCAGATGTGGCAGGAACTCGAGGCGCCTTACGAGGCCGCCCGCGTGCGTGTGCTCTTGGGGCTGGCCTGCCGCGCTCTCGGTGACGACGACGCGGCCGCGTTGGAGCTCGCGGCTGCCCGTGGCATCTTCGAGCGGTTGGGAGCGGCGCCTGACCTGGCCTACCTTGACTCGGTCGACTCTGACACCGCGCCGAGCGGCGCCCAAGGGCTGACGGCGCGTGAGTTGCAGGTGCTACGCCTCGTAGCCTCCGGCGAAACAAACAAGGCCATCGCCGCGGAGCTGGTTCTCAGCGACAGGACCGTGGAACGCCACGTGCGCAACATCTTCACCAAACTGGGTGTGTCCTCTCGCGCTGCGGCCACAGCCTACGCGTACAAGCACCAGCTCGTCTGAGCACGCCGAATAGGTGAAATTGCGTACGGCGCTATATAGCGCAAGTTGCGTGATTTCACTGATGCGTCACCTAGTTATCTGGTTGTACCTTTGTGGTTGTCGTGACGGATCCGGCCTTCTCGAGATCGAGGTTGCCGGGCACACAGAGAAAGGAGATAGGCTGTGCGCGCAATGCTTACGTTCCGCATTCCACCGGAGGAGGGAAACGCGGGGCTGAAGGATGGACGGTTTACCCCGACCCTGCAATCCATAATGGAAGACCTTCAGCCCGAGGCGGCGTACTTTGGACCCGTAGAAGGCGCACGAGGCGGCTACCTCGTCGTCAACATAGACGACGCCCCCGAGTTTTGTGCTTATGCGGAACCACTTTTCCTCGGACTGGGCGCGACCGTCCAGATCCACCCCGTCTTTACCCCAGACGAGGTGCCCAGGGTGGTAGAAATAATGGAGCAAGCGACGCAGAAGTACAGTTAGGATAATTCTAAGTCGATTGGGCAGGGATGTTAGCCGATCCGGTAACAGCCCCCCGTCCTCCCCAGAGGAAGTCCCCTGATGTCTAGAGGTTCATGGCGGTCGCGCAGAAGTACGGCATCGAGGTTCCGCCATCCCTGTGTAACAGGCTGGTCAAGCCTAACCATTCAGCCTTGCAGTGTCTCAACGCGAATCGGAGAGAACAGCCGAGAACTTCCTTTGGACGCAATTCCGTAAGCAGAAGCTAGAGCACACAGGCTTTAGACCGGGGCCAGTTCCACCTCGGATCCTCTTCAGTTAGCAGGGAACGGAACCTTGGTTCAGAGTGTATGTAATTTTGGAATGTTGACGATCGTCAATGGTCCCGTGTAGGGACCGTTGGCCATGTACTCCTCCTCATTCGCCTCGGCGTCGCCGGCGAGCAGGATGCGCGCCGTGCCGTAAGTCAGCAAGATGGCCACGGAGTTGTCGTTGATCTCGGTGAACAAACCTCCTTCCAGGTCCGTGGGCGGACCGATGATGTCGGCCCGCACCCTTCCCCAGTCCATCACCATCCCCGCCCTCAAGACCTCCGTCTGCGCCCCCTCGTCGCGCACGCCGCGCAAGAACGTGTTGTAGGTCAGCGTGCTGTTGGGGTCTCCCGACACGTAGACCGTCTCCACGGGATAGGCGTCGAAAACGTCCAGAAAGCCGCCTATGTGGTCTGCGTCAGGGTTGCTCACCACGATGCCGTCCAGCGACTCCACGCCCCTGCTGCGCAAGAAGTCAACCACCTTGGGCCCCTCCTCGGGCCTGCCGGCGTCGATCAGGTAGCTCTCTCCGCCGGCCTGCACGAGCACCCCGTCCCCCTGGCCCACGTCCATGAAGCTGACCGACAGCGAGCCAGAAGGCGGCGGTCCGGGACCGCCCCCGGAGCCTTCCGAGAGTAGCTCCAGCTCCGCGCAGGCCGGCACGAGCACGATCAACACGAGCAAGAGCGGCGCCAGGAGATAGGTGCGTCGGGCCATCAGAAGGGTTATCGGACGATCCCCGGAAAACTTAGGTCCGGCCGGCGCCTTCGATGATCTCCCTCACTCGCTTCATCTTGTGGACCTGCAGATTGTCCATTACCACGATCTGCGCGTGCTTGAGCGTCGGCACCAAAAAGCGCTCGGCGTAGGCTTCGAAGGAGGCTTCGTCGGTGGCTCCCTCCACGCTCATGGTCGTCCCGATCCCTTCGGCGCTCATAGAACAGATGAGGATGACGTGCTTGCCCCAGTTCCTCGGGGCTTTGCCATAAGCCCGCTCCTCTCTAGGCGTCCTGGCGCAGAGCCCGGTCGGGGCAAGGTTGGTCGAGCTCTCGTCTATGAACACCAGCCTCCTCGGATCGACCGATCTCAGGCGCTCTCGCCTCCGCGAAAGGTGTGCAACGCCGCCCTTGGTGGCGTAGGATGCTCGGTAACCGATAGGGGGTGACGGTGGGTTCAAGGGTGGCAAGGATGGTGAGGGCGATCGATCAGCCGAAACCCGATGTCCCGGAAGGAGGGGCGTCTTGACCCACGACGCCGTGCAGCGGTGGCTCGACGCCTACGTGGACGCCTGGCGCACTTACGATCCCGCGTCCATAAGAGCCCTCTTCGCGAAGGACGCCACTTACGCTTACCACCCCTACGACGAGGGCGATCAGGTGGTGCGGGGGCGTGAGGCCATCGTCGCCGACTGGCTTGGAGAGCGGGACGAACCGGGTGCCTGGGAGGCGAGCTACCATCCGGTGGTGGTCGAGGGACGGCGGGCGGTGGCCGAGGGGACGACGAGCTACAAGAACGGCCCCTTCTACTGGAACCTGTGGACGTTGCGCTTCGACGAGGAGAACCGATGCGCCGGGTTCGTGGAGTGGTTCATGGTCAGGCCCAGAGACTGAGGGTCACCCAAATATTTGCCCCTCGAACGCCTGCCACGCCCGGAATCCCGAGGTTTGGTAGGGGTGCGCCGGACCTCGCAATGGGGCATCATGTCCTCGGGGGGCGGTCCTACCACCCAGAACGCGCGGGCGGCGGGGGCTGACTCCGGGGTCGGCTCTCGTATCGTCCGCCGCTGCCGGAAAGGGATACAAGAGGGGAAGACGGGGCGATGAAAGTATCCTCCTTCGAGGACAAAGTGGTGGTTATCACGGGCGGCTCCAGCGGCATCGGGCGTGCCACGGCGGTGGCGTTCGCCAGCACGGGCGCCAATGTCGTGATCGCCGACATAGACGTGGAGGGCGGACGGCAGACCGTTCGGCTCGTCGAAGATGCGGGAGGCGAGGGCACGTTCGTGCGCACCGACGTAAGCTGCGAGGCGGACGTGATCGCGCTGATGGACGGCACGGCGGAGGCCCACGGGCGCATCGATTGCGCCTTCAACAACGCCGGGCGCGAGCTGAACGTCGGGATCACGGACGGTACGGAGGCGGATTTCGACGGGATCGTCGCCACCAACACCAAGGGCGTTTTCTTCTGCCTCAAACACGAGATCCGGCACATGCGCACCACGGGAGGCGGGGCGATCGTCAACAACAATTCGGCGGCCGGGCTCGTGCCCACCGACGTCAACCACCTCTACGGGATGAGCAAGCGCGCCGTCACCCACCTGACCCAAACGGCGGCGAGGGATGGGGGGAAGCAGGGCATCAGGGTGAACGAAATCGCCCCGGCCTTGCTCATGACTGAGATGGTGAGGGGCTACTTCGAAGGCTTCGAACCGTCCAAGTCGAAAAAAAGGGTCGATCCCCACGTCGGGCACGAAATGTGAAAGGGACGGGATGGGCGGGCTAGAAAACCGCGCCACCCTGTAGCGCTTCCGCCGGATGTGGTTCGAGCGCCAGGACATCCACGCCGCAGCCGATCTGTTGCACGACGATTGCCTCGGGGAGCACCTCCAATCCGGTGCGAGGTCTCGGCCCTCCACACGGGGCGCCGCCGGGGTTCGGTACTCGACCGGGACAAAGCGCCATTTGTCGGATCATAGGACCGAAGCTATGCAGTATCCTGCATGTGGACTTCGGACAATACCCCTTCCACGCACTCCGGTGCATAAGGGCTCGTTACGGCACCTCGGTACCTGGCCGTTGTTCCTGCTCGACAACCAGCTCTCTCACATACAGCCGCCCGACCTCTAGCTCCTCGATGTCGAGACGTTGGATCTTTCCCTTTTTGATGGCGAGTGCCCGGATCGCCAAGGCCCCGATAGCCACCGCACCAATCGCCGTGGCGCCTACTGCAAAAGCTCCGAGGCCCATGACCCCGGTCGCCCGTCCGAAAGCCGCCTTTGCCCCAGAAGGGGAGCGTTTCGACCGATCGATGATCACCCTGTTGGATACTCGCGTCTTTATCCGTATATCCATCGCCTTCTCTCTTTGCCTGTATCGTTGCGGTATTTGCTGAAAGCATGATGCCAGCCCGAGACCCCCGGGGCGAACCACCGAGAACACTCTTGCACAGCAGACCACCTAGAAGACTTCTGCCTGGAAGGCTTCTTCTCCAGCTATTCTCGTTCAATAGAACCAGCAACGATACGGGCAAACAGATGCACGACCCCGAGTTCGGGCGTATGATGCTCGTGTTGCGTTCTCTACGGAAGAAGGGCGAGGGATGAGAGTCGTCGAAGCTTCTGCCGTTGTGCCGTTAAGCCCAGAGGAGGCGTGGGACTTGCTCATCGGCGAGAAGATGCAGCGGCTCGTCGAGATGCCCGACGTTTCGGTGGTAGCCGTCAAGGATTTCCAGCTGCGGCCCGACGGAACGGCCCGTTACGTCGTGGCCAACAAGGCGGGGCCGTCCAAGACCTGGCATACGGCCGACTTCACAGTCTACGAGCGTCCGCACCGGTCGGTCAACCATGTCCTAGACAGTCCCTTCGGCGGCATGTTCTACGGCACATACGAACCCGTAGGTGAAGGTACGCGGGTGCACTGGCTCTGGGAGATCGAAGCGCAGAGTACGCTGGCCAGTCTGCTGCTGCCTCTGATGCACCCACTCCTCGCACGATCTATGCAGCAGGACCTGGATGCCCTGGCAAAGGGGTTCGGTCCCCAAGAGGATCGGCAGACCCGGTCGGCGGCTCGCCTGGCGGGTCGAAGCGTCATCGCTTTGGTAGCAGCCTCTGTCCTGTTGGCCTACCTACTCCGGCGGCGAAGCAGAGCAGGCAGAAGGTAATCCTCTCCCTTAGGAAATTACCTTCCGAGAACACCGCCAAGGCGAAGTTCGCAGAAAAAACCCTTCTACGAGGTTGGGTGAATACCCCTGTCACGGGATGTGCGCGATATCGTGAATACCACACTGCCGGCACCTACCACAATCCCCAAGAACGTGCCAATCATGGGCTGACCGATGCCAAAACCGAGGCCAAAGCCGGTCGCCACGCTAACGGTCATCAGTCCCACAGCCCGTACCCTGGGTGCCCGCCATGCCTCAAACGTGGGCCTGGTGGTTTCCGATCCCGGCGAGCGCTCCGTCCTCCTGAGGGCGACAAGGAAGCCGATCAAAAGTGCCGGTCTGAGCAGATTACTCACGTTCTGCAGCGTATTGCCGGGTGCCAGATTGCCGGTCTCGATAATATCGATGGCGTGGACGATGGTTGCTCCCAGGCCGAAAACACTCGCTGCTATGACAGTCGCCTCGCGGAAGCCATCGCGCCGACCCATGGCGATGATACCCAGCACGCCTAGCGCTAGGTTCGCGAAGCCCACCTCAAGCTGGAAAGGGTTGCCCTTCGGCCAGCCTATAGATTGGGCTACAGTATCGGAGATAAAGAAGTGGCCGAAAAAGCCGGCGATCCCGCTATCTGCGACACCGACGCCGAAGAGATATAGCAGGAAGATCTCGAGGGTTCGCTGGCGGCTTCGGCAGCTCTTGTCTAGGGCGACATGGATGGTAGCTGCAAGAACGGGCAGAACCGAGTAGATAAAGACGCGAAGGGCGACGATACTCATGGGGGCTCTCCCTCTCCGATTCAGTGATCAGGATAACCTAACAGCGATAACCATCGCAGCCGCCAACGGATCTTTTTGAGACCAAGGTCTATAAACTTCGCAGAAAAGCTCTTCCACGCACTCTGCTGAATAAGCCTTCGGCAGAGTGCCAGAGAACCTGGTTCGCGATCACTAAGACGCACGGGAGCGTATCCACGCCCCGATCATAGCGACCGCCATGTCTGCTTCGGGGATCATGCCACAGTAGATCGGGAAGATGTGTTGCATGCCCGCCCCGATGTAGAGCGTCACGTCAACACCCGCCATGCCAGCGGCGCGCGCGAGACGTACCGAGTCGTCCAGTAGTGCCTCGTCGCCCCCCACGACGATCAACAAGGGCGGCAAGCCCGAGAGGTCGGCGTACAGCGGGGACGCCAGCGGGGTGCGTGGGTCCGCTCCGTGGAGGTACTGACCCGCCATCCGCTGCAGGCTGGCCTTGGTGGCCGTGAGGTCCACCACGGCGTTCGTCTCGAGTGTCTCGCCGGTGCAGGCGAGGTCCACCCATGGCGAGATGGGGACGCCACCGGAGGGCAGCGGAGTGCGATCCTCGCGTAGCTTGAGCATGGCAGCGACTGTCAAGCCCCCGGCGCTTGAGTCGCCCGCGACTACCGTACGCTCGGGCCGTCCTCCCTCTCCGAGCAGCCACCTGTAGTCGGCCGTGGCGTCCTCAACCGCCGAAGGGTAGGGGCGCTCGGGGGCTAAGTGGTAGCGGGGGACGAGCGAGCGGGCCCCTGAGGCGTTGGCGAGGTGACCGGCGAGCTTGCGCCGGGAGTGAGGAGAGGAGATCACGTATCCGCCGCCATAGAGGTACATGATCGCCGACTCGCCGTCCCAAGATCGCGGCGTGGCCCACAGACCATGTACGGCGTGGGCATCTTCAAAGACCACACCCTCGGGCTCGGAGGTCATATCTTCGGCGTGCTCGCCGGCCTCTCGTTGGTGGGGAAGATCCATGTCCACGGCCTTCGGCGCGTTGCGCAGGATCTCGTTGAGCTTGAGGGCTTCGGGGCTGACCATTCTCAGTGTCTCCTTTCCGATCGGCCAAGAGAGAGAGCGTGCAGGCTAACCATTTGCGCCGCAAGCATCATGCCACTCACCCTTGCCTAGCGCGAACTTCTTAGAACGCCGTTTGGTAGAAGGTCGCGGAGTTGCTCATGGACGAACTTCAGGTCGTATGAAGTTGCACTCTTGGATCACCACCCTCTGTCAGCAGGGCACTGAATCGTAGCGCTGAGAACTGGGTGTTTTGGGACTCACGCGTCAGCCCGCACTCCTCCCCAGTCCATCAGCATCCCGCCCTCAAGACCTCCATCGCTGCCCCTTCGTCGCGCACGCCGCGCAAAAACGTGTTGTAGGTCAGGGTGCTGTTGGGGTCCCCCGACACGAAGACCGTCTCTACCGGGAAGGCGTCGAACACGTCGAGGATGCCGCCTATGTGGTCTGCGTCGGGGTTGCTGGACAACGATGCCCTCCAGCGATTCCACGCCCCAGCTGCGCAGGAAGTCCACAACGTTCGGTCCCCCCTCCGGCCTCCCCGCGTCGATCAGATAGCTCTCCCCTCCTGCCTGCACGAGCACTCCATCAC
>JBKPSF010000024.1:0-4960 GCA_046734875.1 Actinomycetota bacterium | reverse complement strand
TGGAGCTGGAGCTCTGGCTCGGCGGGGAGGGGTTCGTGGAGATCTCGGCGGGAGGACGGAAGACCGCGGCCGGCCTGAACCCTTTTCACCGTGGCTTCCCCGTGCTGGCCGAGGCTGGGGGCGGGGAGGAGGTGACCATCGAGGCCGAGGTCGTCTCGAAGGGGATGTTCGGCTCGAACGTCCGCGAGCCGCGCCTGGAACTGGCACGACTGGTAGTCCCGGAGAAGGAGGTGCGGGCCTTGGAGCGTGACCTTACGGTCGTCTTCGAGGCCTGCGCCGCCCTCGACGACCACGAGGCCGTGCCGCGCTTGCTCGACGCGCTGGACGCCGCCGCGGCGGTCCTCTCCCCGGCCTGGCCGACGACGACTGACGTTACACTCACCCGCTACCTCCAGGGCTACGCCAGGCCCGTGGGGGATGCGGCGAACGATTTGCCGCCGACCTACGCCGAGAAGCTCGTAGAAATCGACCGGCACCTCGGCGAACCGTGGAGCCTTCCACCCGCCCCTGGACCGCTGGCCATGTTGCCCGAAGACGCGCGGGAGGCGGTGGGCGAGGCGCGGCGGGTCGTCGCCGAACGCCTCGGGCGGATAAAGGAAGACTATCCGCCCGTCGGGCGGCTCGCGCTCACGGGCCACGCACACCTGGACCTCGCGTGGCTCTGGCCCGTCGAGGAGACGCGGCGGAAGGCGCGGCGCACGTTCGCGGGCGCCCTCGGGCTCATGGACCGCTACGAGGACTTCGTCTTCAACCAGTCCTCGGCCCAGCTTTACCGTTGGATGGAGGACGATGACCCCGGGTTGTTCGGGCGGATAGAGGAGCGGGTCGCTGAGGGCAGGTGGGAGCCGGTGGGCGGCTCGTGGGTCGAGCCTGACTGCCAGATCCCCTCCGGCGAATCCTTCGTGCGCCAGCTCTTCTACGGCCAACGCTACTTCCAACACAAGTTCGGCCGGCGGTGCTCTGTCGCCTGGTTTCCCGACACCTTCGGCTACTCGCCGGGGCTCCCCCAGCTCCTGCGCGGCGCTGGCCTCTCAGGCTTCTTTACCTACAAACTGAACTGGAACGAGACCAACGACTTCCCGCACGACCTCTTTCTGTGGGAGGGCATAGACGGCACCAGCGTCGTCGCCCACACCTTCGAGAACCCGGGGACCGACTACAACGGTGACATCGCCCCCCGCGACCTCTACGGAACCTGGCGCAATTTCAAAGGCAAGCGCTTCCACGGCGAGAGCCTGTTCTCCTTCGGCTGGGGCGACGGTGGCGGGGGCCCGAGCGAGGAGATGCTCGAGAACTTCGCCAGGCTCAGGGACTTCGCCGCCATGCCCCGCCTGAGGATGGCCCGCGTCGAGGACTTCTTCGCCGCGCTCCCTAAGGACGCGCTGCCCCGGTGGGTAGGAGAGCTCTACCTCGAGCTGCACCGGGGCACGCTAACCACCCAGGCCAAAGTAAAAAAGCTCAACCGCGAGGCCGAGCACCGGCTGCAGGAGGCCGAAGCCCTCGCGACGCTCGCGGCCAGGCACGGTGCCTCTTATCCCAAAGAAGAACTGGAGGGGCTCTGGAAGGCCGTGCTCCTCAACCAGTTCCACGACATCCTACCGGGAAGTTCGATCTCCGAAGTCTACAAAGACACCCACCCCGAACTCGAGAACGCCGTAGCCGTCGCAGAAAAACTGCGCAACCGCGCCCTGGAAGCGCTGGCGAAAGACAATGGCGACCCCACGGGCGGTGCGATCGTTGCCAACGCCGCCCTGCAACCGAGGCCACTCACCGTCGCCTTGCGGGGAACAAGCACCGGAGCGGTCGTCGCCCCCGACGGCGAGTCACTCCCCACACAGCCCGTCGCCGAGGGTCTCCTGGTCCACGCCCCCGGCCGCAACGTCCCCAGCCTGGGATGGATGTCGTTGAAATTGCAGGACGAAATCCCGGCCGGCGTTTCTGATGTGGCGACGCCGGGTGTGGGGGTGGAGGCGGGGAACGGGGGAGCTGCCATCGAGAACGAGCTTCTGCGGGTGGAGATCGGCGCCGACGGCAGCCTGCACGGCGTCTACGACAAGGTTGCGGGGCGGGAGGTTCTGGAAGGGCGGGGCAACTTGCTGCTCGCCTACGCGGACAAGCCGCCGAACTGGGACGCCTGGGACGTGGAACCAGGTTTCGAGGCGGAAGGGGAGGAGGTTCCTGACGCCGAAAGCGTGGAGGTAATAGAAACCGGGCCGTTGCGTGTGGCGGTACGCGTCGAGCGGCGTTTTCGGGAATCAACCATCACGCAGACCTACGTCCTGCTCTCCGGCTCGCGGCGTCTGGACATCGAGACGCGGGTTGAGTGGCACGAGCGGCAGGTGCTCCTTCGGGCGCTTTTTCCGGTGCGGGTGCGCTCACACGAGGCGACCTTCGAGACCATGTACGGCGTCGTAAGGCGTCCCACCCACCGCAACACCTCCTGGGACGAGGCCCGTTTCGAGGTCTGCGCGCACCGCTTCGCCGACCTCTCCGAGCCGGGCTACGGCGTCGCCATCCTCAACGACGGCAAGTATGGCCACAGCGCCAGGGACAACGTCCTCGGCATCAGCCTCCTGCGCGGCCCGCTCTACCCCGACCCGCTCGCCGACGAGGGCGAGCACCACTTCACCTACAGCCTCTTCCCGCACCCCGGGGACTGGACAGAAGCCGGGGTAACAAGAGAAGCCCACGCTCTCAACAGCCCGCCCGTCGTAGGTGAGGATGTGGCTGAGCCGGCCGAGTTTGGGCTCCTACGGGCCGAAGGCGTTGAGCTTGCGCTCGGGGCACTCAAGCCGGCAGAGGACGGGCGGGGGGAGATCCTGCGCCTCTACGAGCCGCACGGCGCCCGAGGACAATGCATCCTCCGCTTCGCCCAGCGCCCCGCAAGCGTGGAGCGTGCCAACCTTCTCGAAGACCCCGAGGGTCCGGTCGAGGTCGCAGGCGGCGCGGTAAGGCTCACGGTGCGGCCGTTCGAGGTGGTTACGCTGCGCATAAATTGGGAAAGGAATAGAGGTATCAGGGGAAGCTGAGAGAGGAGAGGGACATGGAACACCGCCGCCTGGGACGTCTTGGGCGCGAGAACTCCGTGCTCGTCTTCGGTGGGGCGGCGCTCGCGGAGGCAAGCGAGGAGGATTCGGACCGGGCGATCCAGCGGGCGCTCGACGCCGGTGTTGACCACTTCGACACGGCCGCCGATTACGGGGACTCCGAATTGCAGTACGGCCGTTGGATGGGTGAGATCCGGGACAGGATATTCCTCTCCACAAAGACGGGCTTGCGCGAGAAGGACGCGGCGAAACGCCAGATCCACGCCTCCCTCGAACGCCTGCGCGTGGATAACGTAGACCTGCTCCAACTCCACGCCGTAGGCGACCTCGAAGACCTGGACAGGGCCACAGGCCCCGGCGGCTCCCTCGAAGCCGCCATCGAGGCAAGAGAAGAAGGCCTCGTTGGCGCCATAGGCATCACCGGCCACGGCGACGGCGCCCCGGCAACGCACCTCGAGGCGCTCAGACGTTACCCGTTCGAGACCGTCCTCACGCCCTGGAACTTTATACTCTCCACGGAAGAAGCCTACCGCGCAGACTACGAAGCGCTGGTCGATGAGGCAAAGCGCCAGGACACTGGACTACTCATCATCAAGACCATCTCGCGCCGCAACTGGCCGGAGGGGGATCCGTTGGGAGACCAGAAGTACGCTACCTGGTACGAGCCCTTCGACCGGCAGGAGCACGTAGACGCCGCTGTCTCCTGGGTGCTCTCCTATGACGAGGTTACGGGGCTCGCGATGGCAGGGGACGTAAACCTGGTCCCGATGATGCTGGAGGCAGAGAGACGTCGGATGTCGCGCGAAGAGGCAGAAGAGATCCTTTCCCGAGATCCCGACTACTCGTCGCCTTTCATCTCGGTGCCGTTTTAGCCCTAAGATACCTGTCAGTTTGACTCGGACGTGGCGAGGGTATAACTTTCCGCTATTAGGGAGAAGAAGTAGAGGAGGAGTGGCTCTGCTGCAGTGGAAATTTCCCCTCGGTAGCTCTCGCCTGGGTAACCCGGCCGTCGGCAGCCACTCCCTGCTGACACCCTCGGCATCAGGACGATGTACTGACGACGGATTCGGTCGTCTGGAGGTCACTTTCTCTGTGGGAGGTCGGAACACTGACTTGATATTGAGAGACAGGGGCGGAAGGGAAATCGCGGCAAGGAAACTGCGGCAAGAAGGGAGAGGTTCATGGTAGGAACCGTGGCGTTATTACAGCAGCCCATGGTCAATGTCAACGAGTCGTGGATCGACTACTTCATCATAGCGGTGTACTTCGTGTTCGTGCTCGGCATCGGGGCCGTGCTCAGGACCAAGATGCAGACCTCCGAGGACTACTTCCTCTCCGGGAGGTCTCTGCCGAGCTGGATCACGGGCCTCGCCTTCCTTGGTGCGAACCTGGGGGCGCTGGAGATCATGGGGATGGGCGCGGGGGCGGCGACGTACGGGATCATGCAGGCACACTACTACTGGATCGGCGCGATCCCGGCGATGTGCTTCGTAGCTCTGTTCATGCTCCCCTTCTACTACGCCAGTCGCGTCCACTCCGTCCCCGGCTTCCTGAGGGTCCGCTACAACGAGGCGACGCGCGGGTTCAGCTCCATCCTGTTCGCCCTGTTCATGATCCTGCTCTCGGGCATAAACATGTACGCGATGGCGCTAGTCTTCGAGCTGCTCCTCGGCTGGTCGCTCACGGCGAGCATCTTCCTCTCGGCGGCGATAGTGCTCGGGTACGTGGTCTTGGGCGGCCTCTCTTCATCGATCTACAACGAGGTCTTGCAATTCTTCCTGATCACGTTGGGTTTGGTGCCGCTCGTGGTCTTCGGCCTTATAGACGTTGGCGGCCTCTCCGGCTTGAAGGAATCCATAGGCGATCCGCAGTTCTTCCACGTCTGGGCCAACACGGGCTCGACGGACAACCCA
>JBKPSF010000023.1:0-22576 GCA_046734875.1 Actinomycetota bacterium | reverse complement strand
TCTTCGACTCGTCCCTGAAGGCTGGGGCGATCTCTGAGGGGCCACCGTGCAGCGAGGTTAGCAGGTTCTGGCGGTCCTCGTCGGTCATCACGCCGAAGTCCACCTCGACGCCTTGCACGCCCTCGATCATCGAGAGCCTGTCCTTGATGTCGGTTGTGATCTTGTGCTTCAAGGGACAGCCTGCCGTGGTGAGGGCGACGCCAACCGTGACCTTAGGCCCCTCTATGTTGATACCCCGGATCATGTTGAGCGAGACGAGGTCGCGCCCGATCTCGGGGTCCCTCACGTCCCTGAGGGCCTCACGAATACCGGCCTCGGAAAACCCGTCTGGGGGCTCGGCCGCCCCGCCACGGACCTCCGGGGCCCCGTTGGATCCTTCATCCTTACCGGCGCGTCTACGAAACCAGTCAACCACGTCTGCCAACCTCCTCCGGCACTACGGGCCGGCGATTGCAATTAGCCTGAAAAAGCAGAGAAACCTCATGCATCGGCTAGATCTTAACACAGGCCCAACCCGCCTCCGCGAGCGACGCGCAAACACAAAATCCCTGTAGCCTGATGCCTGTAGTCTGCAACCTTCAATACGGCCGGTACTCGCCAAAAACGCCGCGCAACGTATCCGAGACCTCGCCCAGCGTCGCGAGCTCTCCCAGGGCCTCTCTCATCGGGTACAGGAGGTTATGCGAGTTTTCCGCGGCTCGTTTCAGGTCGGCGAGCGCCTTCTCGACGGCCGTGTTGTCCCTGCTCTCCTTTAGCCCGCTCAGGCGTTCAGCCTGCTGGTCGCGGATGGTCTCGTCAACGGTGTGCAGCTCCATTTCGGGGTCTTCCGCTTCACCCGCGTAGCGGTTGACGCCGACGATGATCCTCTTCCCCCTCTCCACCTCCCGCTGGTAGCGGTAGGCGGAGTCTTCGATCTCCCGCTGCATATACCGCTCTTCGACCGCCTTTACCGAGCCCCCCAGTTCGTCGATGCGCCGGATGTAATCCCACGCCTCTTCCTCGACCGCGTCGGTGAGCGACTCGACAAAGTAGGAGCCCGCGAGCGGGTCTGCCGTGTCTGTCAGGCCGGCTTCGGAGGCGAGGATCTGCTGGGTTCTTAGCGCGATGCGCGCGCTGCGCTCGGTGGGGAGCGCGAGCGCCTCGTCGAAGGCGTTGGTGTGCAGGCTCTGGGTGCCGCCGAGCACGGCCGAGATGGCCTGGACGGCGGTCCTGACGATGTTGTTCTCGGCCTGCTGCGCCGTAAGGGAAGAGCCTGCGGTCTGGGTGTGAAAGCGGAGCTTCAGGCTCCGCTCGTCGGTGGTGCCGAAACGGTCGCGCATGATGGCGGCCCACATCCTCCGCGCCGCCCTGTACTTGGCAACCTCCTGGAACAGGTCGTTGTGGGCGTTGAAGAAGAACGAGAGCCTCGGTGCAAACTCGTCAACCTCCAGTCCGGCCTCCAGCGCAGCCTCCACGTAGGCTATGGCGTTGGAGAGGGTAAAGGCGAGCTCCTGCACGGCGGTCGAGCCGGCCTCCCTGATATGGTAACCGCTTATGGAGATGGTGTTCCAGCGCGGCAACTGTGCGGCGCAGTAAGCGAACATGTCGGTGGTGATCCTCATGGAGGGTTCCGGAGGGTAGATATAGGTTCCTCGCGCCAGGTACTCCTTGAGGATGTCGTTCTGGGTGGTTCCGGTCACGTCGCTCGCCGCGACGCCTTGCTCCTCTGCGACGAGCGAATACAGGAGGAGGAGGATGGAAGCCGTCGCGTTAATGGTCATGGAGGTCGAGACCTCACGTAAGGGAATGCCACTCATAAGGTCGCGCATGTCGAGGAGTGAGTCGATGGCGACGCCCACCTTGCCGACCTCCCCGCGGGCTAGCTGGTGATCGGAGTCCCGCCCCATCTGGGTGGGAAGGTCGAACGCAACAGAGAGGCCGGTCTGCCCGTTCTGCGTGAGGTACTTGAAGCGGGCGTTGGTCTCTTTGGCGGTGCCGAACCCAGCGTACTGGCGCATGGTCCACGGCCTGCCACGGTACATACTCGGGTAGGGACCGCGGGTGTAAGGGTACTCGCCCGGATCTCCAAGCTTCTCGGAATAATCGAAGCCTTCGATGTCATTCGGTCTATAGACGGGCTTGACCTCGATCCCGGACTCCGTCTCTCGCTCGTCCCGGCGCTTCTCGGTGTCCATCGCGCTTCCTCTCGTCTCAGGCGTGCGGCAATTCTACTAGCTCGGTGAGCACCCCGAAGGCCCCCTCCGGGTGGACGAAAGCGATCTTCATCCCCCCAGCCCCCCTTCTCGGCTCCTCGTCTATGAGCTCGACGCCGTTGCGCTTTAGCTCCGCAAGCGCCTCCTCCAGGTCGCTCACCTCGAAAGCGACGTGGTGGAAGCCCTCCCCCCGTTTCGCCAGAAACCTCCCTACGGGCGTGTCGGGACGCGTCGGCTGGACGAGCTCGATCCGCGATTCGCCCACCCTGAACATGGTCGCGACTATGCCCTGCTCAGCGACCTCCTCGGGTTCCCCCGGCACGACCCCGAAGTTCTCCTTGTAGAACTCGGAGGCCGCCGCGATGTCCTCCACCGCATAACCTAGATGGTAGATCCTATCGAGCATCACTCTCCCTGGCTCGCAAACGCTATCCAAAGAACCCAAATTGTACAGCGGTCAGCGATCACCCAGAGACAAAAAGCTGAAGGCTGATGGCCGCAAGCTGACAACTCTAATCCATGCAGATCCGTTAGAATCACGAACGACCCGACGGCAGGAGGAGAGAGTGACACGGAGCGTGATGGGCAAGATAGAAGAGCTGTCACGGGAGCGAGAGCGTCTCCTGGCCAGGGAGGGCACGCACCACGCGGACGCCTCAGACCGCGAGCGCCTCGGCCAGATAGACCACGACCTTCAGGTCCTCTGGGACCTCAGGCGCCGCGAGCTTTCGGGAGAGTCGGTCGACCTCGACGACGATTTTTTCGACCGCTTCACCATCGATCCCGGCACCGACGCGCCAGGCCGGTAGAGCATTTCAGCTTTTCAGGCGCGTAGACGCTCGTTCCATTCCTTCTGGACCGTTGCCGCTAGTACTCTCGGCCCGGTAATTGAGCACTAGCAACGCCACCGGCAGTTGCTGAAATGCTCTAACGGCTGAAGTGCTGACAGGTTGACAGCTCTAAAAACCCAAGCGCGTATTGATATCGGCCCACTCGGCAGATGCGGCCGTACGGTCGAGGACGTTCTTTAGCTCCAGCATGTCGTCTTCCGAGAACGCGGTCCGTCCCGCGTCGGGCACGAAGTTCACCACCCGGCCGTCCGAGTAGCGTACTATGATCCGAGTTACCCCGACGCCCTGCTCCACGGGCCCATGCGCCTTGCGGGTTCGCTCTATGCCCTGCACGCTTCCTCCGTTTCGGTTTAGTTCTTCTTGCCTTTGCGGATACTATGCGCCAACGAGTCCAGGTATGCCCCCGACTGTTGCAGCTCGTAGGCCCCAAACTCATCACGCTGCTTGGGACGCAGGATGTCCTCGTCATCGTTGTCGAACTCGATGACGACCTCCTTTATCCCGTAAGGGTCTATGGTGCTCTCCGCTATGTCGAGCGGGCTGCCCCTCCATTGCCTGTCGTTTCCTTCCAAGCCTCTCCTCTCCGCGTCCGTCACTCGGGCCAATATTACAGCACTTCAGCATTTCAGCCCTTCAGCCAAAAGAAGGAGGGTATCATCTGTCGAGCGTCGCCGCGTCCTAAAAGGGATCCCTCTCGTTCGAGCGGTTTCGCGTGAATCGCATAGAAGCTGAAATGCTGAAAGTCAGAGCGGCCACAGCGGAGCGGCTGCGACGAGCAACGGGGCCACGACGAGCGCCGGCAGCATGTTCGAGACGCGCACCTCCTTGAGGCTCAGTAGAACGAGCCCAAGCCCCAGCAAGAGCACGCCACCGGTGGAGGTGAGGGCCAGGATCATGGGCTCGCTCATAAAGGAGCCGAACAGCGCCCCCGCCAGCGTCAGGCCGCCCTGCACGACGAGTACGGATCCCGCAGACAGCAACACGCCCCAGCCGAGCACGGAGGCGAAAGAGAGCGAGGCGACGAAGTCGAGGGCACTCTTCAACGCGAGCAGGCGGTAATCGCCGGAGATCCCATCCTGCAACGAACCCAGAATGGTGAGCGGCCCCACGCAAAACAGCAAACTGGTAGTAACAAACGCCCGGCTCACCGGGCTCCCACCCTTGGAGAAACGCCGCTCTAGCGCATCCCCAAACCGCTTGAGGGCATCGTCTATACCGAGAAGCTCGCCGACGACGAGACCAACGATCACGCTCACAAGCGGCACGAGCGGGTTGTCGAAGCGCAAAAAGCTCTGAATGCCGACAAGAACCGTAACGAGCCCGATAGCATTCATGGCCGTC
The DNA here is from genome assembly GCA_046734875.1 of Actinomycetota bacterium. GTDB lineage: Bacteria > Actinomycetota > Rubrobacteria > Rubrobacterales > Rubrobacteraceae > Rubrobacter_D. The sequence goes on along the minus strand of JBKPSF010000023.1, from coordinate 18,192 downwards.
TCCCGCATACCCTCCGAAAGCCGCGCCCCTATCAAAGTGCCAAGAGCCCCGCCAGCAAGCACCGCAACGACATTAATGACTGTCCCGATCCCAATCATCGCCCTAGTGTAGGGCACACCAAGCAAGGCATCAGGCTACAGGCTTCAGTCAGATCAACTGCGGATCTTGCGCACCGGAACCGCAAACCACAAGTAATTTACCGCTCACCCAAACGGTCTGGAAATCGAAATAGCGCTTGGCAGAAGTGCTAACTCCGGCGAGGCAGCACGAGGACGAACTCGGAGCCTATTCCGGGTTCACTCGTGGCTTCGATGGCGCCGCCGTGGGCTTCGGCGATCTGGCGCGCTATGGAGAGGCCAAGGCCTGCGCCCTCCTGGGAGCGGGAGGCGTCGGCCCTGTAGAAGCGCTCGAAGATGAGGGGCAACTCGTCTTCTGGGATGCCCACGCCGGTGTCCGAGACTGCCAACTCGACGCGGTCGTCTTGCGCGCTAGTCTTGACGGTTACGGTCCCGCCTTTGGGGGTGTACTTCACGGCGTTGTCCAGCAGTATGGCGGCAACCTGCAGGATGCGTTCCCGGTCGAAGATGGCCATGCTCTCTCCGCCGGGGGGGACGAGCTCGACGGAGAGCTTGCCGTCGGCGTTGTCTCTGGCGGCGTCGGCGGCCTCCTTTGCGACCCCGGCGAGGTCGTGGCGGCCGACGTCCAGGGGGGCGCCCTCGTCGCCGCGCGTCAGCGTCAACAGCGATTCGACGAGGCCACCCATCCTCCCGGCTTCCCTGCGGATCGTCCGAACGCTGCGCCTCGCCGTGTCTGTGTCCTTGTTGAGAGCCCACTCGTCGAGCATCCTGGCGTGGCCGCCTATCGAGGTCAGGGGGGTTCTAAGCTCGTGGCTGGCATCGGCCGCGAAGCGCCGCTGGCGCGAGAGGGCTTCTTCGCGGCGGGCAAAGGCGGCCTCCATGCGGGCCAGGAGCGCGTTGATGGTGGTGGCGAGGCGTCCGATCTCATCTTTCGGGTTCGCCACGGGCAGGCGCTTCTCCAGATCTTCCTCATCCATCGCCCGCGCGGCGGTGGTTACTGCATCCACCGGCCTCAAGGCGGCCCGCGCCAGAAGGTAGGCGCCGCCTATGGAGAGGACGAACGCCGCGCCGATGCCGGAGGCAAGGATCACACCTATCTCCCACACGTCCTCGAGCGCCGACTCGTAGGACTTTCCCGCCTCCACCACCCTTGCGCGTCCTTGCGGAGTTCGCGTGCGCACGGCGTAAACGTAATCCGGTGCGTCTCTTCCGGAGAACCTGATCTGTCCCGAGGCGGGCTGACCGCGGTCGAGCGCCTTCTCCCAGACGGCACGGTCCTTGGCGCCACCTTCTGCGAGATTTAGGGGATCGTAGAGCACTTTCCCCTCTCCGTTACGGATGATCACGAAGACCCCGTCGAGGGTGAGGTCCTTGACGTCATCCGCCCGTAGAGTGCGCCCCGAACGTACGATATCGGCGGCTTCCACGGCCCGTCTTTCGGCGGTATCCTCGACGGTGGAGACCTGGGCCTCGCTGAGCAAGATGAAGAGCGCCACCCCGAGGACCAGGAGTATCGCTCCTATCGCGAGCGCGATGAACAGCGTCAGGCGCCAGCGGATGGGCACTGGCTCACTCCTCCCTCAAGGCGTAACCGGCCCCGCGCACGGTGCGTATCAGCTTGTTCTCGCCTGGCGCGTCCACCTTTTTCCTGAGGTAGGAGACGTAGACGTCGACCAGGTTGGTCGTAAGGCCGAGCTCCTCGTCCCACACCCGCGAGAGGAGAAACTCGCGGGAGAGCACCCGGCGGGGGTTTCTGGCCATAAACTCGAGCAGCTCGTACTCGCGGGCCGTCAGATCTACCTCCCTGCCGGCGCGGCTCACCTCGCGGGTCGAGGTGTTCACCTCGAGGTCTGCCACGCGCAAGATTTCGTCCCCATCCGCCCGCCTGAGCAGCGCGCGGATGCGGGCGAGGAGCTCCTCTATGTCGAACGGCTTGGTCAGGTAATCGTCGGCGCCGAGGTCGAGGCTGTGGACCTTATCCAACGTGGTGTCGCGGGCGGTGAGCATCACCACGGGAACCCTGCTGCCGCTCCTGCGCAACCGTTTCAGGACGCCGACCCCGTCCAACTTCGGAAGCATGATGTCGAGGATGATCAGGGCCGGCGAGAACGCTCGTGCCTCTTCGAGTCCGGAGATACCGTCGTAGGCACAACGCACGTGGAAACCGAGGTGCTCCAGCTCGGGTTCGACGAAGCCCGCGATCGAACGGTCGTCCTCTACCAGAAGTATTTTGGCATTCCTCTTCATCGACCCTTCTCTTGTCCTATTCTCCGTATTCTACGTCCGCTGCCCAGTGCCCGGATCTCGCGGGCCCCACCACCAAGCTTACCTTACGCTGCGTTTCTGAGAAGGAGATGAAAAACCTATAGGGGCAACGTCTGTATAATTCTGGACCGTCGTAGCGGGCTTCGCGGGAGTTTCTGACTTGGATCTCTACGAGTATCAGGGTAAAGAGCTGTTGAGGACCTACGGCCTGGAGACGCTGCCCGGCGTCGTGGCCGGGACGCCGGAGGAGGCCGCAAGGGCCGCCGAGACCCTCGGGGGAACCGTGGCGATCAAAGCCCAGGTCCTGACCGGCGGACGTGGCAAGGCCGGCGGCATCAAGGTGGTAGACAACCCGCGGGAGGCCGAAGAGGCGGCCCGGCAGATCCTCGGCATGGACATCCGTGGTCACTCCGTCAGGCGCGTATACGTGGAGGGCGGGGCCGAGATAGACCGGGAGTTCTACCTCTCCATCACGGTGGACCGTACGGCCAAGCGGCCCCTCATCTTGTTCTCCACCGAGGGCGGCGTGGAGATCGAAGAGGTAGCCGAGACAAATCCAGACGCCATCGTCAGGCTGCGCGTGGACCCCCTTGTCGGCCTCCTTCCCTACCAGGTGCGTGGGATCACCTTCGCCGCCGGCCTGGAAGGAGAGGCCGCCAAGGGCGTCGGAAGGACTCTGAATAGCCTGTACAAAGCGTTCGTAGAATTGGATGCGAGCCTGGTGGAGATAAACCCCCTCGTCCTCACGGGCGACGGCCGTGTCCTGACGCTGGACGCGAAGGTGACGGTGGATAACTCCAGCCTGTACCGGCACAGGGACATCGCCGACTTGCACGACGTGGAGGCTGCCGATGCGCAGGAGCAGCGGGCGCAGGAGGTGGGGCTGCAGTACGTCAAGCTCGACGGCGACGTTGGCATCCTCGGCAACGGGGCCGGGCTCGTGATGAGCACGCTCGACGTGGTCGCCCAGGCCGGCGGCGAGCCAGCCAACTTCTGCGACGTTGGCGGTGGGGCCGACGCGGAGAAGATCTCGACCGCCCTGGACATCGTTACCTCCAACGAGCAGGTCGAGAGCGTGCTGTTCAACATCTTCGGCGGCATCACCCGCGGAGACGAGGTGGCGCGCGGCCTGCTCTCGGCCATCGAGCGAACGGGCATCACACTTCCCATCGTGGTCAGGCTCGACGGCACAAACGCGGAGGAGGGTCTCAAGATTCTGGCGGAGAACACGCCGGAGAACGTGCACACGGAGGAGACCATGCTGGAGGCGGCCCGCAGGGCCGTAGAGCTCGCTAGAGACGGGGGACGGTAATAGATGGCGATTCTGGTAGACAGGGGGACGCGGCTTCTCGTCCAGGGCATAACAGGCAGGGAGGGAGCCTTCCACACTGGCAGGATGCTGAAGAGCGGCACCAACGTGGTCGCTGGCGTTACGCCGGGCAAGGGCGGGCAGGACTTCGAGGGCGTCCCCATCTTCGACACCGTCGATGAGGCCGTCGGACAGACGGGGGCAAACGCCAGCGTCATCTTCGTGCCGCCGCCCTTCGCGGCGGATGCGATCTTCGAGTCGCTCGACGGCGGGCTCTCGACAGTCTGCTGCATCACCGAGGGCATCCCCGTCCACGACATGATGCGCGTCGCGGGCTACATGAAAAGTAAAGATGCCACCCTCATCGGTCCCAACTGCCCAGGCGTCCTCTCGCCCGAGAAGTCCAACGTCTCCATAATGCCAGGCGACATCTTCATGCCGGGAAACGTCGGCGTCGTCAGCCGCAGCGGGACTCTGACCTACCAGATCGTCAACGAGCTCACGCAGCGCGGGATCGGGCAGAGCACCGCCGTGGGCATCGGCGGCGACCCCATAATCGGGACGGACTTTATCGAGATCCTGAGCCTCTTCGAGGCCGATCCCGAAACGGAATGCGCCGTGATGATAGGCGAGATCGGGGGCAACGCCGAGCAGCTCGCCGCCGAGTACGTGAGTAGGGAGATGAGCACCCCCGTCGTCGCCTACATCGCTGGCTTCACAGCCCCAGAGGGCAAAACGATGGGCCACGCAGGCGCGATCGTCTCCGGCGGCGAGAGCACCGCCGAGGCCAAGAGCGAGGCCCTGAGGGAGGCCGGCATAAGGGCAGCGACGAACCCCTCCGAGGTCGCCGAACTCGTGGCCGAGGCGCTGGGCCGGACCTGAGGCGGGAGAACGTTTACGTTCCCGTCTCCCAAACCTCCCATCCCTTATACTCTGTAGGCTGACCATGAACGGGCACCTTCCAACCCAGGCACGCCGGTCCGTCCCAGCCCGCAGTGCCGGAGCGGTGTAGCGGTGGCCGATACCACGGTTTCGAAAGGGCAGCTCAGGAACCGGTTCAGGCGCTGGCTCCTGCAGGAGCGCATCGAGGAGGTGCAGGGGCCCGAGGTCGGCGAGGGCGAGGAACAGCACGCGTGGTGGCAGGTCGTATGCCTCACGGGCGTCGATTACTTCTCCACTCTAGGCTACATACCAGGGATAGCCGCGCTCGCGGCGGGAGCCCTCTCGCCGATAGCCACGCTCCTGATCGTGCTCCTCACCCTTCTGGGCATGCTGCCGATGTACAGGGTCGTTGCGGCAGAGAGCCCGCACGGGCAGGGCTCGATCGCCATGCTGGAGAGTTTGCTCTCGTTTTGGCGGGGGAAGCTGTTCGTCCTCTGCCTGCTCGGGTTCGTGGCGACCTCCTGGATCATCACCATCACCCTCTCCGCCTCCGACGCCACCGCCCACTTTACCGAGAACCCGCTGGTGCCGGCGTCTTTTCAGGACTACGAGGTTGGGATCACAATCCTGCTGCTGGCCCTGCTGGGGGCCGTGTTCCTCAAAGGGTTCACCGAGGCCATCGGCGTGGCTGTCTCCATAGTGGGGGTGTACCTGCTCCTGAACCTGGTGGTCGTGGGCGCCGGCTTCTACGAGATACTCTCCAACCCCCAACAATTAGCCGGCTGGCAAGATGCGTTGTTCGCGAGCTACGGCAACCCGCTCACGATGCTGGCCGTTTCCTTCCTGATCTTCCCCCGGCTGGCGTTGGGGCTCTCGGGCTTCGAGACAGGAGTCTCCATGATGCCGCTCGTGCGCGGCGATGAGGATGACGACCCCGAGCGGCCCGAAGGACGCATCCGCAACACCCGCAAGATGCTCTTTGCCGCGGCCCTGATCATGAGCTTCTACCTGCTCACGACCAGCTTCGTGACCTCGGTCTTGATCTCCCCGCAAGAGTTCAAACAGGGGGCGAGCGACCGCGCCCTCGCCTTCCTCGCCCACGAGCACCTCGGCAACGTGTTCGGCACCATCTACGACATTAGCACGATGACTATACTGTGGTTCGCCGGCGCTTCGGCCATGGCCGGCCTGCTGAACATCGTGCCCCGCTACCTCCCCCGCTACGGCATGTCGCCGGAGTGGGGCCGGGCGGTCAGGCCCCTGGTTCTGGTATACACCACCATCTCCGTGATCGTCACCATCATCTTCGCTGCGGACGTGGACAAACAGGCGGGTGCCTACGCGACCGGCGTGCTGGCGATGATGACCTCGGCGGCCTTCGCCGTGACCCTGACGGTGGCCCGCCGCGGGCGCAGGTTCGCGGCGGCCCTCTTCGGGCTCACAACCGTCGTCTTCATCTACGCGCTCGTCGCGAACGTTTACAAGCGGCCCGACGGCATCACCATAGCACTCTTCTTTATCGGGGCTATTGTCGTCTTCTCGTTAGCCTCCCGGGTGCAGCGCTCTACCGAGCTCAGGCAGGAGAGGATAGACGTGGACCAGGAGGCGAAGCGCTTCATAGAGGAGGCCGCCGGGAGGGGTGACATCCACCTCGTCGCCCACCGCCGCCGCTTCGGCACGAAGGAGGAGTACGAGAGGAAAGAGAGGGAGCAGAGGGAGGACAACCACATACCGTCGGACGTGCCTATACTCTTCCTCGAGGTGCAGGTCGAGGACGCCTCCGAGTTTATGGACGTGCTGGAGGTGAGAGGCGTCGAGGTAGGCGGACACAAGGTGCTGCGCTCCGTAAGCTCGGTCGTCCCCAACGCCATCGCGGCCTTCTTGCTCCACCTGCGCGACACCACGGGCAGAACGCCCCACTGCTACTTTGGCTGGACGGAGGGCAACCCGATCGTGTACCTTATCCGTTTCATCCTCTTCGGGGAGGGCGACACCGCCCCCGTAACCCACGAGGTCTTGCGGGAGGCCGAGCCGAACCCAGAGAGACGTCCTGCTATCCACGTCGGCGGCCGATGAACCGCCAGTTCGTGGTCGTCGGTCTAGGACGCCTCGGCATCTCGATGCTCGCCACTCTGGAGTCCCTGGAGCACGAGGTCCTCGGCATAGACAAGAGGGAGGACGTGATACAGGCCGTCGCAGACGACCTGCCCAAAGTCAACCTCGTGGCGGCGGACGCCACCGACGAGGGCGCCATGCGCGGCCTCGACCTGGACAACTTCGACGCCGCCGCCGTGATGATAGGGGAGGACCACGTTGAGGCCGGCATCCTGGCGACGGCCACCCTCAAGGAGGTGGGGGTGCCGAAGATCGTGGCCAGGGCCACGGGCGGTATACACGCGAGGGTGTTGGAGCGGGTCGGCGCGGACAGGGTAATACAGCCCGAGCTGGATATAGGAGAGCAGCTCGCGAGGACGATGGCCTCGCCAGCCCTCCTCGACTACGTAGACTTCGGGGAGGACGAGGCGTTGATCGAAGCCCGGGTCCCGCCGGAGTGGCTCGACAGGTCGCTGGCCGAGCTTGCGCTCTTTCGGGAGTTCGGCCTGACGGTGGTCGCCCTCAAGCCGAAGGGTGGGCCTGGCGTCTTGCCCCACGGCGACACCGTGTTGCACGAGGGGGACGTGCTCGTCGTGGGAGGATCGAAAAAGGCTCTGGACAGGTCCCCGCTCGTGAGGCCGTCCGGTCGTTAGGGGGTAGTAGATTTGAGGACGGTGATCATAGGCGCGGGAGAGGTGGGACTCAATACGGCCCGCCTGCTCTCGCACGAGGGGCACAGCGTCGTGCTCGTCGAGCAGGACGAGAGGCTCGTGGAGAAGGCGACCGAGGAGCTGGACGCGCTCGTCATCGCCGGAAACGGCGCGAATCCCAAGCTCTTGAGGGAGGCCGGCATCGACAGGACCGACCTGCTCATAGCGGCCAGCAGCTCTGATGAGGTCAACATCATCGCGTGCCTCGCGACCAAGGCCCAGGGCGTATCGCGCACCGTGGCGCGCATTCACAACCCCGACTACTACGAGGCCGGAGACCCCTTCGCCGAAGAGATGCTCGGCATCGACTACATAATCCACACCGAGCAGATGGCCGCCCACGAGATCAAAGAGGCCCTGCTCGTGCCAGGCGCGATCAACGTGGACAGCTTCGCCGGGGACGCCATCGAGGTCGCTGAGGTAATTCTGGCAGACGGCTCCGGGGCCGTCGGCCGCGCCCTCAAGGAAGTAAGGCTTCCCGATAACAGCCTCATCGTCGGCGTGGTCAGGGGCGGGGAGGCGCTGGTTCCCAGGGGTGGAACGGTGCTTGAGGAGAGGGACCACGTGCTCCTGATAAGCGGCCGGCGCCGGATCTCCGAAGCGGTCGGCGTGCTAGCCACCAACACGGCACCAGTCAAAGAGGTAACCATCTACGGCGGCGGCCGTATAGGCTTGAGGCTGGCGCTCGCGCTGGAGAAGGCGGGCATGTCGGTCAGGGTCATAGAGAGGGACGAAAACAGGGCCCGCTACGTAGCCTCCCAGCTAAGAAAAGGGTTCGTGTTGCACGACGAGGGGATCTCGCGCGACTTCATGTTGCAGGAGGGCGTAGACCGGACCGACGCCTTCGTGGCCGTGACGGGAGACGACCGGGCGAATCTGCTCGCCGCGATGTACGCTCGCCAGCTCGGGGCCCGCATGACCATCGCCGGTATCAGCAGTGGCGAGTTCGCGCCGCTGGCCGACGCCCTGGGGGTGGACCTGACCATCTCGCCGAGGATGCTCGCCGCCGAGGCCATCCTGCGCTTCGTCCGCAAGGGCGAGGTCATAGACGTCGCACTACTCGCGAGCGGGGCCGAGATGATCGAATTGCGCGTCCCCGAGCGGTGCAGGGTGGCGGGACGCCCGCTCTCCGAAGTGGGTTTTCCCGACGGCGCCATCGTTGGGGCGTTGCTGCGTGACGGGGACGTGGTCATCCCGACGGGCAAGGAAGTCTTGCGCGCCGGCGACGACGCCGTCGTTTTCACCGTCGAGGACGCCGTGGAAGAGGTCGAGAACCTCTTCGCCACCTGACGCTTGAACCCGCGGGTCGTCATCCGGGTAAACGCCGGCGTGATCCTGGCGATCGGGCTTGCGCTGCTGGTACCACTCGCGCTCTCGCTCCTGTACCGCGACGGCTCGTGGATGAGCTTCTTGCTCCCGGCCGTGGCGATGTTCGCCATCGGCGTCATCGGCATCAGGGTATCCAAACCCAAAGGCCGCGCGCCGGAGTACGTGTCCAACAGGGACGTGTACCTCTCCGTGACGCTGGCCTGGACGTTCGCCGCCCTCCTCGGTGGCACGCCGTTTCTCGTAGAGGGCACCTTCCACAGCCTACTCGACTCCAGCTTCGAGGCCATGAGTGGGTTCACCACCACCGGGGCAACGTTGCTCTCCAACATAGAGGCCGAAACCCCTTCCATACTGTTCTGGCGGAGCATGACGCACTGGCTCGGGGGCATAGGCATCGTGGTCCTCTTCGTGGCGGTCGCGCCGCTGCTCGGGGTCGGGGCGGCGCGTCTTATCGGGGCGGAGATGTCCGGCCTCACCCAGCCGCGCCTGACGCCGCGCATAGCGGACACCGCCAAGGCCCTGATCATGATCTACGCCTCGATAACGCTGGCGGAGATCGTCGCGCTGCTCCTGACCGGGATGCCTCTCTACGACGCCGTCGTAAACACGTTCGGCACGGTGGCGACCGGAGGGTTCAGCAACAAGACAGCTTCGATCGGCTTCTACGACTCCTTCGCCGTGGAGGCGATCATCGCCTTCTTCATGGTCGCCTCGGGCGTCTCGTTCTCGCTGTACTACCTCCTCTACACCCGCCGCAGGCTCTCCGTGATGCTCGATAGGGAGCTTCTTGCCTACCTGGGGATAATAGTGGCGTCTTCGCTCTTCATCTGGATGATCCTCGCCGTCGAAGGGGATTACACCGGCTCGTGGATCAGGGCCCTCAGGGACTCGGCGTTCGCGGTATCCAGCGTCATAACGACGACCGGCTTCGTAACGGCGGACTTCGACCAGTGGGACACGGCGGCCAAGATAACGCTCGTGTTGCTCATGTTCATCGGCGGGTGCGCCGGCTCGACCGCCGGCGGCATCAAGGTCATCCGCATCCTCATCGTCTTCCGCACCATCCTCCAGGACGTGTTCAGGATGATCCACCCTCGCGCCGTCACCCCGCTCATGTTGGGCGGCCGCGTGGTACCAGAGACCGTCAGGATCGCGGTCCTCGGCCTCTTCGCCGCCTGGATCGGGGTCTTCGGCATAGCAACGTTCATCGTCGCCCTCCAGCAGAACCTTACCCCCCTCTCCTCCGCCACCGCCGTAGCAGCCACCTTGAACGACGTAGGCCCCGGCCTCGCGCAGGTCGGCGCCACGGAGAGCTTCGAAATAGTCAACCCTCTGGGCCGCTTCGTCCTGACGGTCTGCATGCTCCTGGGGCGGCTAGAAATTTTCACGGTACTAGCTCTGCTCTCCCCCGCGTTCTGGAGGAGATAGGCCTCAGGCTTCGGGCAGATCGATTATTCGGCGGCCCATCAGGCTCTCGACGAGCTCGACGGCCAGCGTAGCGGTGCCGTTCTTGACGTCCAGGATGGGGTTTACTTCGACCATGTCCAGGGAGGTGATTATGCCGGCTTCGTTTAGGAGCTCCATGAGGAGGTGGGCTTCCCTGTAGGTGAGGCCGCCGCGAACGGGGGTTCCGACGCCGGAGGCGACTTCGGGGTCTACCACGTCGAGGTCGAAGGAGAGGTGGACCCTGTCTACGTGCGCGAGGTACTTTATGGCGTTGCGGACGACGCGTCCGGCGCCGTAGACGTCTACCTCCCTCATTGTGTAGACCTTCACGCCGGCCTCACGCAGGAGGTTTTTCTCCTCCAGGTCTACGGAGCGGAGGCCGATGATTACTACGTCTTCGGTCCTGACGCTTGGCCCCTGGCCACCCACGCCGACGAGGTCAGGGTGGCCGCGCCCCGTGAGCGCCGCCAGGGGCATGCCGTGGATGTTGCCCGAGGGGGAGGTCTCGTCGGTGTTGAAGTCGGCGTGGGCGTCGGCCCAGATCAAGCCCGTCCTTTCGCCCGAAGTAGACCTGGCGACGCCCGAGACAGTTCCGATTGCAATGGAGTGGTCCCCGCCGAGGAAGATAGGGAAGAGTCCGTCGGAGAGGATGGCTGCTGCCCGCTCGCAGACCTCCTCGCAGACGCTCTTGACGGCGGCGAGGTGCTTGACGTCTTCGCCTGAATCGACCATCTCGGGGATTGGAACCCCGGCGTTCCCGAGGTCGGTTACCCTGTAGCCGAGGTCCTCCAGGGCGTCCTCGATGCGGGCGTAGCGGATGGCGCTGGGTCCCATGTCTACGCCCCTTCGGTCCTGGCCGAGATCCATGGGGACGCCGAAGAGCCCTACGGGTTCGCGCTCGTTCTCAAACAAAGGTCGTCCCTCCCGAACGTCGCGGGTCGGCCGCGGCCTCGAAGCGCCCTTTGGGCGTCCGCCTGACGGCGTTGACCCCGCCGAAGAACATGTTGGGGGTCTCGTAGCTGAGGACGCGCTCGTAGCCTTCGAGGTCGGCCGTGCGGGCGCCGGCCTCGTAGGCGAAGAGGTTGCCCTCCGCGTGGAAGCGCGGGGCCAGAACGGCCTCCTCCAGCAACATCCCGAAATCTACCACGTTTATAACCGTCTGAAGGATGGCCGTGGCTATGCGCGAGGCGCCGGGGGAACCGAGCGAGATCAGGCCCCCCTCTTCGGAAGAGACGACGGTCGGGCTCATGCTGGAGACCAGGCGTTCCCCCGGTTTCAACGCGTGGAACCCCCTTGGGTTCAGTTCCGGCTCGCCCAGGGTGTTGTTCATGGGGATGCCCGTGCCTGGGACGACGAGGCCCGAGCCGTAGCCCATGCTCGCGGTGATGGAGACGGCGAGCCCGTCGCCGTCCACGCACGAGAGATGGGTGGTATGGGGAGATCCAAAGGAAGAGAAGATCTTGCGTCGCTGGCCGGCCGCGTATTCCTCCCCGGTGAGCCGCTCGGCGACCTCGCGGTTTCTGGCACCGTCGAGGTAGGCTGTGTCGCGGTCCTCGAGCGCGAGCCTCATAGCCCCTGCTACGAGCCTCGTGTACTCCTCCTCGGGCATGGCCACCAGGTCATAGGCTGAGACGACCTTGAGCATCTGGGCCAGTGTCGGGCCGCCGGCGGAAGGGGGACAGTTGGTGTACATGGCGCCGGCGCCGTAGCTGACGCTCATGGGCTCCCTGACGACGCCCTCGTAGCTTGCCAGATCCTCCTCGGTTATGATGCCGCCCATCCCAAGCATGTAGGCGGAGATCTTGCGCGCCAGTTCCCCTTCGTAGAAGAGCCTCGCCCCGGCCTCACCGACCGCCTGCAGCGTGTCGGCGAGCTCGGGAAAGCGCACCTCTTCGCCCTCCAGGTAGACCCTGTCACCCTTGTAGAAGTGCTTGCGGGTCTCGTCGGTGAGCCTCAGAACCTCCTCGGCGACCTGAAACCAGAGGCCGGAGGTCTTGCACAGCTCGAACCCTTCGCGCGCCAGCCTTATCGCGGGTGCGAGCGTCTCCCTCAGCCCGAGCCGCCCGTGGCGCTCCAGGATCTTCTCCCATCCCCTGAAAGAGCCTGGCACCGCCGAGGATGCGCCCCCGACGATCGAACGCACCCCCGCGCCGTACTTGAGGATCATGGTCTGCGGGGCCCCCCCAGCCCCGAAGGCCGAGGCGGGAAGACCCTTGCCAGGCATCACGTCGTAGTAGTCGATCAACTCCGCAGCGCCGGAAGGATCCCTGACGAGCGCGAACCCCCCTCCCCCGACCGAGCTCATCAGCGGCTCGGTGACGCTTACCGCGGCCGCTGCCGCGACGGCTGCGTCCGCCGCGTTTCCCCCTGCTCGGTAGGTCTCGGCCGCGGCCTCGGCCGCGTACGGCGTGCCAGCGGCGGCGGCGAAAGTATGGTTGGTGCCCGTCGTCTCCACAACTGGCTATTATGCACTGTCTCGGCCCGCTCATGCCGCCGCGGAAGGGAAATAGTGTTCAGCCGTTAGCTTTCAGCCTTCAGCTCCTGGCCGGATGAGGCGATCCGGGGTGGCGAGCCAGACGCGATACCGATTGGCTATGATACTGCGGTTGGGACTCTAGCGGAAAGGGTTTGGATCTTGAGCGAGGACAGAACCGGCGGCAGGAGGTTCAATTCGGCCACGGATGCGGAGATCCTGAACGCCGACGTCGCCGACTCGTACTTCCACAGGACGATGCAGATCCTCAGGGCGCGCGGCCTGGAGGATACGCCGGTGCACGCGGAGATCGCCTACAAGACCTCGGATCCCGCCGCCTGGTTCGTGGTGGCGGGCCTCGACGAGGTCGCCTTCCTCTTCGAGAACCTCGACGTAGACGTGCGCGCCGTGCCGGAAGGCACGATCTGCCGCGCGCACGAGCCGATACTGACGCTCTCGGGGCATTACGGCGCCTTCGCCGAACACGAGACGGCCCTCCTCGGCCTTCTCTGCCAGGCATCGGGGGTTGCCACGGGGGCCGCCCGCTGCCGCCTCGCAGCCGGCGAGAAGCCCGTTGTCTCCTTCGGGGCGCGCAGGATGCACCCGGCAGTGACGCCCATGATCGAACGCGCCGCCTACCTCGGCGGGTGCGATCTGGTGGCGGTGGACCTGGCCGTCGAACGGCTAGGTATCCCGGCCACGGGGACGACCCCGCACGCGCTGGTTCTGATCCTCGGCTCCACCGCCGAGGCCGCCCGCGCCTTCGACGAGGTCATAGAGCCCGACGTGCCCCGCACCATAATCATAGACACCTTCGACGACGAGAAGTTCGGGGCCCTGATCGCCGCGCGAGCTATCCCCGACTCCATCTACGCGATCAGGATGGACACGCCTGGAAACCGTCGCGGCGACTTTCTGGACCTGATGCGCGAAGTCCGCTGGGAACTAGACCGCAACGGCTTCGAGCACGTCAAGATCTTCGCCTCAGGCGGCATCGACGTGGACTACATCCTCCACCTGAACCCCGTCTGCGACGCCTACGGGGTGGGTGGGGCCATCGCGGACGCACCCATGATCGACTACTCCCTGGACATCGTCGAAGTCGCCGGCGAAGACCGCTCGAAACGCGGCAAACGCGGCGGCCGCAAACGCCTCCTGAACCTCCAGGACGGAACCCGTAGAGTCCTGCCCGCAACAACCCCCGTCCCCGTAGGCGCCACCGACGTCCTGATCCCCCTGAGAGACATGTACCCCCCACCACCCGACATGGAAACCCTGCGAGGGCGCGTGCTCGACCAGCTGGCCACCGGCGACTTCGCACTATAGCTGGTCAGCATTTCAGCACTTCAGCTTGTCAGCCCGTCAGTCAGGGGGGAGTAGCCCGCCGCCGCTGGCCCGACGCCAAATCTTTCGAAGGGGCTCGTTCCCTCCCCAAACCACCGCCTCGAAGCGCGAGCAAAAACCTGAGGGCCTGAAATGCTGACCAGCTGAAGTAGGCCAAATTGGCTAGTCAGAATTCACCCATTTGGGCGATGTCAGGTTGTGCCTTGTGGTCCATGATAAGGGGTGTGAACAGGACGAAGAGAAGGTGGGCAGCATGGACACGGAGAAGCAAACATCCCGAAACCTGACCTGTCCTTTCTGCTCCGAGGCCGAGCTTCGCGGCTTCGGGCGCAACTCCCTCAGATGTGACGAATGCGGCGGCGTCCTTGGCGGCGCTTTGCTCGAGACGCTCAACAAGATAGTCTCCCTGCCTGACGCGGCGGGCGGCCACGCCTGCGAGTGCGGTCACCCCGAGATGAGACGCCTCCCCGACGACGTTTACCGATGTCCGGCCTGCGGATCGGAGGTTACCCCCATCTCCACCCCGGTATCCTGGAAGTCGTCGGACCACACCGAGGCGTATTGGGCCGGCTGGCTCGACGGCCGCTACGGAGACCCGCAAGAGTTTACGAAGAACCGGCGCCTGGCCAAATGGGACGGCGCCGCAGACCGCCTCGACTACTACCGCGGCCACCGCGCGGGCCACGAAGCCCGCCAGAAGAAGCTCAGGCTGGCAAAAGCTTCCTAGCACGCTCCGGCTTCGCCTCCGCTTTTCAGCACGGCGCTTGTAGCGCCTTGTCAGCACGCTCGGCTTCGCCTCGCTTGTCGGCACGCTTCGGCCCTGAAGGGCCTCGCTTTCAGCGGGCTGGGGACTCTGAGGCTCCGGCGTCCCCATCCGTCATTCCAGCGAAAGCGGGAATCCGCGGTGAGTGGGGTAGTTTCTATTGAACCGCTTTATGACTGCCTGGTGCTGAAGACGAGGTAGTAGCTACATTTCCCTTCGCCGGCGTTGTCGAAGCGGTGGGGTACGTCGGCTTCGAAGTAAAGGGCGTCGCCCTCTTCGAGGAGGTATTCGTCGCCTGCCAGGGTCGCTTTCAGGGTTCCTTGCTCTACGACTAGCTGCTCCTCGACGCCCTTGCGGTGCGGCGGGAACTCGCCAGAGGTCGAGCCCTTGGGTATGGTGTTTTTTATGAACTCGACGCCAAGCCCGGCTGTGTTGGGCGAGAGTAGTTGTCGCTCGAAGCCGGTTTCGGGGTCGCTCATGACCATGCGCTTTTCTTTCGGCACGACGATGACCTCGTGTTGCTCCTCCATGCCCGCGAGCCGTGAGAGCGTTACGCCCAGGCCATCGGCTAGCCTGGCAGCGACCACGAGCGTCGGGTTCTTCTCGCCGCGCTCGAGCTTCGAGATCATGGCCCTGCTGACCCCGGAGAGCTCCGCTAGTTCCTCCAACGTCAACCCGCGCCTCCGGCGTAACTCCCTCACCCGCTCCCCCAACCGCCCGGATGAGACCGCCTCGACCGCCGTAGCAGCCCCGCTTGAAGCCGTTTCGTTCATTTGGTAGAAGTAATTCTATCATGGTAGACATTGTGGGGATCCTGATCTCTGCCCTTCCCTTCGGCATCGCGGCGGTCGGGCTTGTGGGGTTGGGATGGCCGGCGCCGGTGGCTGGTGCGGCGTCGCTCGCGACTGCGATTGTCGGGGCATTGGTGTGGCCTGGGCTACGGGCTGCGGCGGTGCCCGGGGCTTTGGTCGGGGGGCTCGGGACGTCTGCCCAGGTGCTTTTCGTGCTGTTCGGGGGGTTGTTACTTTACAACCTGCTCTCCGCTGGTGGTGCCGTCGATGCCGTGTCGCGGTTTCTCGGTAGGGTGGAGCCGGACCGCGTGTCGCTCGCGGCGGTGGTCGTCGTGGGTGTGGCGCCGTTTTTCGAGTCGGTGACCGGTTTCGGGGTGGCCGTGGTCATAAGCGCGCCCATCCTGCTCGCCGCGGGGTTCTCTCCCTTGCGGGCGGCGGTTCTGGCGACATGGGGACAGTGCGCGGTGCCGTGGGGCGCCCTGGGGGTTGGGACCGTGATCGGGGCCCATCTAGCAGGGACGGATTTCGAGGCGCTCTCCGACTCGAGTGCGATCCTCAGCCTGCCGCTCTTTCCCCTCTACGGCCTGTCCGCGGTCGCCCTGGCCGACGGCTGGAGCGGGGTCAGGCGACGCGGCACGGAGGCGGTCGTGTTCGGGCTGGTTGCTGGCCTCGGAACGCTTCTAACCAGCTACTACCTGGTTGCCGAGCTCTCCGGGGCTGTCGGAGGCCTCGTGGCCGCTGCGATTTTTCTGGCGCGGAGGCGCTGGCGGGTCGACGGAGTCCCGGTACGCGCGCTTCTTCCCTACGCGTTCCTGCTCGCGCTGCTCGCGGCGGCAAACGGTATCGGGCCGTTGCGCGCGGTTCTCGAAGATCTCGGTCCCATCTTCGACGGACCTGGCCTTCCGTTGCTCCTTTCCGGAGCGTTCGCGGCGGTTGCGTTCGGGTTAGGTGGAAACCGGATCGGCGCGGCGGCGAGGAGGACTGCCATACAGTGGCTTCCTACGGCGGGTGCAGTCCTGACGTTCGTTCTGGCGGGGCAAGTCGTTGCGGGGAGCGGCGCCGCGGGCGTGCTCGCTGGAGGCGCCGAGTCGCTGGGTGGACTCTTCCCGGCCGTCTCCCCCGTGCTCGGTGCGTTGGGCGGAGCGCTAACCGGTTCCAATGCCGCATCCAACGCGCTCTTCATGCCGCTGCAGGTCGAGGCCGCGCAGGGGCTGGATCTATCAGCAGGCTTTACGGCGGCGGTTCAGAACGTAGCGGGCAGCCACGCCAGCATGCTCTCGCCGCAACGGTTGGTGCTCGCCGCCACTGCCACGGGCCTCATCGGCCGCGAATCCCAGATCCTGCGGGTCGCGCTCGCGCCCGTGGCAGTCTCGATCTGCCTGCTGGCCATTGTCGGGATGCTTCTTTGATAGAGCGCTGACCGAGTTCATTCAGAGACAAGCGATCCAACACCCGCTGTGGGGAAGCCCCAACGACCAGGCATGGACCCACCCGCGCCCCCAGCGTTCGGATTTTTCGGTGGCCGCGCCTCGCTGCGCGGACGGACTGCCGGTAGCCGCAGTGGAGTGGAATATCGAGACCACGTCTTCTCAGTAGCCCGATTTGAGCAACGCGATACCGTCGCGAGCGCGACACCTGCTAATCCAATGAACTTCGTCTTTCACCCCTTCTCGGACGTCGGACTTCCGATTTACGGCGTTCTCTAGGAAGTTCGGCAGGCACGCCAGGTGACTTGACAGGCGCCGTGGTCTTGCTACCATGCTTACTTGGGAAAAGGAACAACCCGAAGTGTAGAGGCTTGGAAGCCCGTCCCTAACGTGGGGGCCCAAGAGACGGGCGGAGCCAGTGGCGCAACCGGCTACCTCCCAATAGAGGAGATGGCCGGAGGAGATGGCCGGTTTTCGCTTTGCTTCGGGGCGTAGTGGAAAGGAGGTATGACCCGGCTGAAGCAGCAGTGGTCATCAACAAAATAGCGTTCATATTTCCTATCTGCACCGATCCTGCAAGGAGCACGGTTATGAGCATCAGAGATCTACTACCTTGGCAGGGCCTCACTAGTAAAGGTGAATCCCGAACAACTGCGCAGCCTTCCGACCAAGGCCTTCACGTGGGTCACACACACGGCTGGGAGCCCGGCATCTCGCGGCGTAGGTTCATCCACACGGCGGCGGCTGGCGCCACCGCCCTCGCCTTCGGCTCCGGGATTTCTTCTAGGGCATTCGCCCGGGCTGATCATATCGGACATGATGAGCCGCTACCGGAACCCAAGCCGATTCCGGGAGGAACCGACCTGAGCGGCTTCGGGCTGAAGCCCCCGTATGATTTCATTCACCAGTTTGCCCCAGGCCCAGAAGGCGTGGAGCTGCCGTTCACCGGGGTGCCGCTCCAAGGTCTCGACGTCGAGCCAAGCAACATCACCGACTTCAAAGGCACTACTGCTCTGGCATACCATGCCGGCAAGGCGAAGGGTAGCGACGGGAAGACCTACAACCTCGAGACCGACTTCCGGGTCATGAAGGGACGCTACGTCAGCGTGGAGGGGACGAGGAGGCATGGCACCTTCGCCGGGATATGAATCGACCTCTTCGAGCTCGGTTCGGGCTCGCAGGTTCACGATAACAACGGCGGCATCCCTCCTTCGGGGCTCTTCTGGACCGTCGAGCTTCCCGACGGCGCCTTCCACATGAGCCGGGACGGGAGACGCGCAGT
>JBKPSF010000022.1:0-9680 GCA_046734875.1 Actinomycetota bacterium | reverse complement strand
CGAAATAACCAACATGCAGCTCATGTGCTACCGCCTCGCCCAGCTCCAGGAGCAGGGCAAGATGACCGGCCCCATGGCCTCGCTCGCCAAGATGAACAACGCGAGGAAGGCCAAGCAGGTCTGCGCCGACGCCCGCGACATTATGGGCGGCAACGGCGTCTTGCTCGAGTACCACGTCGCGCGCCATCTCTCCGACATGGAGATCGTGTACACGTACGAGGGCACCGACACGATTCAATCGCTCATAGTAGGACGTGATGTGACCGGCATCTCGGCATTCGTCTAGCCCACAGGTGTAGGGGCGCTTCGCGAAGCGCCCGACGGGCGCGTGCTTACCTGACACGAGGGGGTGCTGTGCGCTCGGCCTGGATCCCCAGGTGGAGTGCCATCAGCCCTACCCAGATCAGTACGTTTGCGAGGAAGAGGTAGAAGCCCCACTGCCAGGCCGAGGCGAAGAGGAGCACGAGGTACAGTAGAGCGGTGATCAGGGTGTAGATAGCGTAGCCGCGCCAGCGCGGGTCCCTGCCCAGGCGCCGCCACCAGAAGAAGAGCGAGAGCAGGAAGGACAGGGCGAGAAGGAGGAAGGCGACGAAGTGGATAGCGCCGTGCCACGTCTGTGGGCCCTGCATGAGATGGGCATCCGTCTTGAAAGCTGCGAGCACCAGCGCGACGCCCGCGACGACGAGTAGCGTCGGCCCGACCCATGAGAGCCTTCCCGATGGCGCCACGCCGCGGTGGAGTCCGAGGGCGAAAAAGATCAGGGTGAGCCCGAAGAAGGCGAAGTTCAACACCTGCAACCATCCCAGCGGCCCCAGGGCCAGACCGCTCGGCCAGGGCACGTCGGAGGACCCCAGAGGATTCCACCCTAGCCGTAGCATGAAACCGTACTCCACCAGGGTCAAGAAGACCACAACGACCGCGAACACGGCAGCCCCGACCAGGCCGGCAAGAGCAGCACCCCTGATGGACACCACGTCATCTCCTCTCCGCTCTCCCTCCCGACAATGATGCCACCGTTGCAGCATTTCAGCTAGTCAGCATTTCAGGTGATGGCATTTCGAAGCGTCCCGTTATCCCGACAACGGAACGGGTATATGAACCAGTACGACATGACGGCATGAGGAACGCAACCGTACCAGGCTGGCGAACCGAACTGCTGACATGCTGACTAGCTGAAATGCTGACTAGCTGAATTGAAGGGAGCGACTTTGAAAGCCATTCGTCTGCACGAACTCGAAGGCCCCGAAGGAACCGTCTACGAAGACGTGCCGGAGCCGGAGCCGGGTGCCGGGGAGACCGTCGTCAGGTTGCATGCGGCGGCGTTGAACAGGCGGGACCTTTTCGCAACGCAAGGCCAGTATCCGGGTGTTACGCCGGATATTCTGCCGAAGATCCCTGGCTCCGACGGGTCCGGGGAGGTCGTTGCCAGAGGCGAGGGCGCCGAAGGTCCTGAGGAGGGGACCGAGGTCGTCATCAATCCGGCACTCTTTTGGGGGGATGATCCGCGTAAGCCAGGCAAAGAGTACCGTATTTTGGGTATTCCTGACGACGGTACGTTTGCCCAGTTCATCAAGGTGCCCTCGGACCACGTCTTCCCCAAACCCTCCCACCTCTCGCACGAAGAGGCCGCGGCGCTGCCGCTCGCCGCGCTTACGGCCTACCGGGCGCTGGTGACGCGTGGCGGGGTCACTGAGGGCGAGACCGTGCTCGTACCGGGTGTAGGAGGCGGGGTGGCGACGTTAATTGTCCAGATGGCCAGCGCGCTCGGGGCCAGCGTCTTCGTTACTTCGGGGAGCGACGAGAAGGTCGAGGAGGCAAAAGGCTTCGGCGCCGAAGGGGGCGTCAACTACAACTCGGAGGACTGGTCCAAAGAGCTCAAGGGCATGACCGGGGGCGTGGACCTCTCCGTCGACCACGTCGGCGGCGACGCGTTCAACGCACTGGTTTCGCTCGCCAAACCGGGTGGTCGTATCGTCGTGTTCGGCGCGACCGCAGGACCAACCCCGAAGATGATGACGATTCGCATAGCCCTCAAGCACCTCGACGTGCTCGGGACGGCCATGGGCACGGCCGAAGAGTTCGGGGCGATGCTCGACCTCTACGCCGACAACGGTCTGCGCCCGAAGGTCAACGAGACGTTCGCTCTCGAGGACATTTCCCAGGCCCTCCACCTCATGCAAGAAGGCACCGGGATGGGCAAGATCGTGCTGAGCATTCCCGCGTAGTTGATACGACAGAACCATTGATCGGGCCGGTAATCTCTACCGGCCCTTTTCTTCGAACGTCCCGATCACGACGGGACAAACATTGGGACATCGGCCGATGACGGTGGGACGCTCCGCGGCCTAGCCGCCGTCGTTGTAGGGTCAGACGTAGCGGGGTACGCCCTCCGGCAAGAGCCTGTCCTATCTGGTCCCGAGGGCCATCCAGATATTGTAGTTTGACCCCGCCTTCAGCGTCGTGCCAGAATGAACTCTCCCAACGGGGCGATACGATAGGGGGTATCGGCATGGGCAGAGGGTTCATCTCCCGCGGCTTCCGCGGTCGGCGGCGCGAGCCGGAAGGAGCCTCGGGGCGCGTGCCGCCGGGCCAGTACCTGGTAGATGGTTTCCCCGTCCTCTCCGCGGGCCCGACGCCGCGCACGCCGCTTTCGGAGTGGAGCTTTTCGATCGAGGGCGAGGTCGATGAGCCCAAGACGTGGTCCTGGGAGGAGTTTCGGGCGCTTCCGTCCGAGGAGATCACACGCGACATCCACTGCGTTACCAAGTGGTCGAAGCTGGACACTACCTGGGAAGGCGTCTCGTTAGACACTTTGTTGGAAGGGGTAGATACGGCGGCCGCTTACGTGCTCGCCTTCTCTGACGGGGGCTACACCACGAACCTTCCCCTGGATGAGGTCACCGGGGGCAAAGCCTGGATCGCCCACACCTACGAGGGGGAGCCGCTCGCGCCGGAGCACGGCGGTCCGGCGCGTCTGCTCATCCCCCACCTCTACCTCTGGAAGAGCGCGAAATGGGTGCGGGGCTTGAGGCTTACTGCCGAGGACGAGCCTGGCTTCTGGGAGTCGCTCGGCTATCACAATCACGGCGACCCGTGGCGTGAGCAACGCTACTGGGGCGACTGAGGTGGCGGATGCGGTAGCGGGCGTGCCGCGCAGGCTCGCCTGGCAGATCGGCGAGGTGACCGAGACCAGTCCCGAGACGCCGCGGACGAAGAGCCTCCTCCTGGAGGTGCCGGGCTGGCAGGGGCACAGGGCGGGCCAGCACGTCGATGTCAGGCTCACCGCAGAGGACGGGTACCAGGCCCAGAGAAGCTACTCTATAGCCTCAGCGCCGGAGGACGGGCGGATCGAACTCGTCGTCGAGCGTCTGGACGATGGAGAGGTCTCACCTTACCTGGCGGATGAGCTAAGGGCCGGGGACGGTCTGGAGCTGCGTGGCCCCATCGGGGGCTGGTTCGCCTGGGATGCCAAGGAAGGGGGACCCCTGCTCCTCGTCGCCGGAGGGTCGGGTATAGCGCCGCTCATGGCGATGGTCAGACATCGCAAGGCGGCCGGCAGCGACACCCCGACCCGCCTCCTCTTCTCCTCCCGCTCCTACGCGGAGATCATCTTCCGCGAGGAACTGGAGAGGCTCTCCGCCGGAGATGAAACGCTGGAGGTGATCCACACCCTCACCCGCTCCCGCCCTGAAGGCTGGATGGGCTACGACCGCAGGATCGACGAGGAGATGCTCCAGGAAGTGACCTACCCACCCGAAGGGCGACCCCTCGCCTTCGTGTGCGGCCCCACGCCGCTTGTCGAGACGGTCGCGACCGCGCTCGTCGGGCTGGGCCACGACCCCGCGCGCGTCAAGACCGAACGCTTCGGACCGACAGGAGGATAGCGATGGACGAACAGAGGCTCGACGGCAACGCTGCCGGAGGCATCCTCGGGGAAGTCTTCGCCTTCGAGATGACCAGCGCAAAGGCCGCCTGCGTCCACTGCGGCGCCACTGGCGAGCTCGGAGCCCAGATGGCCTACGTAACCGAGATCGGCACAGTAGTACGCTGCTCCTCGTGCGAGGGAGCCCTGATCCGGATCGTCCACCAACCCGACGGCCCACAACGCTACTGGCTGGACCTCAAAGGCATACACTACCTCCAGCTCCAGTAAGGAGCACGCTCCGGCTTCGCCTCGCTTTTCGGCACGCTACGCCCTTCGGGCTCGCTTTCAGGAAGTCGTTCCGGGGCGCCGCTTCGAGCGTAGAACCAGACCACCACACACAACGGCACGTCGAGCGCGACCAGCCGCGCCGGAACGGCAAGAAAGCTGACAAGGCGGCGAAGCCGCCGTGCTGACAAGCGAGGGCGCAGCCCGAGCGTGCCGACAAGCCGGCGCAGGCGGCGTGCGCTCCGTGACCAGGGTCACGGAGCTACTTGACCTTCGGGGCGGGGCCGCATATTCTAGCGTTCTAATGCGAATGATTGTCATTTGCACGGAGTGGTGTATTGTTTTGGAAAGGGGGCGGCTCGCGTGTTAGCGGCCTTTGTGGTGCTCTTCAGGGAGGGGTTCGAGGCTAGTCTGTTGGTGGCCATTGTTCTGGCTTACCTGGCCCAGATCGGCTTTGAGAAGGGGCGCCGGCAGGTTTGGTATGGGGTGGGGGCTGCTGTTGCGGTCTCGCTCGGGCTTTCGGGCTTTTTATTTGTGACGGTGGGTGAGCTCGAGGGACCGGCGGAGAAGATCTTCGAGGCTTGCGCGTTGTTTCTCGCTGTGGGGTTTCTGACGTACATGGTGCTCTGGATGCGCCGGGAGTCCCGCGCTCTGGCCGGGAACATCCGGCGGGACGTGGACAGCGCGGTCGGGCGGGGCGGCGGCCTCGCGCTTGCCTCGCTCGTCTTTCTCATGGTGTTGCGCGAGGGGGTCGAGACCGGCCTTTTCGTCTTCGGCATAACGCGCGCGTCGACACCCTTGCAGACCGCCATCGGCGCGGCGGCGGGCATCCTCGCGGCCGTCGGGCTAGGTTACGCCGTCTACGCGCTTGGGACCAGGATCAACCTCGGCGCCTTCTTCAAATACACAGGGGCCTTCCTCATAATCGTGGCGGCGGGACTCCTGGCGCAGGGCGTCGTCGGATTGCAGGAGGCAGGCGTCATCCCGGCATTCTTCTACCCCCTGTGGGATGTTAGCGAGATGCCCGTTCTCGGTGCGACGAGCGCCTTCGGGCAGTTCCTGGGGATTCTGGTTGGCTGGGACCCGAGGCCGGATCTCCTGGAGTTCTTGGTCTGGCTGGTGTACCTCCTCGCCGTCGGTTACGCGTTCTTCAAACCGCAGGAACCCGCCGCCGGACGGAGCACGCAACCCGCGCGATCAGCCTAGGGGGTTCTGTTGAAGAGAGTTACCAACCTTTCAAAGGTTGCTGCCGGCGCGGCCGTGCTCGCGCTCCTCGCTACGGGTTGCAACGTGGAGCGGGAGTGGGTCACATCCAGGGACCCGTCAGAGGCGCACGCCCAGCAAGAGATGCAGGAACAGGCCGCCTTCTACAACATCGAAGGCAGCCCCGAACTCGACGCGGCGGCCCGCGAGTACCAGAAATATGTGGACGGGCAGAGCGAGCTGCTCGTGGACCGCACGGAGGAGTTCGTGGCTGCCGTGAAGGCCGGGGACGTGGATGGGGCGAAGCGACTCTACGCGTCTTCCCGTGTTCCGTGGGAGAGGATCGAGCCGGTCGCCGAGAAGTTCGGAACCCTCGATCCCGAGGTCGATGCCAGGGAGGGCGACGTCCCCGACCGGCAATGGACGGGATTCCACAGGATCGAGCATGCCCTCTGGGTCGAAGACACGGCCAGGGGCCAGGACGAGTACGCCGACGAGCTGATGTCTGACATCGAACGGCTGGAGCGGAAAGTCGAAGGGGTAAAGTTGCAGGCCTCCGACCCGGTCTTCGGGGCTGTCGAGTTGCTAAACGAGGTTTCTGCGACCAAGATCACGGGCGAAGAGGAGCGCTATTCGCACACCGACCTCTACGACATAGCGGCGAACGTAGAGGGGGCGAAGGTCGCCTTCGACTTCGTCAAGCCGGTCGTAAAGCGGGAGAACCCCGAGCTCGTGGCGGAGATAAAGGCACAATTCGAAGCCGTGGAGCGGGAGATAGAGCCCTACCGTCGGGGCGACGGCTGGGCCAGCTACGAGAAGGTCGACGAAGGGCAGCGGCGGGAGCTCAGCCAGAAGATCGACGCCCTCGCCGAACCCCTCTCAAGGGTCGGACGCGTACTGAGCGGAGGGTCATAACATCGGCAAGAAGGGCGACAAGCAAGACTCGCTTCTCGGACAGAAGATCAGCCGCCGCAGCGCACTTACGCTCGCGGGCGCCTTCGGGGCTGGGGTGGCGCTCGGGGGAGGCGGCGCCGTGTCGGCCAGGGAGCTCGCGGAACCCAGCCAGACCGTCGAGTTTTTCGGGGAGCACCAGGCCGGCATCGCGACCCCCCAGCAGGACAGATTGCACTTCGCCTCCTTCGACCTGAACGTCTCGGAGGCGGGTGAGGTCAGGGATCTCATGCGCGCCTGGACCGAGGCTGCCGCAAGAATGAGCGCCGGGAAGCCGGTGGGGGGCGAGAACAGCGACGCCTTCGTGCCGCCCGAGGACACCGGGGAGGCCCAGGACCTGACGGCCGGGCGCCTGACGGTCACTTTCGGGTTCGGGCCGACGCTGTTCGAGAAGGACGGGGAGGATCGCTTCGGGTTCGCCTCCCGCAAACCCGCGCCGCTTCAGCCCATACCCGACCTACCTGGCGACAACCTCGACCCCGACCTCTCGGGCGGGGACCTGTGCGTGCAGGCGTGCGCCGATGATCCGCAGGTAGCCTTCCACGCCGTGAGGAACCTCGCCAGGATCGGGCGCGGGGCCGCGGTCATCCGGTGGTCCCAGCTCGGTTTCGGGCGCACCTCGAGCACCAGCAGCGCTCAGAAGACCCCGCGCAACCTCATGGGCTTCAAGGACGGGACGAACAACATCCGCGCCGAAGATGAGGAGGCGATGGACCGCTACGTGTGGGTCGGAGAGGGACCGGAGTGGATGCGGGGCGGAACCTACCTGGTGGCGCGCAGGATCAGGATGCTCATAGAGATCTGGGACCGCTCGCCGCTCCTCGAGCAGGAACAGACGATAGGCCGTCACCGCGCAAGCGGTGCGCCCTTGGGCAAAAAGGACGAGTTCGACCCGGTGGACCTGAAGGCCAAGGACCCGGACGGCCTGCCCATGATCCCGACCGACTCCCACGTCCGCCTCGCCCGCAAGAACCCGGACGAGCGCATCTTGCGCCGTGGCTACTCCTTCACCGACGGCATGGACTCCAAAACCGGCCAGCTCGACGCCGGCCTCTTCTTCATCTCCTTCCAGCGCGACCCCCAGAAACAGTTCGTCCCGCTCCAACGCCGCTTGGGTCAGATGGACCGCCTGACCGAGTACATACAGCACACCGGCAGCGCCGTCTTCGCGTGTCCGCCCGGCGTCGGGCGCGGCGGTTACGTGGGCGAGGGGTTGTTCGCGTAAGGCGGTACGCTTTTGGGCGGTTCGTGGTTCGGGTGGGTTTGAAACCCGCCCCTACAGGGTTGGGGCATCAATGAGGCGTGGTGCGCGATGCCGGGGCCGTTGAAACCGAAGGCCTGTGGGCGGGCTCTTATTCGGGGTTCGAGTCTTTGAGGAAGAACGCCGGGTCGGCCGTGGTCATCGACAACCAGTCCGTTTCGGCCGGCCTCAGCTTCTGATCGGGCTCCGCTACGTCTTCGGGAACAAGTCCTGATGGTCTCTCCGGCTGTACGGGCTGCACGTTCTCCCCGGTTAGTCGATTCTGCGGGTCTATCGGCATAGGTTCCTCCTCTACGAAAGGGAGCCGGGAAGTCCGGCCCCCTGAAGCCTGTAACCTGAAGCCTACTTCACGAACTGCTCGTCCTCGGTCGAGCCGGGAAGCCCCGTGACCGGGCTCTCGGGCGCGTCGAACTGGGCCTCCTCCGTGGAGCCGGTGAGGGCCGTGGTGGAAGCGCTGCCGCCGGCGACGATCTGGGCAACCTCGTCGAAGTAGCCGGCGCCGACCTCGCGCTGGTGCTTGGTCGCGGTGTAGCCGTGCTCCTCGGCGGCGAACTCGGCCTGCTGCAGCTCGGAGTAGGCGTCCATTCCTCGCTCCCTGTAGTTGCGGGCGAGGTCGAACATGGAGTAGTTCAGGGCGTGGAAGCCCGCCAGGGTGACGAACTGGAAGCGGTAGCCCATCGCCCCGATCTCCTCCTGGAATGTGGAGATCTCCTCCTCCGAAAGCTTCTTCTTCCAGTTGAAAGAAGGCGAACAGTTGTAAGCGAGCAGCTTGCCAGGATACTTCTCGTGGATAGCCTCGGCGAACACGCGCGCCTGCTCGAGGTTGGGCTCCGAAGTCTCGCACCAGACCACGTCAGTATAAGGCGCATACGAGAGCCCACGAGAGATCGCCTGATCTATACCTGCATGCACCCTGTAGAAGCCTTCCATGGTCCGCTCGCCGGTGAGGAACTCGTGGTCGGTCGGGTCAACGTCGCTCGTGATGAGGTTGGCCGCGTCGGCGTCGGTCCTGGCGATGATGACGGTCGGGACGCCCATCACGTCGGCGGCGAGCCGGGCGGAGATGAGGTTCCTAATGGCCTGAGACGTCGGGATCAAGACCTTCCCGCCCATGTGGCCGCACTTCTTCTCCGAGGCAAGCTGGTCCTCGAAGTGGACGCCGGCCGCGCCGGCTTCGATCATTGCTTTCATGAGCTCGAAGACGTTGAGGGCTCCGCCGAAACCGGCCTCGGCGTCGGCGACTATGGGCGCGAACCAGTTGGTGCCGTTCCTGCCTTCTGAGTGGTGGATCTGGTCCGCCCTCTGTAGCGCCTGGTTGATCCTGCGCACAACGTGCGGCACGCTGTTTGCCGGATACAGACTCTGGTCCGGATACATGTGCCCGGCCAGGTTGGCGTCGGCGGCAACCTGCCAACCCGAGAGATAGATAGCGTCCAGCCCCGCCTTGACCTGCTGCACGGCCTGATTGCCCGTCAGCGCACCAAGCGCACGCACAAAGGGACGCTCGTTCATGAGCCTCCACAACCGCTCCGCCCCCAGCCGCGCGAGCGTGTACTCGATCCTGACCGAACCCCGCAAACGCGCCACATCGTCAGCCGTGTAAGGCCGCTCTATGCCCTCCCAACGCTCGCCCTCCCACTCGCCAGCGATACGCTCTACCCCGTTCTTGCCGTTCTCCACTGCTCCCTCCTTCAAATCCTCGGTGCTCTGTAGTTTGCATTATGCACGTATATGCTCACATATGTGCAGGGCGGGCGCGTATGGCGCCCTCTCTCCTTGGTATCGGGCGTGGGTACGTGGCCCACGCTACGTGGCAGGAGGACGGGAGCCGGTTCCCCTCCGGTTGCTCCGGCCTGCATCCTCCTTGACGCGTTGGTCTGTATGGGTGCTCCTCTCTAGTCCAGGTATTCGTAGCCTGGGAGGGTCAGGAACTCGACGAAGTTGTCGTCGGTCGAGATACGGGCGAACAGTTGTGCGGCGTTACCGAACTCGTCGGTCTCCCAGCGTTCGGGGCCGACGATATCGTTCTTTATCTTCTCGAGCTCTTCCTCGAGGGTTTTGGTGAAGAGATCTTCCGTTACTTCGGTGCCGTCCTCCAGGATGCCCCTATCGTGG
>JBKPSF010000021.1:0-32178 GCA_046734875.1 Actinomycetota bacterium | reverse complement strand
GGGGTTGAGCCGGTGAAGGTTCGCTTTCGAGCCGTAGTCCGGCGCCGACGGTCAGAGTCCGGATGGGAGAAAGGAAAACGTGCTGCGGGATTCGATGATGGATCTTGCCCGCTGCCTCGCCGAGCGCGGGCGCTATACGGTCGCGCCCAACCCATTGGTAGGAGCGGTGATCGCGCAGGATGGCAAGGTCGTCGGCGAGGGATGGCATTCGAGGGCGGGCGAAAGCCACGCCGAGGTAGTCGCCCTCGACGGGGCTGGCGGGGCCGCCTCCGGGGCCACGATGTACGTCACCCTCGAACCCTGCAACCACTACGGCAGGACGCCGCCTTGCGTGGAGCCGATACTGAGGGCCGGCATCTCGCGCGTGGTGGTGGGCCACCTGGACCCCGACCCCAGGATGCGGGGTCGCAGCATCGGGCTCTTGCGCGAGGCCGGCATCGAGGTCGAGGTGCTCGACACGCCCGCCCTGGAGCGCCAGAACGAGCAGTTCTTCCACCACATGCGCACGGGCAGGCCCTTCGTCCACCTCAAGCTCGCCACCACCCTGGACGGCAGGATCGCCGCAGCCGGCGGGGACAGCAAATGGGTGACGGGCAAACAAGCGCGTCTGAGGGTCCACGAGCTCAGGGCCGAGGCCGGGGCCGTTCTCGTGGGCGCCAACACAGCGCGTACCGACGACCCCATGCTGACGGCCAGAGATCTCCCCGAAAGACCGCCCCTCACCACGCGCGTGGTTCTCGATCCCCACCTGACCACGAGCCCCGAAAGCAAACTCGCAAGCAGCACCGAAGAGGCCCCCGTCGTAATCTTCGCCGCGGAGCCGGTGCTCGATGGCCGCGAGGGTCGGCTCGAAGAAAGGGGCGTCGAGGTCGTGGGCGCGCCAATCTCGATGGAGGGCATGGATCTCCGGTTCGTGCTTGAGGAGCTCGGGGGGCGTGGGATCAAGGGCCTCCTGGTAGAGGGCGGCGGCGAGACGGCGACGCGTTTCGTCAGGGAGGGCCTCGCGGACAAGATGACCCTGTTCTACGCGCCGAAACTCCTCGGCGCCGAGGGCGTGCCCATGATCGGTGCTCTCCGGGTTACGAAGGTGGCCGAGGCTCTGCAGTTCGCGGTCGCCGAAGTGGAGAAGGTCGGAGAGGACGTCGCCGTGACGCTATATCCGGGCGCCACCCGAGAGGAGGAACGTGTTCACCGGGCTTGTTGAGGAGGTCGGCCGCGTGTCGTCGCTCGAAGATGGCGAGATGCTGCGCCTGAGCATCTCCGCGGGCCACGTGATGGGTGACACCAAAGCCGGAGACAGCATCTCGGTGAACGGGGTTTGTCTTACTGTAGGCGAAACTGACGAAGGAACGCTCACGTTCTACGCCATGCCGGAGACGCTCAGGCGGACTGCGCTTGGCACTTTAGAGGAGGGCAGCGCCGTCAACCTGGAACGTGCGATGGCCTCCGGGGACAGGTTTGGGGGGCACATCGTGCAGGGGCACGTCGATGGCGTCGGCGAGGTGCTAGGCGTGCGGCCCGAGGGCGAGGCGGAGATCTGGGAGTTCGGGGCACCCGGGGCTGTGCTCCGGTACTCTGTTGAGAAGGGTAGTATCTGCGTGGACGGGATCAGCCTTACCGTCGTCTCGGTCGGGGAAAGCTCGTTCACGGTCTCCATCCTGCCCCAGACCCGCGCGAACACGAACCTCGGCACCCTGGGCCGGGGAAGCACGGTAAACCTGGAGGCTGATGTTATTGGCAAGTACGTGGAGCGGCTGTTGGAGCCGCGCGTAACAGAGAAATTCTTGAGAGGAGCGTAGGAGATGCCGTTCAGTCCGATAGAGGAGATCGTAGAAGACATCAAGCAGGGCAAGATGGTGATCGTCTGTGACGACGAGGATCGGGAGAACGAGGGCGACCTTACCATGGCCGCCGAGCTCGTCACGGCGGACGATATCAACTTTATGGCCTCCCACGGACGCGGTTTGATCTGCCTTCCGATGGCCGGCGAGATCGTGGACCGCCTCGACATCCCTGAGATGGTCACCCACAACGCCTCGCGCATGGGCACGGCGTTCACCGCCTCCATAGAGGCGAAAGAGGGCATCACCACCGGCATCTCCGCCGCCGACAGGGCCCATACTTGCCGCGTCGCAGTGGATGATGCGACAGGCCCGGAAGACCTGGTAATGCCAGGCCACGTCTTCCCCTTGAGGGCGAAGCCGGGCGGCGTTCTGCAGCGCGCGGGCCAGACCGAGGCAGCCGTCGACCTTGCCAGGCTCGCCGGCATGAAGCCCGCAGGCGTGATCTGCGAGATCATGAAAGAGGACGGCACGATGGCCCGCGTACCCGACCTGGAGAAGTTCTCGAAGGAGCACGGCGTCAAGCTCGTAACGGTGGCCCAGATCATCGAGTACCGACATGCCTTCGAGACGCAGGTCAGGTGCGCTGTCGAGACGAAGCTGCCTACCCCGTTCGGCGAGTTCCGCCTGCGCGCCTACGAGAACGAGATCGACGACCTCACCCACGTCGCCCTCGTGATGGGCGAACCGGAGGGCAAGGAAGACGTGCTGGTCCGGGTCCACTCGGCCTGCCTGACCGGCGACGCCCTGCACTCCCTGCGCTGCGACTGCGGCGAGCAGCTCGAGGCCGCCATGGAGATCATCGCCGCCGAGGGCGAGGGCGTCATAGCCTACATGCAGCAGGAGGGCCGCGGCATCGGGCTCCTCAACAAGATGAGGGCCTACCACCTCCAGGACGAGGGCATGGACACCGTCGAGGCCAACCAGAAACTGGGGCTAGCCCCCGACCTCAGAGACTACGGCGTAGGGGCCCAGATCCTCAAAGACCTCGACCTCAAGCGCATACGCCTGCTCACCAACAACCTGACGAAGGTCGTCGGCCTCAGGGGCTTCGGACTGGAGATCACGGAGCGTGTCCCGATCGAGATGGAGCCGAACGGCCACAACGAACGCTACCTGAAAACAAAGCGCGAAAAACTAAACCACGTCTTCGAAAGATTCTAGATCGTACGTAGGGGCGGTTCGAGAACCGCCCCCGCCATTCAGGAAACACCGTAGGAGGGGAGCGTGGACGGAGCGAACCACATCGAGGGAAACCTCTCTGCCGCAGGGAAGACCTTCGGCATCGTCGCCTCGCGCTTCAACGACTTCGTCGTGAAGGCGCTGCTCGAAGGCGCGCTAGATGCGATCCGCCGTCACGGCGGCGATGGCTCCGTAGACGTGGCGTGGGTCCCGGGTTCCTACGAGATACCCGTCGCCGCCAGGGAGATGGTCCTCTCCGGCCGCTACGACGCCGTAATCTGCCTGGGGGCCGTGATCCGGGGCGCCACAGCCCACTTCGACTTTGTGGCCGGCGGCGCCGCAAACGGCATCTCCTATGTCGCCCAGGAGACCGGTGTACCCATAATCTTCGGCGTCATCACCACCGAAACCATAGAACAGGCAATAGAACGCGCGGGCACCAGGATGGGCAACAAAGGCTTCGAAGCCGCCGCCTCCGCCATAGAAATGGCCGACCTCATGGGCAAGCTGCGGCAAGGTCGATGAGCACTTCAGCTTACAAGCCCGCCGTGGCTTTCTGCACCTTGAAGCCTTTCAGGCAGGAGGTGCAGACCCACTCGCGGCGGGTGGAGGGGCCCTCCTGGATGCGGACCTTCTGGAGATTGGGGTTACGGCGGCGGCGCGTCGCCCTAAGCGAGTGGCTGCGCGCGTTGCCGAAGTCGGGCCTCTTTCCGCACGAGTAACAAACTTTAGCCACGAAACTTCTCCTGTGTGCTAGGATACCGGTCGAATTTGGGGACCCCGGAAAACGCGACTCTCAAGCCGTCTCCGGACGTCGGGCCGTGATTGTATCAGATTGCCGACGTTAGCCTAGAGAGCGGGAGACCGTTCGCGGGCTGGTCTGCCGGGAGCGCGATGAGAGGAGCGATGGAAGGTCTTTTTCGATGGCGGTAGAGGTGGCCCTCCTTCTCACCGCGGCGCACGCGGCGGTCAAAGCGCAGGTCGCCAGGATCAACGACCTCAACGTCTATCCCGTGCCCGACGGCGACACCGGCACGAACATGCTACTCACCCTCGAGTCGACGCTCAATGAGACGGCGGGCAAGGCATACGCAACCGCGGAAGAGGCGAGCAAGGCCGTCGCGAGGGCCGCTCTGATGGGTGCGCGG
Organism: Actinomycetota bacterium; assembly: GCA_046734875.1. Lineage (GTDB taxonomy): Bacteria > Actinomycetota > Rubrobacteria > Rubrobacterales > Rubrobacteraceae > Rubrobacter_D. The sequence goes on along the minus strand of JBKPSF010000021.1, from coordinate 28,007 downwards.
GGCAATTCAGGGGTCATCCTCTCGCAGATGATCCGGGGCGCCTCCGGGGCGCTGGCCGACAGCCCGGCCCTCGACGCCGAAGCCTTCGCCGCGGGTCTGGAAGCTGCACGCGAGCGGGCCTACTCCTCGGTACGCGAACCGGTCGAGGGGACGATGCTCACCGTGATAAAGGACGCCGCAGTCGCTGCCAGAGAGACGGTCGAACGGGGGGAAACGGACCTGCCATCGGTAGTCGGGACGGCGCGGCGTGCGGCACACGAGTCCGTGCGGCGCACCCCGGAGCTCCTCCCGGAGCTGCGCGAGGCTGGGGTCGTGGATGCCGGGGGACTCGGCGTGGCCGTAGTTCTCGACGGCGTCTACGCCTTCGTGACGGGCGAGACGATAGAAGTTCCCGAAGAGGCAGGGGACGAAGTGCCCGATCTCGACGCCATCCACGCCCATGAAGAGGCCTGGGGCTACTGCACGGAGTTTCTGGTTGACGGCTTCGAAGGCGACGCGGAGGATTTCGCTGACTGGGTCTACGCCTTCGGCAGGAGCGTCTTCGTGGTCGCTGACGAAGACGTGGTGAAGGTCCACCTGCATACCCAAGACCCCGGCGAGGCCCTCTCCTACGCAGGCCGGTTCGGCCGCCTCGCCGGCGTCAAGGTGGACGACATGGAGGCGCAGGTCCGCTCGCGCGACACGGAGGTTGCAGAGCGACCCGCCGCCAACCTGGGTGTAGTTGTGGCCAGTCGCGGATCGGGGAACCGTGAGCTGTTCGAGCGGATGGGCGCGGTCGTGATCGAGGGCGGGCAGAGCGAGAACCCCAGCGCCGCGGATCTGGCGAGGGCCGTCGAAACAACCGGGGCGCCGTGCGTCGTCGTGTTGCCGAACAACAAGAACATCGTCCCTACCGCAGAGCAGGTCGGCGAACTGGTCGAGTCGGAGGTTCGGGTGGTACCGACTACGAGCATAGCAGCGGGTCTTGCCATCATGGTTGGTTTCGACGCTGAGGGCGAGCCCGACGAGGTGGTCGAGGAGATGCTGGAGATAGGCGATTCGCTGCGAGCCGCCGAGGTTACGGTCTCCGTGCGGGATGCGCGCATCGGCGATCGCCGGGTTCCGGAAGGTGCGTTTATCGGGTTTCTCTCGGGCGAGCTTATCGCCGTCGAGGAGACCGTTACCGAGGCCGCGCTCGTGCTCGCGAGGAAGATAATCGGCGAGGGGGCGGACTTCGTTACCATACTCGGGGGCGAGGAGCTCACCGAGGACGATATGGAAGTAATAGTTCGGGGCGTCGAGGACCTGGACGATGGGCTGGAGGTCGAGTTCAGGGATGGGGGACAGCCGCTGTATCCGATCCAGATGGTGGCCGAGTGACCACGGCCGTCGTGACGGACTCGACCACGAGCCTCGCTCCCGGGGTACTGGAGCGGCCTGATGTAAGGATGGTTCCGCTCACGTTCCATTTCGGCCAGGACGAGACGTACACGGACAAGTTAGACATGTCCAACGCGGAGTTCTACGAGCGGCTGCGGGACTCCGACGAGTTCCCGACCACGGCGCAGCCCGCTCCCGGTGCTTTCGTGGAGACCTACGAGGCCCTCAGCGACTACGACGACATCCTGGTCCTCACGCTCTCGGACGAGTTCAGCGGCACCTACGGCTCCGCCGTGCAGGCGGCACAGATCGTAGACCGTCCGGTGCACGTGCTCGACACTAGGAGCGCCGAGATGGGGTCGGGTTTGATCCTCCTCGAGGCGCTCACGTGCATCGATGAGGGCGGAGATTTCGATGAAATCAAGCGCGTAACGGGGAAGGCCATCGCCAGAACGAACGTGCTGTTTGCGGTGGGCACTCTGGAGTACCTGGCCAGGAGCGGGCGCATCGGCAGGGCGCAGCGTCTGGTCGGGACGGCGCTCGACATCAGGCCCGTGCTCAAGATCACGGACGGGCAGGTCGCGCCTTTCAAGCGCACCCGCGGGCGCAAGCGGCAGATGGCCGCCATCGCAGACGAGGTAAGGCCCGCTGTCGAGGCCGGGCGCCCGCTCTACTTCGGGCACATCGCCGCGCCGGAGCTTGTCTCCGAGCTCGCCGAGAACCTCGGCGTCGAGGAGAAGCTGGTGGCCGAGATCGGCGGTGTCGTCGGGTCCCACGTGGGCCTGGGGGCCTATGGCGTGGCCCACCTTTAAAACCGGCGACGCGCCGGGGATCACGCTTCCCCCGCGTACCACCCTGACCGACCTCCGCTCGCGCTCCGTCAGGGAGCTTCCCGGCGTCGGACCGCGTATCGAGTCAGCGCTCGGTGATCTCGGCATAGCGTCTCTGGCCGACATGGTCTCGCACTTCCCGTCCAGGCACGAGGACCTCTCCAACGTCAAGAGGATCTCCGACCTGCGCGTCGGGGAGAGGGCGACCATCTTCGGCACCGTCGTGGGCACGCGTCCCGTTGGCAGGCCGGTCAGGGGCCGTGCCCCCGGTTTCTCCGCCCAGCTCTACGACGGCACGGGCTACATTCCGGCAACGGTCTGGGGAAGGAGCTGGCTGTTGAGCCAGCTCCTTCCCGAGGTGCGGGTGGTCGTGTCGGGCGAGGTCCAGAGCCGTTACGGGATTCAGATAGCAGCCAGGAGCATCGAGGTTATCGAGGACCGGTCTGGTGATGAGGGTCCGCACGCAGGGCGCTTCGTGCCTGTCTACCCCGTCAACAAGAACCTACAGACCCGCAGGATGAGGACGCTCATCCACCGCGCCCTAGACGCGTCGGGATGCATCCTGGACCCTCTGCCCGCCGAGGTGCTCGTGCGCCACGAGTTGTCCGATCTTCACGACGCCATACATGAGGTCCATTTCCCGACGGAGCGGGCGCGCCTCGAGGCGGCCATGCGCCGGCTCGTCTTCCACGAGCTCTTCCTGATCCAGGCCGGACTCGCCGCCCGCAAGGCGCGGATAGAGAGGACCGAACAGGGGGACAGGCACCGCGGCGACGGCAGCCTCCTCAACCCTTTCCTGAAGGGCCTCTCCTTCGGCCTTACCGGTGCCCAGGAACGCGTCATAGCCGAGGTCCTCGGCGACATGCGCAAGGAGAAGCCGATGCGGCGTTTGCTGCAGGGGGATGTCGGGAGCGGCAAGACCGTGGTCGCCGTCGCCGCGCTGCTCACCGCGGTCGAGGCGGGGGGGCAGGGCGCCATCATGGCCCCGACCGAGGTCCTCGCCGAGCAACACTACCTTTCGATCTCCGCCGCACTCGCCGAACTGCCGGTCAACGTCGTGCTCCTGACAGGCTCTCAGGGCGTAACGGAGCGACGGACGACGCTGGAGCGGATAGCCGCTGGCGAGGCCCACGTCGTCGTGGGCACGCACGCCCTCATCCAGAAGGGCGTGGATTTCCGAGACCTCTCGCTCGTCGTGGTCGACGAGCAACACCGTTTCGGCGTGGGCCAGCGGACGGTCTTCCGCGAGAAGGGCACGACGCCCGATACCCTCGTCATGACCGCCACCCCCATACCGAGGACGCTCTCACTTACGCTCTACGGCGACCTGGAAGTTTCGCTTATCGACGAACTTCCGCCGGGCCGACAGCCCGTCGAGACGACGATAGTAGACCCCGCCCATCGGCTGGACGCTTACGAGGAGGTGAGGCGGGAACTCGAAGTGGGCCGGCAGGCTTACGCAATCTGCCCGCTTGTAGAAGAGTCCGAAGCTCTGGAGGACGTCAGGGCCGCCGAGGAGCTAGAGGAAGAGCTTGCGGAAGAGGTCTTTCCCGGGAGACGGGTCGGGCTGTTGCATGGCAGGATGAGGGCGCAGGACAAGCGCGAGGTCATGGCGCGTTTCAGGATGGGGGAGATCGAGGTTCTCGTCGCCACTGTCGTCGTCGAGGTCGGCGTTGACGTTCCGAACGCGAGCGCGATCGTAATAGAAGGCTCCGAACGCTTCGGCCTCTCCCAACTCCATCAGCTCAGGGGCCGGGTGTGCCGGGGACTTCATCCCCCGAAGTGCTTCCTCGTCGGCGCCCCCAAGACCGATGACTCAGAACGGCGCCTCCAGGCGCTCGCCGAGCACCAGGACGGGTTCAGGCTCTCCGAGGTAGACCTCGCCATCCGTGGCGAGGGCACGCTCTTCGGCAGCCGCCAGAGCGGGATGCCAGACCTCAAGGTCGCCAAGCTCCTGCGCGACGTGGACATCCTCGTAGAAGCGCGACGCGAAGCGTTCGCATTAGTCGCCGAGGACCCCACGCTCAAGAGGCCGGACCACAGACCCTTGAGGCGCGAGATCCGGGAGCTCCTCGGTGCTGATGTCGAGTGGCTCTTCAGGGAATAGCGAAGCGACCTTGCGGATAATTGCCGGGTCCGCACGCGGCACCAACCTCGCAAACGTCCCGAAAGGGGTACGGCCAACGGCAGACCGCGTACGGGAGAGCCTGTTCAACTCGTTGGGGCAGTTCTTTGACGGAGGAAGCGTCCTGGACCTCTACGCGGGGACCGGGGCGCTGGGGATAGAGGCTTTGAGCCGCGGCTTCGGGCGCGCCGTCTTCGTCGAGCGTGACAGAGAGGCGAGGACGGTTATTCACGAGAACCTGCGCAGGACCCGGTTCGAGGATCGGGGGGAGGTGATAGGGGGCGATGTGCTAGCCGTGCTCGGGGTGCTCGAACGGCGCGAGTCGCCCTTCGATTTGATCTTCATGGACCCACCATATAGAATCGCTGCGGCGGAGGTCGGGGGTATCTTGCACCGGCTACGTTCTCTGCTCACGCCCGGAGGTAGGGTCGTGATCGAGAGCGGCGAGGCTCCGGGTGAGGTCGCGGGAGGCAGGAAAGGGGACACGCGCCGCTTCGGCGGCACGTTTATAACCACACTTGGGCGGTCGGAGCTGACAATGATCGTGGCTGTGTGTCCCGGTAGCTTCGACCCCGTAACCACGGGCCACCTGGATGTGATCCGGCGCGCCTGCAAGATCTTCGACCACGTCGTCGTTGCCGTCGGGGCGAACCGCAAAAAGCGGGCCAGGCTCTCCGCTGTCGAGCGGGCGCGGCTGATCGAGAAGGTCACCGCCGAAATAGACAACGTCTCGGTGGAGGTTATGGAAGGATTGTTGGTGGACTTCGCCAGGGAGCAGGGGGCTAAGGCGATAGTCAAGGGATTGCGGGCCGTCTCTGACTTCGAGTCGGAGTTCGAGCAGGCGCAGCTCAACCGGACGATGTTTCCCGAGCTGGAGACGGTCTTCATAATGGCCTCTGCGGAGCACAGCTTCCTCTCCTCCAGCGCGGTAAGGGAGATAGCTTCGCTGGGTGGGGACGTGCGTGGGCTCGTGCCCGACGGCATACTCGAGACCGTGACAGAGATATACTCCGGCAAGGACGATAATATACAGGGATAGTCAAGCGAGGGATAGCGAGTAGAAGATGGACGTACTGGTACTTATAGACAGGCTGGAAGAGCTCGTCGAGGACGCGCGGAGCTTCCCCGGTTTCGGCAATACGGCGATGGTCGACAGGGACGCCGCCTTCGACATCATAGACCAGATGCGCCAGACCATCCCTGAGGAGCTCAAGCAGGCGCGTTGGATCGTGAAGGAGCGCCAGGCGATGCTCGACGAGGCGCGAAGCGAGAGCGACCGTATCATCCGCAGCGCCCAGGACGAGGCGGAGAAGATCACCTCCGAAGAAGAGGTTTTGAAGCGGGCCGAGAAGCGGAGCGCGGAGATCATGGAGGACGCTCGCCGCCGCGAGCGCGAGATACGCCTAGGCGCGGAAGACTACGCCGACGAGGTCCTCGCCAACCTGGAAGACAACCTGGGCAAGTTATTGGAAGCCGTGCAACGCGGGCGCACCAAGTTGCAGGGCGTCCAGGAGCAGTAACTCGCGGTAAACTAGCCCCATGAAACGTTTGATCCCACTCAGGCGACCCGGCGCGGAGGTCGGGGACAGGCACGAAGAGAGTGCCGGGTTCTCCGTTGAACCCTTCGATCTCTACGGGCGCCACCACGAGGTCACGGAGGCCGAGGCGGACGTAGCCGTCACGCGCCTCTCCGAGGGCCTGCACCTCGACCTGCTCGTCAGGGCGACGGTGCTGACCACGTGCGACAGGACGCTCGAACCGACCGAGCTCGAGCTGGAGTTCGGCGACTCGGAGCTCGTCTCAGGGCCGGACGATCCCGAGCTCTCCGTCAGGGACTGGACCCTGGACCTCGCCCGCTACACGCGGCACGCTCTCCCGGCCGAGATCCCGATGCAGGTGTTCTCGCCGGGCACACAACCGGTCCAGCCCGAGGAAGAAGGCGACGAGGTCGACCCACGTTGGCGGAGCCTCGACAACATCTCCGTGTCGGGGATCTAGACCGCAAGCAATAAACCGGGAGGTATTCTCATGGCAGTACCGAAGAAGAAGACGTCGCGGGCGCGCAGAAACCAGCGCAGGGCGCACCACGCGCTCTCGGGCCCCGGCCTCGTGGCCTGTCCCAACTGCGGCGAGCCGCACGTGCCGCACAGGGTCTGCCGCGAGTGCGGCTACTACAAGGGCCGCACGGCAGTCGCCGTAGAAGACGTCTAACCGGGTTCCCGCCGGGGCTCTCCCTTGCGCATCGCGGTAGACACCCTCGGCGGTGACAACGCCCCGCGCGAGATCGTCGCCGGCACCATCTCGGCCGCAAGAGCGTTGCCGCAGGACGAGTTCGTCCTCGTCGGGAGGCAGGACGCGATAGCCCCCGAGCTGGAAGATCCCCCGACCAACATTTCCCTGCGGCCTTCGAGCGACGCGGTGGGGATGGACGAGGAACCCTCTGCGACGCTCAGGGCCAACCCCGACGCGAGCGTCGCCGTGGCGACGAGGATGGTCCGCAACGGCGAGGCGGACGCGCTGTTCTCCGCGGGGAATACGGGCGCCACGGTCGCGGCGGCGCTCTTGCGGATGGGACGTCTCGAAGGCTGCCGCAGGCCGGCGATTGCCACGTTGCTCCCTTTCACTTTGCCAGTCATGCTGCTCGACGCGGGGGCCACGGTCTCCTGCCGACCGCACGATCTCCTGAATTTCGCTATTCTTGGGGGCGTGTTCGCGAAACGTTACTTCGGGCTCGACGGCGAGGCGCGGGTCGGGCTAGTCAACGTCGGCGAGGAGCCGGGGAAGGGAGACGACCTTGCCAGAGAAGCCTACCGTCTTCTGGAAGAATCCGATGTGCATTTCGTGGGGAACGTGGAGGGCCGCGACATAGCAAGCGGCGCGGCCAACGTGCTGGTGACAGATGGCTTTACGGGAAACGTCGTGCTCAAGACCGCCGAGGGTGTCGCGCGGGAGATCCTGCTCATGGTCAGGAACGCAATCACGGGCGGTCTCTTGAGAAGGCTCGCGGCCGGTATCTTGCGTCCGCGTCTCATCGGGGTGAGGGATATCGTAGATCCCGAAAACTACGGTGGTTCGTTCTTGCTCGGCGTAAACGGCGCGGTGGTGATCGGCCACGGAAACTCCCGAGCCAGGGGCGTCGAGAACGCCCTAAAGGGTATCTCCCGCGCCGGAGAAGGCCTGACCGAAGAACTGCAGCGCGCGATTTCCAAGAGCAGCGTGCGTCCGTACGAGGATCGGCCAGGGTGAACGGCGCGGCCGGCAAAATAGTTGGCGTCGGCAGGGCTCTCGGGAGCAGGGTCGTGACCAACCGCGACCTGGAGAACGTTCTCGACACCACGGACGAGTGGATCTCGACGCGCACGGGCATCAAGGAGCGCCGCTTCGTCGCAGAAGACGAGAACGCCGCGACGCTAGCCATCGACGCATCGAAGAAGGCTTTGGAGCACGCCGGAGTCGGCGGCGATTCGGTAGACCTCATCATATGCGGTACCTCGACGGCGCCGGAATCCATGCCATCGGTCGCGTGTCTGGTCGGCGAAGAGGTCGGGGCGCCAGGTGTCGGCGCGATGGATCTTGCCGCTGCGTGCGCCGGGTTCTCCTACGCCGCTTCCGTCGCCTCGTCCATGATTCGCTCTGGGGCGGCCGGCAGGATCTTGCTCATCGGAGCTGATGCGATGAGTACGATCGTAGATCCGGAAGATCGTTCGACCGCGGTACTCTTCGGCGACGGCGCGGGAGCCGTGGTACTCGATGCTGGCGACGGGGAGTCCGGTTTCGTGGACCACATCCTCGGGGCCGACGGGGGCGGGGCTCCGCTCGGGCGGGCGGGCCATCCAGGCGACGACGAAAAACTCTTTCAGAACGGGCGAGAGGTCTTCAAGTTCGCTGTCAGGATTTTGCCCGACATGGTCGAGAAGCTTCTCGCCCGCAACGGGCTTTCGCAGGAGCAGGTCCAGTACGTCATCCCGCATCAGGCAAATGCACGCATAATACGGTCCGCGATGCGCAAGATGGAGGTTCCAGACGAAAGGGTGGTCATCAACCTGGACAGGTTCGGGAACACGTCGGCGGCGAGCATCCCGCTCTCTTACCCGGACATCTACGACACACTGGAGCCGGGCAAGTACGTGATAACCGTCGGCTTCGGGTTCGGCCTCACGTGGGCGGCGAACCTGTACAGGATCTAGAGATGATCGAAAGCGTAAAGCGGGCCGTGGTCTTTCCCGGACAGGGCAGCGTGGGAGGCGGGATCTCCGGCGCCGCACGCGAGGCGGTGCTGGACTACGTCGGCGACAGAGACGTTCCATACCAGCTCTCCGTCTTCGCCAGCTCCATCGACCTTCTCTACCACCTGCGGGACGCCGGCATCGAGGCCGACGTGGTGGCCGGGCACTCGCTCGGTGAATACGCCGCCGCCCACGCCGCGGGGAGCTTGAGCCTACGGGACGGTGTGCGGCTCGTGGCCGAGAGGGATCGCCTGATGAACGAGGCATCCACGCAGAACCCGGGAGGGATGGTAGCCCTGATCGGCGCCAACCCCGACGCCGTGGTCGAGGCCACCGATAGATCGGACGGCGCCGTAGTGGCCGCGAACTTCAACAGCCCACGCCAGACCGTCGTCTCCGGCCGACTGGATGCTCTGGATAGAGTCACCGAAGACTTGCGAGGGCGCAAGGTGCGCTTGCAGGTGGCCGGCGCCTTCCATTCTCAGCTTATGGCAGAGGCTGCCATGGAGATGGACGGGTTGCTCCGGGAGGTCGAGTTGTCCCAACCCGAGATCCCGATGGTAAGGGCGTCGGACGGGAAGTTGTTGTCGACGGCGGATGCGGTTCGCGGGGCGTTACGGAACCAGATGCTCTCGCCCGTGCGCTGGGTGGCCGTGGTGGAACGATTGCTGGAGCTGGGGGTGCGAGAGATCTTCGAGGCAGGGGAGGACGGGACTCTGACCAGGATGCTGCGTGACTTCAAGAGAAAAGACGTCGAAGGTAAAGTAGCCAGGGATGTGCTTTCGTGAAGGCGCCGCTGGGTCCGGCCGAGATCAGGCAGCTCATCCCGCACCGCTACCCGTTCCTCCTGGTCGATAGGATCGACGAGCTAGAACCCGGCGTGCGCGCCATGGGTGTCAAGAACGTTACCCAGAACGAGCCTTTCTTCGAGGGCCACTTCCCCGACTACCCCGTCATGCCCGGCGTACTCATCATCGAGGCGATGGCGCAGGTGGGTGCCGTCGGCGTCATGGCCGGCGGTGAGCACGGTGACAAGCTCGCGCTTTTCGCTGGCATCGACGGCGTCAGGTTTCGCAGGCAGGTCGTCCCCGGCGACGTGCTTACGATGGAAGTGGAGATCGTGCGGCTCAAGGGCAGGGTCGGAAGGGGCAAGGCCTCAGCATGGGTCGGCGACGAACGGGTTTGCGAGGCCGAGCTCATGTTCGCTTTCGCGGACAGGGAGGAGGTCCCGTGATCGGGGAGGGACGCGTTGCCATCGTCACCGGCGGCGGGCGGGGCATAGGCCGCGCCGTTGCTGTGCGACTTGCAAACGATGGCGCGGACGTGGCGATCGCCTACCGTTCCAACGATGAAACCGCGGAGGCTGCGGCCGAAGAGGTGCGGGCGGCCGGGGTGCGGTGCGAGATCTTCAAGGGCGATGTGGCGTCGCAGGAGGACGTCGAGGCGTTGGTCAAGGGGGTCAGCGACGCCTTCGGACGGATCGACATCCTCGTCAACAACGCTGGCCTCACGCGGGACAACCTCATGATGCGCATGAAAGAAGCGGAGTTCGACGACGTGTTGAACACAAACCTCAAGGGTACTTACCTGTGTACGCGGGCGGTCTTGCGGCCGATGATAAGGGCGAGGTGGGGCAGGATCGTCAACATCTCCTCCGTCGTCGGGCTTGTGGGGAATGCCGGGCAGGCGAACTATGCCGCTTCCAAGGCCGGCATCATCGGGTTTACCAAGAGCATGGCTAGGGAGGTGGCGCAGCGCGGCATCACGGCCAACGTCGTCGCTCCGGGGTATGTCGAGACGGAGCTTACCGGCAGTTTGCCGGAGAAAGTGAAGGACCAGATCAGGGCCCAGGTGCCGGTCGGCAGGTTTGGGGAGGCCGGGGAGGTTGCCGAGGTCGTCGCGTTTCTCGCCGGGGAGGGCGCTGGATACGTAACCGGCCAGACCGTGGCCGTTGACGGCGGCATGACTATGCAGTAGGCCGTTTTCGGTTTACACTACGCGCTATCGCTTGAGTGGCTAGTTGTAATTTGCATGACTCTTGGAGAGGAGAGAGGGTTTGGATCGCGAAGAGGTACTGGGCAGGATTCAGGAGATTACCGCCGACAGGCTAGGGGTGGACGAGGGCGACGTCACGGCTGAGGCCTCCTTCAGGGAGGACCTGGAGGCCGACTCCCTCGACCTGGTGGAGCTCATCATGGAGCTCGAAGAGCAGTTCGGGATGGAGATCCCGGACGAAGAGGCCGAGAAGATCACCACGGTTGAGGAGGCCGTCGACTACGTGATGGAGCACCAGGCCGCGTGACCGAGCCGGCCTCCAAAGGGAGGGCGCTCATCACCGGGACGGGGGCCGTCACGCCCCTCGGAACGGGGACCGAGAACTTCTGGGATGCCGCCCTGCACGGGAAGAGCGGGATCGGGGAGATCACGCTCTTCGACCCTTCCCCTTACCCCTCGCGGATAGCGGGCGAGTGCTGGGACTTCGAACCCACCGATTTCGTCAGCAAGAAGCAGGCCCGCAGGATGGACCGCTACGCCCAATTCGGCATCGCCGCGGGCATACAGGCTGCCGAGAGCGCCGGGATAGTCGACCTCGTGCGCGAGAGGCCGGAGCGGATCGCCATAGTAATGGGCAGCGGCATCGGGGGGATCTCGACCTGGGAGCGCGAGTACAGGGTCCTGAACGAGCGCGGAGCAGGGAGGGTCAGCCCGTTCCTAATAACGATGATGGTCCCGAACATAGCCGCAGGGCAACTGGCGATCGCGCTCGGCGCGACGGGGCCGAGCCAGTGCCCGGTTCTCGCCTGCGCCACGGGCGGCGAGGCCATAGCTGAGGGGCTGGAGCTGATCCGGCGCGGGGACGCGGACGTTGTGATCGCCGGATCCTCGGAGGCCCCGATCACACCGCTGTCCATGGCTGGCTTCTGCGCGATCCGGGCCGTGAGCCGCAGCAACGACGAGCCGGCCAGGGCAAGCCGGCCCTTCGACGAGGGCCGCGACGGCTTCGTAATGAGCGAGGGCGCTGGGGCGATCGTAATGGAGAGCTACGAACACGCCGAGCGCCGCGGCGCCGAACCCATCTCCACCGTCGCCGGCTACGGTCGCACCACCGACGCTTACCACGTTACGGCCCCCGACGAAGAGGGCCGGGGCGTGGAACGCGCGATGGTCGCCGCGTTCGAGGACGCTGACATCAGCCCCGAAGATGTGGGCCACGTGAACGCCCATGCCACCGCCACCCCGACCGGAGACGGACCCGAGACTAAAGCCATCTCGCGTGTCGTGCCACAGGCGTTGGTATCCGGCACGAAATCTATGACGGGGCACTCTTTCGGGGCTGTTGGCGCGACGGAGGGCATCATGTGCGCGCTTGCCCTCAAGCACAAGGTCGTGCCCCCGACCATCAACCTGGAGAAGCTGGCCGACGACTGCGAAGAGTTGAACTACGTCGGAAGCGAGCCTGTAGAGGCGCCTGACCTCAAGGCCGCCATCTCCAACTCCATGGGATTCGGCGGTCACAATGTCGTGATCGCGTTTACAAGTGTAGAATAGAGCACGAGATGTCTATAAGGGACCTCATAGCGATCCTTCCTGAACCCTTGAGGCAGCGCTCGCTTACCCACCCGAGCGTCGCCGACCCCTACGAGTCGAACGGCCGGCTTGAGTTCCTCGGCGACTCCGTCTTGAACAGCCGCGTAGCCGAGCTCGTCTTCCACGGCTACCCGGAGCTTCTGGAGGGGGACCTCACGCGCATCCGGGCTCACCTCGTCAGAAAGTCCTTTCTAGCCACCGTCGGCAGGAGCGAGGGCATAGAGGAGATCATCGAGAGCTCCGTCATGAACGACTCGGTAATCGCCGACACCGTCGAGGCCATAATAGGGGCAGCGTACCTCATAGACAGGGACCTCGTGCTGCTCACGCTGGACGAAATCTTCAACCCCGCCGAAGTCGACACCGACGAGCTTCGCGACTGGAAGACGCTCCTGCAGGAAACATTGCAGGCCGACGGGCTCAGGCCCATTTACCGCGTGATTTCCAAGCAAGGCCCCGCCCACAGGCCCAGCTTCACCTCCAGGGTCTCCGTGGAGGGCAAGGAAGTCGCCACGGGTACCGGCAGCTCCATCAAAGAGAGCGAACAGACCGCCGCCCGCAACGCCCTGGAGATCCTGGGCATCCGCCCCGTCCCACGCTCCACCGTCGAGGTGCACGTAGGCGCGTAGCAGGTTTCAGGCTGCAGGCATCAGGTTGCAGTTTTTCGGTGTTCGAGTAGGCCGACAATTCGCACCGGTCCCACCTAAAGACGCTTTCTTTGTGGCTGCCTGCGCATCCTGATCCCTGCTTCACGTCATTCCCGCGAAAGCAGGAATCCACGGCTTCGGCAATAGTCACCTATGGGCTGCAAGGCATGCAAGGTAATCACGGGAGAAATTGCCCGATCAAGTCGGGAAATCTTCCTCTTCCTCCCGGGAAAACGGCACCGCTATCGTGAGCACATGAACGAGGCGGCCACGAAGACCAGGGTTTAGGCTGAAGGGAGCAGCGATGATCGGCTACATTGGCGTGGACGAGCAGGTCGATAAAGACTTCTATCGCGCCCTCCGGAGGGCCTCCTTGCACCGACTGAGAGACCGCGTCCTGAGGCGTTCGTCTCACCATCACGTGCTCTCTTTCGAAGAGGCTAGGGGAGCCCTGGAACGGTGGAGCCAGGTATACCGGGGGATGAGGACCGTCGATGTGGACAAGATCGTGGGCAGCGTCGGAAGGTGCTGCGATTTCGACGAATCCTTCCTGCCGGTCAAGGTCAGCATGAGCGCAAGGTGGGGCCGCGTCGATCGGGCGTACCACCAGGGAGTGGAACTCCCCGCTGTGAGCCTCTACAAGATCGGCGATGAGTATTTCGTGCGCGACGGCAGCCACCGCGTGAGCGTGGCCCGCTACCATGGGGCCGCCGCGATCGATGCCGAGGTCGTGGAGATCAGGGGTCGGAAGCGTACGAACAACGCCCACACCAAGGTGGGTTCCGGGGCCCCTCCGGCACATCAGGTGCTTGCTGCGGCTTGAGATCCATCTCTACACAAAGGATAACGAGATGACCTACTTCGCTGACTTCGACCACTTCGCGAGCAAGCAGAACAACGAGGAACTGACCTGGCAGCTGAGCAAGCTGCGCCACGGGAAGCGACGGCGGGAGCGCGGCCAGGCGCGGTTCGGCCGCTCTCTCGCCCGGACCGCCAGGCCGGAATGGGATAGCTAGCATTTCAGCTCTTCAGCATTTCAGCTAGTCAGCTTCTTTCTGTTCGGGCCAGGCTGTGTGCGAGGTGACAATACGGGCGTCGGTCCCGTCGAACGCTCAAAGGGGCGCGGGGACGACTAGCTGAAATGCTGAAGAGCTGAAATGCTGATAGCTGTTTTGCTGCGCTTTTCTGCGTGCTTTCACGGCGGAAGTCTCGTAGAATACACTTTCAGTGCTGTCGGCGATCTATATCAAGGGCTTCAAGACTTTCGCCCGGCCGGTCAGGATGCCGCTGGAGGGAGGCATCACTTCGATCGTCGGGCCGAACGGGTCGGGGAAGAGCAACATCACCGACGCCGTGCTCTTTGCGCTCGGAGAGCAGAGTCCCGGGGTCTTGCGGGCAGGGTCTATGGGGGATGTGATCTTCTCCGGTTCGGAGACGCTGCCGGCGGCGAGCGCGGCTGAGGTTACGCTCGTGCTAGACAACGAGCATGGAAGCATCTCCCTGCCTTACCAGGAAGTTTCGATCTCGCGCCACATATCGCGCTCGGGGGAGACTGAGTACAGGATCAACGGCTCCCGAGCAAGGCTCGCGGACGTGCGCTCGGTGGCGGGCGAGATCGGGCTTGGACGCCACAGCATACTGCGCCAGGGCGCCGTCGACTCGATAGTGGCAGGTGGGGCTGCCGCCTGCCGGCTCGCCCTGGAAGAGGCCGCGGGACTCGGCGTTTTCAGGAGGCGACGCGTCTCGGCCAGCAGGCGCCTGGAGAAGGCGGACGCCCAGCTGGAGAAGAGCCGCCAACTCGAGGTGGAACTGGAGGGGCAGCTCCGCAGGATCGAGCAAGAAGCCAAAGCTGCCCGCGAGTACAGGACGCTAGAAGCCCGCTACCGGGAGCTCTCCCTGGCACACCTGTACAGGATCGCGTCGCGGGAGCTGGACGGTCTGAGGCGGAGGTCGGATGATGCCATCACGCACGTCGCGAACCTGGCCGAACGCGAAAGGGAGATGGGCGAACAGGAGCGGACGGTCGAGGGGCGGCTGCGGCAGCTGGATGACGACCTCGGGCAGACGGACGGGATGCTCGAGGCCCTGGAGGACGGCGCCGAGGACCTTCGCACCGAGGCCCTGCGCTCGGAAAGGACGGTCCTTCGCATCGAGGCCGGCCGCGGGCGCGAAGGCGAGAGGCGGCTCGCCATCTCCCGTCTCGAGGACGAGCGGGACCGGGTCTCCCGCTTCGTCCAGAGCCTGGAGGAAAAGTCTAACCAGCTCGAAGCCGAACGCGCCAGCAAGCGGGAGAAATCGGACGGCTCGAGTAAGACGGTCGCGCTGGCCAGGAACGAGACCGAGTCGGCCGAACGTGACAGGACGAGGCTCTCGCGCGAGCTCGAAGGCTTGCGCGCACGCATCGCCGGGTTGGCCGCACGCCAGGGAGATAGCGTGATGTCTGAGGTGGACCTGGCGCGGCTCGGCGCCGAGATCGAAAACCTGGACGAGATGGAAGATCGGGCGCTCGGGGAGAGGGACCGCAAGGTGCGGGACGGCGTAGACGGCGCGCTCGGGCGAGTAGGCGGTCTTTCCGAAGAGATAAGCCGCCGCAGGGGCGCGCTGGCGACGGCCGTAGGCAGGGCCGAGTCAAGGGTGCGCGGCTTGAGAGAGACGGCGCAGGCCGGCTCGGGCACGCGACTCTACGAGGTCATAAGGGCCCTCCCTGGTTACGAGGTGGCCGTAGAGGCCGCCCTGGGAGAGTACGGCGCCGGCGTGCTCGCGGAGAACCTGGATGAGGGGATGAGGCTGCTCTCGCATGCCGAACCCGTCGCCGTCCGCCTGGACGCCCGGGCCATGGTAGCAAACGGGAAAGCGCCTGGGAAACCACTGGCCGAATGCGTCGAAGTCACGGATGGGCGCTACGCGGAGGCCGTGCAACGTTTGCTCACGGGCATCTTCGTCGTGGAGCGCCCCGGCGACGGGGAGAACGCCAACGGCTACGTCGCCGTCACGCGGGATGGTTTCCGTCTCACGCGCACGGGGGTGAGCCTCAGGTCCGGCTCGGGCAACTTCGCCCGCGAGGCGCGTCTCGCCGCCTGGACGGATCACCTGGAGGACTTGAAGAACGGTCCCGGTGGAATCCTCTACGACCTGAGGGAGGAACTTTCGCACGCGGCTGCCCGCCTGGAATCTCTGGCCGGGACTGCCCGGATTCTCTCCTCCCTCTCCGGCCGCGCAGCCAGGGCGCGGGCCATGATCTCCCGCGAAGCCAGACGCCGCAAGACCGCCGCGGAGACCTCTCGCAAAGAAACGATTGCGCGCGAACAAAAGGCCGCTGCCCTCTCTCGCGAAGCCTCCGAAAAGGAACGCGCGCTGGGCGGGGCCACGCAGGCAGCGGAGCGCGCGGGCGACAGACTGGCTTCGGACACGGCCGCCGCCGACGTGGCCCGCGCCGCATTAGCGGACGCCGACCGCAAAGTGACGGAGCTGCGGGCGGCGCTCGCGGCCGGCAAGAAGCGTCAGAGTGAGATCTCGCGCAGGCTCGAGCGGACGTCCCAGGTCGAGACGGACTCGACGCAGTCAGCGGCCATCCTAGCCTCTCAGGTGGCAAGCGAAGCACTCGCCAGAGTCAGGGAGCGGAGGAACGCCATGAGGAGGGTCAAAAACGAGACCACCGAGGCGCGCCGTGAGATATCCCACCAGAGGACCGCCCTTTCGCGCCGAGCCGTAGACCTCGCAGGCGAACTGGCTACCGCCCGCGCGCGGGCCGAGGTCATCGCCGAGGAGGTAACGAGAGCCGAAATCTCGGCCGCTGAAGCCGGCGCGGAGATACAGTCCGAGTGGGGTGCCACGCTGGAATCCGCCAGCCTGGAAGCCGAAAAGCACGGGGAGGACACGGACAAAGAGCGTCACGCCCTCGCCCGAAGGCTCAAACGCTTCGGCGACGTAAACCTCCTGGCCGTCTCTCAGGAGGAAGGCTTACGGGAGCGCCACGCGTTCGTCTCATCACAAAGGGCCGACGCCGAAGCCGCCGCCGCCGAACTTAGCCGCATAATACATGCTGTGGATATGGAGATAGAGTCTCGTTTCTCGGAGACGTTCGTGCGGGTACGCGAGGCGTTCGGGGGGATGGTACCGAGGATGCTCGCCGGTTCGTCCGGGGTTCTGGAGCTCTCCGAGGAAGGGGTGGAGATTGGGCTGCGTCTCGGGAGGAAGGGTTGGCGGCCTCTGCGCGTGTTGTCCGGGGGGGAGCGGGCTCTGCTCGCGCTCTCGTTCCTGTTCAGCGTGTTTCTCAGCAGGCCGGGGGGAAGTTCGGCATCCTTCTGCATCCTCGATGAGGCCGAGGCGGCTCTCGACGATGTCAACCTGGCCAGATTCCTCACTGTGGTAGACTCTCACCGGGCAAACGGCCAGTACCTTCTGGTCACCCACCAAAAACGAACGATGGCCGCGGCGGACGTGCTCTACGGGGTGGTTCAAGACGCCTCCGGGGCCACCACTGTAGTGTCCAAGCGTTTGCAGGGAGAGTAAAGAGTCGCCTATGGCGCGTTCGTGGCGCAATTTCTTCAAAAAGAACACAGACGAAGAGCAGGAGAACGTCCAGGCGGTAACGAGCCAGCCCGAGTCCGTCGATGAGGACAACGGCCACCACACGCTGGATCTGGAACCTGACGACGAAGTTCTCGCCGGAGACGTACCGACCGCCGAGGAGGTGCAGGCGGAGAGGAAAGAGCCCACCCCCGAGGCCGTGTGGCCCGCCGAGGAGGCGGCATCCGCCGAGGTCGAGGAAGTGCTGCCGGAGCCGACGCTCGTCGAAGAGGAGCCGGACGCCGAGGCCGTAGCAGAGGCGCAGGAGTCGGCGGGGTGGTTCGGCAGGCTCAGGCAGGGACTCAGCCGGAGCCGCGATTCGTTCGTCGGCCAGCTGAATGCGGCTGTCGCCGAGTTCAGGGACGTTGACGACGAGGAGTTCTGGGAGAAGGTAGAGGAGATCATGATCTCCTCCGACGTGGGAGTTCCGACCACGGCGAAGCTCGTCGCCGAGCTGGAGCAGGAGGCGCTGGAGAAGAACATCACCAGTGGCGCGCAGTTGCGGGAGCTCATGATCGAGCAGGCAACCCGCATGCTAGAAGGACCTGTCGAACTGGACATTTCGCACACGCCGACGGTGATCCTCATGGTCGGCGTGAACGGCACGGGCAAGACGACGACCATCGGCAAGCTCTCGCGTTTCCTCCCCGGAACTACGATGTTCGCCGCCGGGGACACCTTCAGGGCCGCCGCTATCGAGCAATTGCAGAAATGGGGAGATCGGACGGGCACGCCGGTCGTCGCGCGCGAGCGCGGCGCTGACGCAGCCGCAGTCGCCCACGAAGCCATACACGCAGCGAGGCGTGCAGGCACGGACGTATTGCTCATCGACACGGCGGGCAGGCTGCACACCAAGGTCAACCTGATGGCCGAGCTCGACAAGGTGCAGAGGGTCGTCCAGCGCCAGCTACCCGGGGCGCCGCACGAGGTGCTCATGACCGTCGATGCGACCACGGGGCAGAACGGCCTCAGGCAGGCCCAGATGTTCAAGGAAGTTGCCGGGCTCACCGGCATCATCTTGACCAAGCTGGATGGGACTGCCAAGGGCGGCATCGCACTCGCCATAGCCAACGAGGTCGGGGTGCCCATAAAGTTGATCTCGGTAGGGGAGAAGGTCGAGGATTTGCACCCGTTCGACGCCCGCGAGTTCGCGGAAGCATTGTTTGGAGATCTATAGATGTTCGATACCTTAGGTGAGAGGCTCAACAAAGCCCTCGATGGCGTCCGCGGCAGCGGAAACCTCACGGAAGATCAGGTAAAGAAGGTTACGCGCGAGATCCGGCTCGCCCTCCTGGAAGCCGACGTGAACTACGGCGTCGTCAAGGAGTTCGTCTCCAACGTGCGCGAGCGGGCCACCGGGGCAGAGGTCTCCAAGGCCCTTAGCCCTGGCCAGCAGGTCGTCAAGATAGTGGACGAGGAGCTCGCTAACCTGATGGGCGGCACCGCCCACAAGCTCTCGTTCGCCTCCAGGCCGCCGACCGTCGTGATGCTCGCCGGCCTCAACGGCCACGGCAAGACCACCACGGCGGGCAAGCTGGCCCTGTTCGTCCGGAAGCTTGGGAAAAATCCTTATCTGGTCGCTTGCGATACGTACCGTCCTGCCGCTATCGACCAGTTGGAGCAGATCGGCCGCGAGCTCTCCGTGCCCGTCTACACGGAGGGCACGAGCCCGAAGCCCGAGGAGATCGCGGAGCGCGGGATCAGAGAGGCCAGGGACGGCGGCTACGACTTCGTGATCGTGGACACGGCAGGCCGCCAGGTAGTCGACATGGAGATGATGGAGGAGATCCGTCGCGTCAGGAAGGCGTCGAAGCCGCATTCGGTCCTCCTGGTCCTCGACGTGGTAACGGGACAGAACGCTGTCGAGGTGGCGCAGGCCTTCCAGGAGTACGCCGACTTCGACGGGATGGTCCTCACCAAGCTCGACGGCGACGCAAGGGGAGGAGCCGCGCTCTCGGTCGTCTCGGTGACGGGGAGGCCCGTCAAGTTCGCCTCCGAGGGCGAAAAGATGGGCGAGTTCGACTACTTCTACCCGGACAGGATGGCGGGGCGCATCCTCGGGATGGGCGACGTGCTCACGCTCATCGAGAAGGCCGAGCAGCAGATGGACCAGTCGGAGGCCGAGGCCCAGGGCAAGAAGCTCATGAGCGGCAAGTTCACCTTCGAGGACTTTCTGCAGCAGATGCAGATGATCAAGAAGATGGGTCCGCTCTCGGGGCTCCTGGGCATGATCCCCGGCCTGGGCAAACAGCTCAAGGACGTCGAGATAGACGACAGGCAGCTCGGCAGGGTGGAAGCGATGATCACCTCGATGACCGTCAAAGAGCGTAGAAACCCGAAGTTGTTGCAGAACCCGAGCCGGGCGCGTAGGATTGCTCGGGGCTCGGGCGCGACCCAGCAGGACGTCCAGAAGCTCGTCAAGCAGTTCAACGAGATGCAGAAGATGATGCGCCAGATGGGCAAGGGCGGCGGAATGCCGCGTATCCCCGGCCTTTCGGCGCGAAGGTAGCAGTTCGAGAGGAGATGGTATGGCGGTAAAGATCAGGCTCGCCAGGCACGGTTCGAAGGGCAACCCCTTCTACAGGATAGTGGTCGCCGACTCGCGTAGCCCCCGCGACGGAAGTTTTATAGACAGGATCGGGACCTACGATCCACAGCAGGAGCCTTCCGATATCAAGGTGGACGAGGAGAAGGCCAGGGAGTGGCTTGGCAAGGGGGCGCAGCCGACGGACCAGGTGCGCAACCTGCTCAAGATCTCTGGCGTCCTCTAAAGCGCCGTGGAGACGCTCGAAAATTTGCTGCTTATCCTCGCCCGCTCGCTCGTAGACGAGCCAGAGAGGGTAGAGGTGTCGGGGACGGAGACGGACTCGCGGGTGGACCTGGAGCTCAGGGTGGCGCCCGATGACATGGGGCGTGTGATCGGCCGCCAGGGCCGCACGATACGCGCGATCCGCACGGTCGTCAAGGCCGCCTCCGTTAAGGAGGGCAAGCGGGTCTCCGTGGAGGTCCCGGACTAGCCACCATGGACGGTCTCTCCGATCCGGTCGAGATCGGGGTCGTGGTCGGACCGCACGGGGTTCGTGGAACCTTACGGGTGCGTGCCTTCGGCCAGGGCAACCACCTGAGGAAGGGCATGGAACCCGTGATCGCCGGCGTAAAGCGCCGCATCTCTGCCGCCAGGGAAACCCCCAAAGGATTCCTCGTCGACGTGGATGGAATAGCGAGCAGAGAAGACGCGAGCTCCTTGAAAGGCCAAGAACTCCTGCTCGACCGCGACGATCTCGACTCTCCGGAAGAGGGCGAAGTTTACGTGACCGACCTCCTCGGATTGACCGCCATCGACGATTCTGGCGAGGTTCTTGGCGCCGTCAATGACACCTTCGAGACCGCCGCCCATGAGGTCCTCGTGGTCCGTCGAGGGGAAAACGACATCTACGTTCCGTTTACGCTGGAGCACGTTCCCGAGTTGGATCTCGAAACCGGGCGCGTCGTGATCCGGCCTCCCGAAAGCTAGGACCGTGCAGCAAATAGACGTGTTCTGCGTGTTTCCGTCCGCGGTAGACGCCGCCGTGCGGGTCGGGGTCGTGGGCAGGGCCATCGAGAGAGGGACAGTGGGCTACCGGAGCTTCGACCTGCGCGACTTCTCTCCTGATGGCCGCATCGACGACATGCCCTACGGAGGCGGCGCAGGGATGGTCGTCAGGGTCGACGTGGTGGCACGGGCTCTGGAGGATGTTTACGGCGTCTCGGCGAGGGAGGTCAGGCGGGAGCGGCGGGTGGTGCTCACCGAACCAGCGGGGCGCAGGCTCACGCAGGGCTACGTCGATGAGGTTGCCGCGGGGCCGGATCTGACGATCATCTGCGGTCGCTATGGGGGGATGGACGAGCGGGTGTGGACGGAGCTTGCGACCGAGGCCGTCTCGCTCGGGGACTTTGTGCTTTCGGGGGGTGAGATCGTGGCTGCAGCTCTCGCGGACGCCGCGATCCGGCGTCTTCACGGCGTCCTGGGGAACGCGGAGAGCCTCTTAGGGGAATCATTTGCTGCGGAGGGCGAGATCGGCCCTCCACAGTACACGCGGCCGGCAAATTGGGCCGGTACGACGGTCCCTGAGGTGCTCCTGTCCGGCAACCACGCGAGGATCCGCGCCTGGCGGGAGGAGCAGGCACTTCTGAAGGCGTCCGGCCGGACGTTCTAGGCCCGCTGGCCCTTTCTGGCGATGAAGTAGTTATTGAAGATGTCGCCTTCGACCTGTTGGACCTCGACTTCCGGAAAACCGACTTCGGCGAGCATCCGGCGCGCCGACTGCTCCCCCCACGCCGTCCCCAGGCCCACGCCGCCTTGCTCCAGGGAGACCGTCATGCAGTGCATGGTCGAAACGGTGTACAGGAACGGACCCATGGGATGGTCGAGGTTCTCGTGCAGGTGGCTCGAAGCGGCCGGGTCTACCATGAGGAAGGTCCCGTCGGGCTCCAGCGTCCGATAGATATTCTGCAAGACCTCCGCCGGATGGGCGAGGTCGTGGATCACATCGAACGCCGTAATGAGCCCGTAGCGATCGCGTTCGTCGAGCATACTTGCGTCCCTGACCTCGAAGCTGGCGTTCTCCAGTCCCAGTACCTCCGCTTCCGCCCTGGCGGTGGCGATGCCTTCTTCGGAGATGTCGTAGCCGACGAAGGTGCTGTTCGGGAAGGCCCTGGCCATGAGGTTGACCGCGATCCCCTCCCCGCACCCGATGTCCGCGACGGCGATCCCACCCTCCAGGCATTCGACCAGCCCGGCAACGAGGGGAAGCGTGCCGTCGATTAGGGTCGCGCCGTAGACCTGCGCGCTATCCTCCGCTTTTATCTCCTGGAAACGCGCGTAGGCCGAGTAGGGCACACCGCCACCGTTGCGGAAGCTCTCGACTATCCCGCCCTCGACGTTGCCGAACAACGCGACGAACTGCGCGACACCGGCGAGGTTGTCGGTGCCGGCGTCACGCGTGAGGCAGACAGCGTGCTCCGGCGGGAGCCGGTAGGTCTTGTCGGAAGGATCGTAGGCGATGACGCCGCCCACGACCATCGCGCCAAGCCACTCGCGCACGTAGCGCTCCTCGAGGTTCGCCGCGGTCGCGACCTCCTCGCTGGTCGAAGGCGGGAGGCCTGACATCGCATCGAACAGTCCCGTCTGGTGGCCGATGCTGGTCATCAAGGCGAGCATCGCGTAGTTGAGCATGCCAAGCATACGTCCCGCGAAAGCCTCCGCCTCTGCCTCGTCGATGCCCTTGGTGCTTCCGATCACGTCTTCCGACACGGGTTGTCCTCCTTTTGTGTGGTTGGTTCGCGTCACCCCAAAGGGGCCGGACGACTTATGTCCCACAAGATACAAGCCCCAGGTGCGGCCCACTTCCCCCAGGTGGGCTATCTTTCGGAGCAGGAGCAATAGCCCATGTGGGCTATGCGGGCTGGATCGGCCGGTGTTACGGGAGCAGGTCGTGCCTCGCCGCGTAGGCCGCGGCGGCTGCCCGGGACGGCAGATCCAGTTTGCCCAAAATGCTGGAGACGTGGCGGTGGACGGTGTGTTTGCTGAGGACCAGCCGGTCGGCGATGTCCTGGTTGCTCATTCCCCGTGCCACCAGGCTGAGGACCTCTACTTCGCGCGGGCTCAGGCCGGTGGTCCGGGTGGACATTTCGCGGGTCGTGGCCCCTATCTGAAGTATCAGGTCGGCGGTTGCCACGGCGTTTTGGTCAGCACCGAGGCCATCGAAGACGGCGAGTGCGGCCCGCGCCTCCGCTCCGGCGAGCTCGGGCCGGCTCTCGCGAAGGGCACGCGCGATCATCAAGCGCGTGCACGCCGCCTCGAACGGCATCTCGAGCTCCACGAATTGACCGAGCGCCGTATCCAGATGTGCCATAGCAGACTCGTCGGCGATCGTCGCTAGGGCGTGGCCGCGCAGCCGTTCGCCGTGCGCGACCATGATGGTGCACCCGAAGGTGCCGCCAAGGTCGGCGAGCTTGCGTCCTATCTCTGCCGCCACCTCGGCCTGGCCGCACGCGATCTCGGCCTCGCCGAGCAGCTCCAGGAGGGGCGCGCTTTGCGGCTGATCCTCGCCTACAACGTCCAGCCAGCGCCGGGCCGTCGCGGCAGCCAGGTCCGGTTCGCCCCGCGCCTGGTATATCCGCGTGCGCGCGGGACCGGATGCGCGGTGATCCTCGAACCCGGATACAAGCCGTCCGGCCTCCTCATCGCGGCCCTGTGCCAGACGCAGTTCCGCCAGTTTGGCCAGGGCCCTGGCCTGGACGGCGGGCAAGGAGTTCTCCGAGAGCCGTATCGCCGCACGCAGCTCCTCCTCGGCGCGCACCCACTCTCCGGTCGCGAACAGCACCCCACCGTAGTGGGTGCGGCAGCTAGCGTCGAGGTAGGGACAACCGTAGCGCTCCACGAACCGCTCGGCCGCCTTTATCCACTGCGCCATCCGCTGGTACTGGGCACAGCCGCCGTAGGAGGTCATCATCTCGCAGGAGGCGAAAACGACCGTGTGTAGCTCTCCCTCGCCGGCGAGCGCGCCGGCCATAGCCTCGTCGTGGAAGGCCGTACCTTCGGCGATCCTGCCCTGGTCTATGAGGGCGACGCCGACCTGGGTGAGCGCGCACAACTCCAGGTCGCGGTCTCCGGAAGCCTGTCCTAACTCCTGTGCCCGGCGCGCCCAGGTCTCGTGGTGAGCGGGATCCGGGGCTCCGACCGCCCTGGCAACCAGTACCCAACCCCGCAATGGCTCGAGTGCGTGCTCCTCGACCAGCCGCGCGGCGCGCGCCACCCACCCTGCGGCGGCGGCGCTGTTGCCGAGGTTAGCCTCGTAGAGCAGGCTGAGCTGGATGGCAACCGACGCGGCTTCGACAGGGTCGGGCCTCCGGCGAAACCCGAGATACGCCCGCTCCCACCAGTCGAATGCCCGCCGGATCTCGCCCAGCCACCACAACGCCTCCGCGAGCCCAGAATATAACTCCGCGCCGTTCTCAGACGTGGGCCCTCCCTGGGTAGGGTGCTCGCCCGCAACCCCTTCACCAATCGTCAGCGCACGCTCGAACGCGGAGCGTGCTTCCTCCCACGCTCCCCGGGCCAGGGCCTCCTGGCCGGCCCTGAGAAGCACGGTTGCCTGGGGAGGTTCACCAGCGTCCATGGCCATGCTGTGGATACCATCCCTTCGATGTTTCGCTGTAGGAATGCTACTATTACGACAATCTCGCGACAAGACCGACGAGCCACATGGAGAGGCGGCCTGCGGCATGCTATTATCGGGCGATCATGCGAAGGTCCGCGCCCGGCGCGAGAGCGTCGCGCGGGAGCGCACGCGGGCCAGGGCGACAGGAAACCCGTCACCCTGGCCTTCTGAAAGGTCCACGAGAGGAGACAAGAGTGATAACCAGCGAGAATTTGGAGCAGCGGGACGTGACGTTCAAGCCGGGCGATACGGTGCGCGTGCATTACAGGGTCATAGAGGGCAACCGCGAGCGGGTACAGGTCTTCGAGGGCCTGTGTATCTCGCGCAAGGGCGGCGGCATCAACGAGACGTTCACGGTCAGAAAGAACTCCTTCGGGGTGAACGTGGAGCGGATCTTCCCCCTACACTCCCCGAAGATCGCCAAGATAGAAGTCGCCGCCCGCGGCGCCGTGCGGCGCGCCAAGCTCTACTACATCCGCGACAAGGTCGGCAAGAAGGCCAGGGTAAAGAAGGCCAAGTAAGCGTTGCCAAAAACTAGTACGTCCGGGGAAGGGCTCTACGCCTTCGACGCGGCGTGGACCCTAGAGCGCCGGGGCCCTCTCGCCGGGGCCGATGAGGCGGGCCGGGGCGCTTTGGCCGGTCCGCTCGTCGCGGCGGCCGTCGTCCTCGGGGAGGGTGAGATCTCGGGCATCAACGACTCGAAAGCCCTGCGCCCGGACCTGCGGGAGCAGGTCTTCGGGGCCCTCCTCCGCCGCGCCGAGGCTGTCTCCATCGTGTCCTTCCCGGCCTGGTGGATCGACCGCCACGGCGTCGGCCGGGCGAACCGTGAAGCCCTGATCGGTGCCCTCGCTTCCTTGAACGCCCGCGCGGGATGTCGGTTGGCCGACGGCAACCTGAAGCTCGGTTCCGAGGTGGAGTGCCTGCCTAGGGCCGACGCCAGGAGCGCGGCGGTTGCCGCGGCGAGCGTGGTGGCCAAGGTCGTTCGCGACGACGCGATGCGCGCCCTCTCAGGGCGCCACGCGGGCTACGGCTTCGAGCGCAACCGCGGCTACGGTACCGCAGAACACCGGAACGCCCTCGTAGAACTCGGCCCCTGCCGCGTTCACCGCCTAAGCTACGCCGGGGTCGGCCCTGACTAAACGTTCTTTTGGAGCCTGGGGCGAGGACCTCGCGCTCAGCTACCTGACCCGACGGGGCTACACGCTCGTCGAACGCAACTACAGGACACGCCGGGGCGAGATCGACCTCATCGTCCGCAAACGCGACACCCTCGTCTTCGTTGAAGTAAAACTCCGCCGCACAGCGAACTTCGGCGACCCACTCGAAGCCGTAACAAGGCACAAACAAACCACCATCCGCCGGCTCGCAGAACAATACCTCGCCTACAGCGACCCGGTCTTCGACACCT
This sequence comes from Actinomycetota bacterium, assembly GCA_046734875.1. Classification (GTDB taxonomy): domain Bacteria; phylum Actinomycetota; class Rubrobacteria; order Rubrobacterales; family Rubrobacteraceae; genus Rubrobacter_D. Next base: position 2,053 of record JBKPSF010000021.1, on the reverse strand, counting down.
TACGCTTCGACGTGGTCGGCATCCTCGCCGGCCGCAACGGCCTGCGCATCGAACACATAGAAGACGCGTTTTAGCATTTCAGCACTTCAGCAAATAATCTCGAGAGACTGAGGTCCACACCCTCGAAATTCATCGGGAATTCATCGAGCATTGGTATTAATGCGGATCTGCACGCGCATCTGTGTGCTATGCGTAGAAGGGCAAACCCTTCGTGCGGCGTTGAGGGGAGAGGAAGAGAGAAGCGAAGCTGCCAACCGATAGAATCCGGGAACCCACTAAGAGAGGTGTGGAGGATGGAAAAGTATATCCACCTGTCGGCGACGATAGCGCTAGCGTTGCTCGCTTCCGTCGGACCTTTACTAGTTCTACCCGCAGGACCTGCCCAGGGCGCCGCAAACGTGCCGCTGGGCTTCATAGACTCGCCGGTCGTAAAAAGCGGCCTGACGAACCCCACGGACATGGAGTTCTCCCCCGACGGCAGGCGGCTGTTTGTGGCCGAGCAGGCGGGCAGGGTACGCATCGCGAAACCCGACGGGACGCTCGCCACGTTCCTCAACATCTCCACCAAGGTAGACTCGAGCGGCGAGCGTGGTCTGCAGACGCTCACCTTCGACCCGGCCTTCTCCACCAACGGCTACGTCTACCTCCACTACACCAGGAAGGCGACCTCTAGCACCCCGGTCCACAACCGCGTCGTGCGCGTCACCGCCAGCGGTGACAAGGTCGTCGCTGGCAGCGAGAAGCTCATCTTCAAGCTGGGCAACCAGACATCCAACCATCACATGGGCGGGGCGCTCGAGTTCGGCACTGACGGCAAGCTCTATATCACCACCGGTGACAACGAAACGCCGGACAGGGCGCAGCAGCTTACCAACCTCTTCGGCAAGACGCTGCGCATAAACAAGTCTGGCACCATCCCCACCGGCAATCCCTTCTACTCAACGGCATCCGGAAACAACCGGGCGATCTGGGCACTGGGTTTCCGCAACCCCTTCAAGTTCGACATCCGGCCGAATACGGATGGCACGGAGACCGTCCTCATCAACGACGTGGGGCAGGACACGTGGGAGGAGATAAACCAACTCGAGAGGGGAGCCAACTACGGGTGGAACGTTTACGAAGGACCCGAGTCCAACCCTCAGTACGTGGACCCCAACTTCGCCTACGGGCACGACGGCGTCGAGCCCGCTATCACGGGATGCGCGATCACGGGTGGCACCTTCTACGATCCCACGAGTGTAACTTTCCCGAGCCAGTACGCAGGCGACTACTTCTTCGCGGACTTCTGCAGTGGGTGGATAAGGAGCTTCGATCCTTCGAGCGGGGCGGTGAGCGACTTCGCAAGCGCAATAGTACGCCCTGTAGACCTCGAGGTGAGCAACGATGGCGACCTTTACTACCTGAGCAGGGGCAACCCGGGCGGTTCGGGATCGGTCGGCAAGATCCGGTACACCAGCAACCCTTAGGAAGCGCCGCAAGGATACAGCCCCGGGGGCCGATATGTCTAGATGGAACAAGGGTACGGATATGATGACGAGGACGAGCTACTCTAGCGTACTGGCACCATTAGCTGGGCTTTCGGCGGTGATCCTCTCGCTGTTGGTGATTGGGCCTGGCGCTAACGCCCTAGTTTGTGGCCCTTCCTGGAGCACGGTAGCAAGTGGCCAGCACATCAAGAGGCCCTCGGCGATCGCTACCATCGCTAGCAACGACGTTTGGGCTGTGGGGAGTACCAGGGATACCGTGCACAATGTAAGGACAGGAGCTGAGCATTGGGATGGCAGTAGCTGGTCCGAAGTCCCCGTCCCTGACGTCGGAACCGGAGAAAACATGCTGAACGGGGTGGATGCCTCGGCGAGTAAAGACGTTTGGGCGGTTGGTTACTCTGGGGTAGGCGGGCATTACAACACGCTCATCGAGCGCTGGAATGGTACCCAGTGGCGGGTGGTGACGAGTCCCAACGCCGTCACCAACGGAGACAATACGCTGACGAGCGTGGATGCCCTGAGCAGCCCCAACGTATGGGCAGGCGGTTCCTCCCGCACGGATACTT
>JBKPSF010000020.1:0-21821 GCA_046734875.1 Actinomycetota bacterium | reverse complement strand
GACCTCTGCCGCCACTGAACCACAGGCCGCGCAGGAAGAAGTCGGAGATCAGGACGGTGGTGCCTACCAGGATGCCGACGAGCATGGAGTAGCGGATGTCGAAGTTGGCGACGTGGGACATCTCGTGCGCGATGACGCCCTGCAGCTCGTCGCGGTCGAGCTTTTCGAGGAGGCCGCTGGTGACGGCGACCACGGCATGCTCGGGGTCGCGGCCCGTGGCGAAGGCGTTGGGGGCGGAGTCGTCCACGATAAAGACCCTGGGCATCGGGAGGCCGGCGGCTATGGACATCTCCTCGACCACGTTGAAGAGAACGGGCGCGTCGTCGTGTGAGATCTCCCGCGCCCTCGACGCGGCAAGCACCATCTTGTCGCCCCCGTAGTAGCTGATGAGCCCGGCGACGACCCCGATCACCAGTGCGAAAACCAGCCCCGCGAGGGCCCTGGTCGGGTCCCCGAGCCAGGCCCACCCTATGATGTAGCCGAAGAGGGTGATAAAAGAGAGGAAGGCGGCCATGAGCAGCAGGCTGTTTCGCCTGTTGCGGGCGATGCGCTCCCTGAAGGTGCCTATGTCCCTGCCGTCCATCAGCCTCTAGTCGTAGGAGACCGTCACAGACTCCCGCTCGGGGCCCTGCGCCTCGAAGTACTCCCTCTCCGTAAAGCCCATGGGACGGGCAAAGATGACGGCGGGGAAGCTCTGGATCTTGGTGTTGTAGGACTGTACGGAGTCGTTGTAGTGTTGCCTGGCGAAGGAGATCTTGTTCTCCGTCGAAGAGAGCTCCTCCTGGAAGTCGATCAGGACGGTATTAGAGCGTAGCTCGGGATAGTTCTCGGCCACCGCGAACAGGTTCCCAATGGCCCCGCTGAGCCGCGCCTCGGACTGGGCCTGCTGCCCTGGCGACTGGGGTTGCATGGCCTGGGAGCGGGCTTGTGTTATCTGCGTCAGCACGTCCTGCTCCTGGCGGAAGTACTTCTTCACGCCTTCGAGGAGGTTGGGAATAAGATCGTAGCGGCGTTTGAGCTGCACGTCTATCTGCCTGTAAGACTCCTCGACCTCGTTGCGCCGCCGCACGAGCCCGTTGTAGGTGGAGATCGCATAGATCACCAGCACCACCAAGATCACGACCATAACGATGGTCAAGACGATGCCCATACCATAAACCTCCACGACTCGGCTCTATCCCACCTGATTATACGCCGCAGAGAGGAGAACGATTCATTGAGCAAGGGCCGCAAGCTTCTCCACCTCCGCCAGGGACGCCCTCCTCGAAGAGTTTTCCTGTAGCCTGACCCTACCAGACCACGCTCGACAGGGGAGCACCGTGCCCGAATACGATTCTCTCGCCGACTTCTACGACATCGAATACGCCCACGACTACGACCTCCCTTTCTGGCTCTCCCTCGCCGACCGCGAAGCCAGACCACTCATCGAGTGGGGCGCGGGCACGGGACGCCTCGCGATTCCCCTCTCCGCAGCAGGCCACGACGTGACCGCCGTCGAACTCTCCAGGCAGATGGCCGACCGGGGCAGAGAGAAAAGCCGGTCCATCGAGTGGATCACGGGCAACATGCGAGACGTGCATCCGGGACGCCGCTATGGGCTGGCGATCTGCGCCTTCAACTCGTTCCTGTGCCTGGAGAGCCTGGACGACGCTCTGGCGTTCCTGCGCAACGCACGCGAACACCTCGTGCCGGGAGGATTGCTGGGGATAGAGGTCTCAGCGTTCTCGCCCGAGGAGCTGGCGGAGGGTCCAGGCGGCCCCCATCTGCGCCATGATTTAACCCGCGAGCTTCCGGATGGCAGGCTCGACCGCTTCTCGATCTCCACCTACGACGCGACCACCCAGCTCATGAACATGCGACTGTTCTACGAGACCTACGATCTCTCGGGCACCCTCCAGAACCGCAGGGCCCACAACCTCTCCATCAGAATCACCACCCGCGACGAGCTCCTCCTCATGCTGAAGCTCGCGGGCTTCGTCCTCGAAGCAATCTACGGCGGCTTCGAAGGCGAACCCTTCTCTTCGGCGAGCGATCACCTCCTCGCGCTCGCGAGGAAATAGGTAGCCTACTACCCTTGACACACGAGGCTTTCACTTATATAGTCATTTTCGACTAAACGATCTCGACTAAGGAATGAACTTGGCGTCGAAGAGGAAGGTATCCAATCCGCTGGCGTTAGCGGTGATGGCGCTCCTCTACGAGCGGCCGATGCACCCTTACGAGATGGTCACTTTGATGCGCGAGCGGGGCAAGCACGAGACGGTACGGCTCAGGTACAGCTCGTTGTATTCGGTGGTTGGGGCCCTGGAGCGCGAGGGTTTGATCTTGCCGCGGGAGACAGTACGGGAGGGGCGGCGTCCTGAGCGGACGGTGTACGGGATCACAGACGCGGGTCGCGAGGAGTTCTTGACCTGGCTACGCGAGCTGCTCAGGGAGCCGGTAAAGGAGTACACGCAATTCGCGGCCGGGCTCTCGTTCTTGCCCGGGCTTCCCCCCGAGGAGGCTATCGCTCTCTTGAAAGAACGGGTACGGCGTCTGGAGAAAGAGACCGCGCAGATGAGATCCCGGCTCGAAGACGCCATGGAGCAGTACGACCTGCCCCGGCTCTTCCTCGTGGAATCGGAGCACGAGTTGATGTTGCGGGAGGCCGAGTTGGGGTGGGTACGCGGGCTCGTAGGGGACATCGAGGCCGGGAAGTTGGGCAGCCTGTCGGAGTGGCGCTCCCTCCTCGAGGAGCGGGCCGAACCCGATGAGGAAGAGGAGGCGAGAGGCTGATGTAGAGAGACGAGAGACCCCCGGCGGGTGCCGCCACACCTCGTCGGGGGTTGCGATCCCCGAGCAACCGGCCCCGCGGGGCCCGCTACCCGAAGCATGCACCTTCAAGGATAGCAGGTCAGGCCCCGCCGGAAGGGCCCTGTTCTTCCAACCAGACGGGAAGGAGCTTGACCAACCATGACCACCCGGACACCGCGCGAAGGCGCGAACACCACGGAAAGGTCTGCCGACGAAAGGGCCATTAGGGACCTCTTTCAGGGGTTGCTCGAGGACTGGGGCAGGGGCGACGGGGGAGCTTACGGCTCCCGGTTCTCCGAGGATGCCGACTACGTGGCGTTCGACGGGTCGCGCACGACGGGACGTGAGGCCATCGCCGACTCGCACCAGGAGCTTTTCGACAAATACCTCGAAGGCTCGCGTTTGACCGGACGCATCGAAAGCGTCAAGTTCCTCGGTCCCGACGCCGCCCTGGTGCATGCGACCGGAAACACCCTGATGCGCGGAAAGTCAAAGCCCTCGCCTGAACGGTATTCTATCCAGACGCTCGTCGCCGTGCGCGAGGACGACGGGTGGCGCTTCGCCGCGTTCCACAACAGCCGCGTACGTCCCATAGGCGGCGGGATGGCGTTCCTGATCTGGGCCCTCACCGACAAGCTCTGGCGCCTCTTCGCGCCCGGAAAGGGGGTCGCATGAGCCGCACGAAAAATGTTCTCATCATCGGCGGTGGCGTCGCCGGACCGGTGGCTGCAATGGCGTTGCAACGCGCCGGAATCGATTCGGTCGTCTACGAAGCGTATTCGAGGGGCGCCGACAATGCCGGCGCGTTCCTTACCTTTGCCAGCAACGGTCTCGACGCACTGCGCGCCATCGACGCCCACCACCTCGTTCTAGAAGAGGGTTTTCCCACGCCGTACATGGAGATACAGAGCGGCAGCGGCAGGCACCTCGGCACCGTTCCAAACGGGGGGACACTTCCCGACGGCACCGTCAGCCAGACGCTCAAGCGGGCCGATCTGTACCGGGCGTTGCGCGACGAGGCGGTGCGTCGCGGCGCCAGCGTCGAGTACGGCAAGCGCCTCGTGGACGCCGAGACCACACCAGACGGCGTCGTGGTGCGTTTCGAAGACGGGTCGGAGGCCTGGGGAGACCTCCTGATCGGGGCCGACGGCATACACTCCCGGGTTCGCCGCATCATCGACCCTTCCGCGCCCGGAGCCCGTTACATCCCTGTGCTCAACATCGGTGGATTCGCCAGTGGGGTACGCGTACCGGCTAAACCCGGAACGTTTCGCATGGTCTTCGGGAAGCGGGCCTTCTTCGGTTACGCCGTCCACCCCTCTGGCGAGGTGTGGTGGTTCGCCAACCCTCCCCGCGCCGACGAGCCGAGCAGCGCGAAGCTCGCCGCAACTACCTCCGAGCAGTGGAGGGAGATGCTGATGGATCTCTTCTCCGATGACGACTCACCGGCAAACGAGATCATCCGCTCCACCCCCGGAAAACTCTCCGGTTGGGCAACCTACGACCTGCCTTCGGTTCCAAAATGGCACAGGGATACCATGATCGTGATCGGGGACTCGGCGCACGCCACGGCGCCCTCCTCGGGACAGGGCGCGTCCATGGCCATCGAGGACGCCGTCGTGCTCGCCAGGTGCCTGCGCGATTCGCCGGACACGGAGCGGGCCTTCGCAGCTTACGAGCGGCTGCGCCGCAGGCGGGTGGAACGGATCGTCGCGCAAGGGGCGAGAACCAGCAACAGCAAGGCCGCCGGACCCATCGCCCGGAGGATAAGGGACCTGATGATGCCCACGATCCTCAAGCGCGTCGCCAACGGGAAGTCCCTGGCGTGGATGCACGACTACCACGTCGACTGGAACGAGAAGGTGGCATAAGGGAGATAGAGACAGGGAGACCCGCGAAGGGTGGCTTACGCGGGTCGTCCTTCCAGGTCTTCCGCAACGAGGGATAGGTTGATGAAGGCCGCCGCGACGGCCCCGGACGCGGCGGCCGTTATAGCCGCTTGGATCATCGTGCCCGCGTCCCCCGCCACGTACACGCCCGCGATGGTGGTCTCCTTCGTCGTAGGATCGTTCTTGACTACCGTGGGCAACGGTCCCGTCGCCTCGAACTCGCATCCCAGGGCTTCGGCGAGGTCGGAGCGCTGGCGCTGGGGTGGCACGTAGAAAATGCCCTCGCGCGAGACCTCGGAGCCGTCCTCGAAGACGATCCGCCGGATGACACCCGCGATCTCATCTCCCTCGAGGCGTGAGATCGGCGTATCGTTTATCGGGACGCCGAGGGCGTCGAGCTTCTCTCTAGACCCGTCATCCAGCATCGCGGGACCGTCTGTGAGGAGGATCAGGTCGCGGCTCCAATTGCGTATCAAGGCGACCCGTTCGGCGGCGCCCTCGCCGGGGTCGAGGACCGCCAGGGGTCTGCCGCGTACCTCCCAGCCGTGACAGTAGGGGCAGTGGTAGATACCGCGGCCCCAGAACTCCCGAAAGCCAGGCCTCTCCGGAAGCTCGTCGTAGACACCGGTGGCGAGCAAGAGCTTGCGTGCCCCGACGCTACCATCCTCCAACGTCACCTCGAAGTCGCCGTCTGAACCGGCGGCCCCGGTGACCCTGGTCTGCCGAAGCTCGACGTTCGGATAAGGTTCCAGCTGCTCGCGGCCAACGCGCAAGAACTCTTCTGGAGTGATTCCGTCCCGCGTAAGGAAATAGTGAACGCCGGACGAGGGTGCGTTTCTGGGCTCCCCGCCGTCGAGCACTAGCACGCGCCTCCTCGACCTGCCCAACACGAGCGCCGCAGAAAGCCCCGCGACACCGGCCCCCACCACGATCGCATCGTATCTGCCAGCATTTTCCAACCCGAACCTCCCAACAGGATGAGCTTTTGTCGTGCCTATGGCACGACACCCGCGAGCGCCGCGGCCAGCCCGGGCGGGTCCGACCGGCGTAGGACGACCTCAGGCGTTTCGTGCCACGATGCGCACTCGCGCAACGCGCCGGCTATACCCGAGATCAGGTCGTCGGAAACGGACACGTCGGGCTCCAGGTGCGCAACCTTTACCTCGAAGATGGCCTCTTTGCGGTGGGCCTTGGCGTCGAGCCTGCCGACGAGGGCGCCGTGGTGCAGTATGGGCAGCGAATAATATCCGTAGCGGCGCTTGGCCGCCGGGGTGTAGACCTCGATCTTGTAGTCGAAATCAAAAAGCTCCAGGGCTCGCGCCCTATCCCAGACCACGGGATCGAACGGGGACAGCAAGGTAGTGACGGAGGGCCGCAACCCGCCCAACAGTATCTCCTCTGCCAGCCCTGCGTTGTCCGGGTGCACGTAGGCGGGCTCGTCCTCTATCGTAGCCCGAAGCAAGGAACCCTCGTCGGCCAGCTCTTCGAGCAAGGACGCGACTCCCTTTTTCGGCGTGCGGAAGTAGTCGGGGACCCAGCGGGCAACGGCGACGCCGAGGGCGCGCACGGCTTTGAGGGCAAGCGCGCGGCGCACTTCCTTCTTGTTTGGTGCCAGGGCGTCCTCCCAGGAGGGTAACGCGTTCGCCAGCACGCGTTCGCGCAGGTCGTAGACGCGGTGGAAGTTCTCGCGGTGGGAGATCATGAGCTCGCCGGTTGCGAACAGGTGCTCCAGGGCCCGCTTCTCGGGCTTCCACTCCCACCAGCCTCCGGCCTTGCCGTCCGTGCGCGCGAACTCCGCGGCGCGCACGGCTCCTCCCTCGCGGATGCGCTCCATGACGTGCTCCAACGCGTCAGGGTGGGCCTCCATCCACACCCGCGTCTTGTCCGTCTCGTCGAGCATCAGCCGCCGGTAGAGGCCGTAGTCCTCGATGGGGACAAAGCACGCCGCGTGCGACCAGTACTCGAAGATCGCCCCATCGGCCAGAAGCTCATCCAACCACACGGGATCGTACGAGCCAACCCTGCTCCACAACACCAGGTAAGGGCTGCGGGCGACGACGGAGATGGAGTCGATCTGCAACACCCCCATCCGGCGGATCGCACCCAGCACATCACCTTTGGTCGCGGGCCGTTCGGGCGACGACCCCAACCCCTGCGCCGCGAGCAACAGCGTGCGCGCCGCTTCACACGAAAACTCTATTGTTCCCACCTCCTGACTGGTAACAGTCGTCTAGTTATAAGGCAAACAGCATGGTCTAACGAGTGGCAATGCCGTGCGCAGACACGAGGGTGATGATCGGTTTCCCTTGCGTACTCCGTTGTGACCCTCTACGGCTCGACGAACCGGACCTCGGAATTTCCTGCACCATCCGTCACGAAGCGCAGCAGTCGCTCGCCCTCTTTCGTCAGGGCTTCGCGGTCCTGCTTCGGCAAGTGCTCGAACGGCTCGATCCGGAGCGTCGTCTCCCCGCGGTCGCGCGCCACTTTCCACGTCCCGCGGACGAAACCGTCAACCAGGAAGGTGGCCGGGACCATGCCATTCCTGGAGGCGATCGCCCTGCGGTGCTCGGTTGCGACGATGCGGGTACGGTCGGCGTGAGAGAGGATCAGGTTGTCGAAAGCGGCCACGAACCGCGCCGGGGCCTGGGTGTCGGGGTCCGGCCTCGGGGCATCGGGGAGATCGAACAACTCCTTCCCGCCCTCATCACGGAAGGCACGCAGCCGCAGGCGTAGCCGCTCGAAGACCTCCGCAAGCCGGGTCAGGCCCGACCAGGCCTGCGCGTCTTTGACGCTCGCCGGCCCGAACGCCCCGAGGTAGCGCAAAACCATCTCGTCGGTCGAGGGCTCATCTAGCTTCCGGCCGAGCCAGGCATCGACGGTGGTGTGGGCAGCGGGGCCTTCCTTTCCCCAGATGCCACGGGGCGGGACCTGGACCAACGGCACGAGGTGACGGATAGCCCTGGCAAGGGCTGCGGGGTCCTGATCCGGCCACCGCTCGCGCAAGAGCCCGCCAAGCTCCTTCGCGGTGAGCGGCCGTTCCTCCAGCAAAGCGCGTGCGGCCGCGACGAGCTCGCTGGCATCTATCTCCTTGACGGCCGCGCGCTGGGCGCTTCCCGCGTAGAGGTTGCGCTCGATGATGGGCTGAACCAGGGGCCGCAGCCTCAAACAATCTTCGGCGGTGACCAGGTGCAAGGTGTTGCGCATGAGCGCGACACGCACCGCGCGCCGGTCCAGGATCATGCGCGACACCTCGTCTGGACAGAAGCGGGCAAGCCGCGTCCACAGGCCGACGTAGGGAGGATCAGGAGCCTGGGCCTGCAGGCCGACGAGATGCTCGATCGCGTCGAAAGCAGACATCTCGTGGCGGCGCAACAGCAACTGCCGCTCCAACAGCGAGCGGTTCAGCGCGCGCCTGCCGAGAACTTCGATCGCTCTCACCTCCCGCCAAACGTCGAACCCTGGGCTGGGGGCGTAATCGGTCCTAGCCTCCGAGCGCGTACTCGACGGCCTGGCGCATCGTCATCGCCCATCCCTGGGCCCACGCTTCCTTCCACGACTCCAATTCGAGCCGCCCACGCGCGCCGGCCACCTAGCGTTGGTGGAGCGAACGGTCTGGGGCGTGGGGGTACGCCACGCTCTCGATCTCTTCCAGGAGCGCCCCGGCGGCCCCCCAGAGTCGCGCCGCACGCTCAAGGTCGTCCCTGTCGGCGGCGATGGCCGCCAGCCCCTCCAGGCAGTAGACGACGTTGCCCTCATCCCCGATCTCGACCGAGATCGTCAGGCTTTCTTCCAACAGCCGTACCGCCCGCTCGTCGTCGCCTTCGGCGCGTGCCACGGCCGCCAGCGGGTGCAGCGCCGAGCTTACGACATCCCTGGCCCCTCCCGGTTCCCGGGCCAGCGACAGCGCCCGCTCCGCCAACCGGCGGGCGCTGGCGGTGTCTCCCTGGGCGAGGGGCGCCCTCGTCGCGAAACCCAGTACGGAGCCTGCGGCCCGCTTCCGTCCCAACTCGAGGAAGACGTCTGCGGACTCCTCCAGATAGGCCAGCCCTTCCTCGTACCTCTCCTCATCGAGGGCCACGAGGCCCATGGTACCGAGCGCCTCGGCGACCCCGAACTCATCTCCCAGCCGCCGAAACAGCACCAGGCTCTCCTCGATCAACGGCCGGGTTGACTCGAAATCGCCGCTGGCCCGGCCGAGCGTGGCCGCCACGAACAGGAGCTTCGCCCGGGCGGGCGCCGGTGGATCTGGTACCCTCGCGAGCGCCTCCTCCATCCAGCGTCGCCCTTCGCGCCGGTGCCCGCGCAGCCACCAGAACTTCCACATCGCCCAGGCCATCCGCGCGAGCGCCTCCACCTCTCCCTGTTCGATGGACCAGCGGATCGCAGCGCGCAGGTTGCCGAGCTCGGTCTCCAGCAGCCAGAGCCAGGACGGCTGATCCGGCCCCTTCAGCTCGAGTCCGGCCCGCTCTCCCAGCGCCAGGTAGTACCCGGCGTGCCGCCGGCGCACGGCTTCGGCCTCCGCGCTCTTCTGCAGCAACTCCCGCGCGTATTGTCTGACCGGCTCCAGCATCCTGTAGCGCATCTCGCCGGACGCGCCCTCCGCCAGGGCCAGCGACTGCTCCACCAGCCGTCCGAGCAGGTTCAGGGCGTCCTCCTCGAGGTCTTCCGTCGAGCTCACGGCCTCCGCCGCCTCCAGATCGAAGCCGCCCGCGAACACGGACAGGCGCCGGAACATGACCTTCTCCCCTTCCGAGAGCAGGTTATGGCTCCAGTCCAACGTCGCCCGCATCGTCCGCTGGCGCCGGGGAAGGTCCCTTGCCCCATCGACCTCCAGAGCCCGGTCCAACCTGCCGAGGAGCGATTTCGGGTCAAGGACCCTGGTCCTCGCCGCCGCCAGCTCTATGGCGAGCGGCAGCCCGTCGACCCGCCGGCAGATCTCCGCCACCGTCCCTGCGTTAGCCCCGTCGAGCCGGAAGGCGGGAGACACCGTCCTGGCGCGCTCCACGAACAGGCGTCCCGAGGGCGAGCCGAGGACCTCTTCGGGGTCAGGCGAGGCGGCGGGCAGCCGCAAGGTCGAGACGGGATACTCCTGCTCGCCCCTGACGCGTAGCGGCGTGCGGCTCGTGACGAGCGCGTTGAGGTCCGTGCAAGATCCCATCAGGGCCGCCACCTCCGGCGCCGCACCGGTCACGTGCTCGAAGTTGTCCAGCACGAGCAGCATCCGCTTCCCCTGCAGTTGGCCGCAGAGGGCATCGAGCGGGGAGGATCCCACCGCCTCCCTCGAATCCAGGGTCCGCGAGATGGTGGAGACTACGAGATCCGCATCCCCCAACTGCGCCAGGGCGATGAAGGCGACGCCATCGGAGAAGCCCCCGACGGCGTCCCGCGCCACCTCCAGTGCCAGGCGGGTCTTACCTATGCCCCCTGGGCCGGTGAGCGTCAGCAACCGAACCTCGGGCCGGCCGAGAAGCCGGCCCACCTCCTCCAGCTCCCGCTCCCGCCCCACCAGCGGGGTCGGCGGCGTTGGCAAAGGGTAGGGCGCCGGGTCCATCGCCCTTACGGTGGCGGCGGTTCGTTTCGGCACCGACGCCACGAGGGACGCCCGTTCTTCCTCCGCGAGGCCCAGAGCCTCGACGAGGGAGCGGACGGTGTGCGGGTAGGGACGCTTGCGCACGCCCCTCTCCAGGTCGCTTATGCCCCTGGCGGTCAGGCCGGCCCTGCTGGCAAGCTCATCCTGCGTAAGCCCGGCGGCTTCTCGCAACCGCCGCAACCGCGCCCCGAAAGGGACCGCTTCCGTCCCCCGGCTCACCCTACCCGTCCGTTCCTTTCCCGGGATCACCGCCCGAATAACCGTTTGACGGGGATGGTAGCAGAAGGCGCGAGTTGCCAGCCACCCACGCAGTTTGACGGCGCGTGGGTGGTGCGTGGACGATGTGGGTTCCCGAGCGTCGCACGAGGCCCCAAACTCCAGGCAAGGATGAGAGATCACGAGGAAGATCGCGTGACGGACGAAAAGAGAGAAGGAGGAATCATGACCGAAACGCTAGTCCGGCCAGCGAAGACCCGCGAGATGCACAATCACCACTTCGACTCCACCATCTGGAACGACCTCGACTTCCGCGACGACGATATCGTCATCTCCACCTACGCCAAGTCCGGCACCACCTGGACCCAGCAGATCGTGGCGCAACTCCTCTTTGGACCAGACCCCACCCTCGAGGTAGCCGAGATGTCCCCCTGGCTAGACCTTCGCGTACCGTCCAAGGAGATCAAACTCCCGATGGTGGAGGAGCAGACCCATCGCCGATTCCTCAAGACGCACCTCCCCCTGGACGCCCTCGTTTTCTCCGAGAAGGCGAAGTACATCTACATCGGGCGCGACGGGCGCGACGTGGTGTGGAGCATGTACAACCACCACATGAACGCCAACGGGCTCTGGTACGATCTGCTAAACGAAACGCCGGGCCGCGTGGGACCGCCCATAAAGCCTCCCCCCACGGACATAAGGCAGTACTTCCGCGACTGGATGGAGCGCGACGGCCACCCCTTCTGGCCGTTCTGGGAGAACGTGCGCACCTGGTGGGAGATCCGCCACCTTCCGAACGTCTTCTTCGTCCACTTCGCCAACCTGAAACGCGACATGCCAGGCGAGATGCGCCGTATCGCCGAGTTTCTCGAGGTCCCCATCGACGAGTCAAGGTGGGAAGAAACCCTCGAGTACTGCTCGTTTGACTGGATGAAGCGCAACGCCTCCAAGAGCGTGCCGCTCGGCGGTGCCTTCTGGGACGCTGGCGCCCAGGTCTTCATCAACAAGGGCACCAACGGCCGGTGGGCCGAGACGCTCACGCCGGAGGAAGTGGCCGAGTACGAGGCGCGGGCCCTCGCGGAGCTCGGGCCTGAGTGCGCCCTCTGGCTTGCGACGGGAGAGGGAGTATAGTGACGAAAATTCGCGTCGAAAGGAGAGGGCGATGGACCAGATGATCTCCGGGGACGACCTTCCTTATGTAGTAAGCAAGGACGAGCTTGCCTTCGGTACTACCGCGCACAGGTTCGAGGGATACCGCTACGGAGGCGTGAACGCCTCCTTCTTCCTGGTGGAGAGCCCGCCCGGTGGCGGTGCGCGGCTGCACTTTCACCCGTACGAGGAGATCTTCATAACGCTGGAGGGAGAAGCCACCTTTACCGTCGGCGATGAGATCATCGAGGCGAAGGCCGGCCAGATCGTGGTGGCCCCGGCGAAAGTGCCACACAAGTTCACCAATACCGGTACCGGTCTGCTCAGGCAGGTAGACATCCATCCCAGCAGCCGCATCCAACAGACCAATGTCGAGGAAGGCGCATAATCGGGAGAACTCGAGGCTTGACGAGCACCGAAAAGGCTGCAGCCTGAAACCACCTATCCCGGCAGGTGGCTCTCTCCCATCAGGAACTCGTCGGCTTGCCTCGCGGCTTTACGGCCCTCGGCGATGGCCGTTACGATGAGGTCCGCGCCGAGACGGGCGTCCCCGGCAACGAAGATTTTGGCCTCTTTCGTGCCGTGGCCATTTTCGGAGTGGATGGCGCCGCGATCGGTGTAGCCGAGGTCCATCTCTTCGAGGAAACGGTCGCGCACCGGGCCCGTAAAGCCGATGGCCAGCAGCACGAGGTCGGCCTCTATCTCGAAGTCCGTGCCCTCGACGGGGACGGTCTTGCCGTTCGTGCGCTCGGTCTCGACGGCGTGCATCCGCTCGACGCGGCCGTCAGTGCCGGAGAAACCGGTGACGGCGACGGAGAAGCCGCGCTCTCCGCCCTCCTCGTGGGCGGGGTAGGTGTGCAATATTAAGGGCCAGTCAGGCCAGGTGAGCTTGTCCGGGGTCTCGGGTGGTTTGGGGCCGTGGGTTAGTACCTTGACCGAGGCGCAGCCCTCGCGGTGGGAGTTGCCGAGGCAGTCGGCGCTCGTATCGCCGCCCCCCAGGATCACCACGTTCTTGCCGACGGCGGAGATCTCCACCTCGGCGTTCGTGGGAAGTCCCGCGACCCGCCTGTTCTGCTGCACGAGATATTTCATCGCGAGGTGGATGCCGCCCAGTTCGCGGCCGGGTACGTCGAGGTCGCGCCCCTGCAGGGCCCCGACGGCGAGGATGACGGCGTCGAACTCGCTCCTGAGCTCCTCCGTCGTAGGGTTCTCGCCGACGTGGGCGTCTGTCCGGAACTCGATGCCCTCTTCTTTCATGATGTCGATGCGCCTATCGACGACCCACTTTTCGATCTTGTAGTCGGGGATACCGTAGCGGAGGAGGCCGCCGATCTTATCGTCCTTCTCGAAGACGACGACGGAGTGCCCTGCCCAGTTGAGCTGCTGCGCCGCCGCGAGCCCGGCGGGACCACTTCCAACGATGGCGACTTTTTTCCCCGTCCACCTCTCCGGTGGCGTGGGCCTGGCGACGACCCATCCCTCCTCGAAGGCCCGGTTGATGATGGAGAGCTCTATCTCCTTGATGGTGACGGGCTTGTCGTTTATGGACAGGACGCACGCGGCCTCGCACGGAGCGGGGCAGAGCATGCCGGTGAACTCGGGGAAGTTGTTGGTCTGGTGCAGGCGGTCGATGGCCTGCTTCCAGTGCTCCCGGTAGACGAGGTCGTTCCAGTCGGGGATCAGGTTCCCGAGGGGGCAGCCGGTGTTGCAGAAGGGCACGCCGCAGTCCATGCAGCGCGAGGCCTGGCCCTTGAGCTCCTCGTCCGGCATGGGCTCGTAGACGTAGCGGTAGTCCTGGACACGCTCCTCGATGGTCCGTTTCGGGGTGGGCTTGCGTCCTATCTTGAGGAAGCCCCTGGGATCCCCCACTAGCTCGCCACCTCCAGCTCCGCCTCCTGTTGCTCGCGTAAAACGCGCTTGAGGTCGTGCGGCATGACCTTTACGAAGCTGGGGAGTATCTCCTCCCAGCCATCTAGAACCCGCTGTGCCCTATCGCTACCGGTCCACTCCAAGTGCCGCTCGACCATGCCGCGCAATAGCTCGATGTCCTCCTCGCTCTCCACGGGCTCCAACCCGACCATGTCTTTGTTACAGAGGGTCTCGAAGCGTCCCGCCTCGTCGAGTACGAAGGAGAAGCCGCCGCTCATCCCGGCTGCGAAGTTGCGCCCCGTCTCGCCGAGCACTACGATGATCCCGCCGGTCATGTACTCGCAGCAGTGGTCGCCGACGCCCTCGACGACGGCGTGCGCCCCCGAGTTCCTGACGGCGAAGCGCTCCCCGGCGAAGCCCCTGAAGTAAGCTTCCCCGGCGGTCGCGCCGTAGAGCGCGACGTTACCGACGACCACGTTCCTGGCCGCGCTGTAGCCGGCGAACCGGTAGGGGAAGACTGCGAGCCGGCCTCCCGAGAGGCCCTTCCCCACGTAGTCGTTGGTCGTGCCCTCCAGGGTAAACGTCAGGCCGCGCGCGAGCCACGCGCCGAAGGACTGTCCCGCGACCCCCTGGAAGTCTATGCGCACCGTGCCGTCCTCGAGGCCCTCGTTGCCGTGGCGCCTCGCGACCTCGCCCGAGAGCATCCCGCCGACCGTGCGGTTGGTGTTCAGTATGGGTTGCTCGAAGCGGACCCGTTCGCCGTTTTCGAGGGCTGGCATGCACTTCTCGATCAACTGGTTGTCCAGGACTTTTTCGAGGCCGTGGTCCTGGGTCTCGGCGTGGTGTATCGCCTTCCCTTCCGGGGCCTCGGCCCGGTGCAGGATCGCGGAGAGGTCCACGCCTTTGGCCTTCCAGTGCTCGATGGCCTCGCGCATCCTCAGCTTGTCGGTGCGTCCGATCATCTCCTCGAAGCTCCTGAAGCCCATGCTCGCCATGTACTGGCGCACCTCTTCTGCGACGAAGAAGAAGTAGTTGACGACGTGCTCGGGCGTGCCCGTAAACCGCTTCCTGAGCTCCGGGTCCTGCGTCGCGATCCCCACGGGGCAGGTGTTGAGGTGGCAGACACGCATCATGATGCAACCCGTCGCAACGAGCGGCGCCGTGGAGAAGGCGAAGTCCTCGGCCCCCAGGAGCGCGGCCACGGTGACGTCGCGGCCCGTCTTGAGCTGGCCGTCGGTCTGCAGGATTACGCGTCCCCGCAGGCCGTTCTGGACGAGCACCTGCTGGGTCTCGGCGATCCCGAGCTCCCACGGAAGGCCCGCGTGCTTGATCGACGAAAGTGGCGACGCCCCCGTTCCCCCGTCGTGGCCCGAGATGGTTATGTGGTCGGCCTTCGCCTTGGCGACCCCGGCCGCGATCGTACCGACCCCCACCTCAGCGACGAGCTTCACGCTGACCCTCGCCGCGGGGTTCGCGTTCTTCAGGTCGTGGATGAGTTGCGCCAGGTCCTCTATCGAGTAGATGTCGTGGTGGGGAGGGGGTGAGATCAGGCCCACGCCAGGCGTGGAGTACCTTATCTTCGCTATGTAATCGCTGATCTTGCCCCCTGGCAACTGCCCGCCCTCGCCGGGTTTGGACCCCTGGGCCATCTTGATCTGGAGCTGATCCGCGTTTACCAGGTACTCGGTGGTGACGCCGAAACGCCCGCTGGCTACCTGCTTTATGGCGCTGCGGCGGTTGTCGCCGTTCTCGTCTGGCGTGAACCTCTTGGGGTCCTCGCCGCCCTCGCCGGTGTTGGACTTGCCGCCTATGCGGTTCATGGCGATGGCGAGGGTCTCGTGCGCCTCTTTGGATAGGGAGCCGAGGGACATGGCCCCTGTCGTGAAGCGCTTGACGATCTCTCTGGCCGGCTCGACCTCCTCTATGGGGATGGGGTCCTCCTCGAACCCGAAGAGGCCACGCAGGGTCGCAAACCGCGCACCGTGCTCGTCGAAGTGGCGGGTGAACTCCTCGAAGGTCTCGAAGTCCCCGGTCTTGACGGCGCGCTGCAGGGGAGGGATGCTCGTCTGGTTCCACTGGTGGTACTGGCCCTGCGCCCTGAGCTGGTACTCGCCCCCGACCTCCAGCTCCTCGGCGTTGTCCTCGGCCGCCGCGAAGGCGCTCCTGTGACGCTCCAGGGCCTCGCGGGCCAGGGCGTCCATGCCGACGCCTCCAACGCGCGAGGCGGTGCCCGTGAAGGACCTGTCTACGAGCTCCTGGTTCAGGCCCACGGCCTCGAAGATCTGGGCCCCGCAGTACGAGAAGAGCGTCGAGATGCCCATCTTGGAGATGACCTTGAGGAGGCCCTTGCCTATGGCCTTGACAAAGTTCTTGCTCGCCTCCTCGGGACCGACACCTTCCAGAAGGTGCGAGCCCGCGAGGTCTTCTATGGTCTCGAAGGCGAGGTAGGGGTTCACGGCGGTCGCGCCGTAGCCGACCAGGAGGGCGAAGTGGTGTACCTCGCGCGCCTCGGCAGTCTCGACGACGAGCGTGGTCGCCGTCCTGATGCCGGCCCGTACGAGGTGGTGGTGGACGCTCGCCGTGGCCAGCAGGCTGGGTATGGCGGCTTGCGCCTCGTTCACGCCCCTGTCGCTGAGGACGAGCACCACCGAGCCGCCCTTCACGGCGCTCTCGGCCTTCTCGCACAGCCTCTGTAGAGCCCTCTCCATGCCCTCCTCGCCCGTCGCGACGGGGAAGAGGGTGGAGAGCGTCGTGGAGGTCGCGCGCTCGTCGGCAAGGGCCCTTATCTTCTCGAGCTCCACAGCCGTGAGGACCGGCTGGTCGATGAGGATCCTGCGGCAGTGCTCCTTGGTCTCGTCGAAGAGGTTCTTCTCGGGGCCGAGGCTCATCTTGAGCGACATGACAAGCTCCTCGCGCAGGGGGTCTATCGGGGGGTTCGTGACCTGCGCGAAGTGCTGCTTGAAGTACGAGAAGAGGAGTTGCGGACGCTCGGAGAGCACGGCCAGAGGCGTGTCCGTGCCCATCGAACCGTCGGGCTCCTTGCCGTTCTGGGCCATCGGGGCGAGGAGTATGCGCTCGTCCTCGATGGTGTACCCGAAGGCCCGCTGGCGTTCGAGCAGCGAGGCAGGCTCGGGACGCGGGTCGGTGTGGGGCTCGGGGAGCTCGTTGAGGTGGATCTCACCCTCCCGAAGCCACTCGCGGTAGGGCCGCCGTCCGAACAGGGGCTTCTTGACGTTCTGGTCGTGCAACAGCTCGTGCCGCTCCGTGTCGACGACCAGCATCTTGCCCGGCTGCAGCCCCCAGCGTTCGACCACGTCTTCCGCGGGCACCCTCAAAGCGCCGTCCTCGGAGGCCATGATCACCCTGCCGTCTCTCGTAACGGAGTAACGGGCGGGGCGCAGGCCGTTCCTGTCAAGCGTCGCGCCGACGACGCGGCCATCGGTAAAGGCGACGGCGGCGGGGCCGTCCCACGCCTCCATCAGGGCGCTGTGGTACTGGTAGAAGGCGCGCCTGTCGGGGTCCATCAGGTCGTCGTTCTCCCAGGCCTCAGGGATCATCATGGCCACCGCGTGCGGCAGGCTCCTTCCCGCGAGGTGCAACAGCTCCAGGGCGTTGTCGAAGGCCGCCGAGTCGCTCTGTCCCTTCTGTATGACCGGCGAGAGCTTCCCGAGGTCCTCCCCGAAAAGCTCAGACCTGAGGCGGCTCTCGCGGGCGTGCATCCAGTTGATGTTGCCCCTGATGGTGTTGATCTCACCGTTGTGGGCGATGTAGCGGTAAGGGTGCGCAAGCTCCCAACTCCCCAGAGTGTTCGTCGAGAACCGCTCATGCACCAGCGCGATCGCGCTGGCAAAGGCCCTATCCCCCAGATCCGGATAGAACCGCGACAACTGCTGCCCCTTCAAGAGCCCCTTGTAGATAACCGTCCTCGAAGAGAGGCTGACCACGTAACACCCTTGCGAGTCCTCGACAGCCCTGTGCAGGAGGCGCCGGATCACGTACAGCTTACGCTCGAAGGCCGCCCCGTCTCCCCCGCGACGCCCGACGAAGAACTGCCTGATGCGCGGCATGACGCTTCGCGCGACCTGGCCCACGGCCTCGGGCACAACCGGCACGTCCCTGAAACCCAGAAGCTCGTGCCCCTCCTCCGCGCAGACTTCCGCAAGCCGTCCCCCGCAGTCCGACTCCCCCGTCTCGAAGAGCATTCCCACGCCGTAGCTTCCCGCTTCGGGAAGATCTATGCCCAGAGCCTTACACTCCCTGCGGAAGAAGCCGTCGGGGATCTGGGTCAAGATCCCGGCCCCGTCTCCCGTCTCAGGGTCGCTGCCCGTCGTCCCCCTGTGCTCCAGGTTGTGCAAAACCTCGAGGCCCTCCTCGACGGTCTCGCGCGTCGAGAGCCCGTCGACCCTCGCTACGAACCCGAGCCCGCAAGCATCGTGCTCGTACATGGGGTCGTAAAGTCCGGCTCCAGGGGTCAACAAGCGGCCTCTCCTCGGCGTCAAGGGTGCAGAGCGCCCATTTTTACACGAACGACCAGCAACGCACAAGGGGATAACAAGCTTGTTGCATACTAGTACCTTGTAAGGATTGTGGAAGCGTGCAGGATGGTGCTCCCGTTTGCAGGCTGGCAGTACCCCTTCAGAGCTCGTCGAGGGCGGTTCGGAGTTTCTCTTCTTCCTCCAGCAACTCGGAGAGTTGGATGCGGAGTTCGGCGGCTTCCGCTTCTACTTCGGCGAGGCGGAGGGTCAGGTCTCTCTCGCGGGCTGCGGTTTCCGGGTCGCGGCGTTTGGTCCGGTAGCGGTCGCGGATGCTCTTCAGGCGTTCGGCGGCGTCGCGGCGCACGCGTTCGCGGTCGGCCTTGAACTCTTCGCCGCGCACGTACTCCCTGACGCGTTTCACCCGCGCGTCGGAGAGCAAATCCGAGATGATCTCCGCCGATGTCTCCTTGAAAAACCTGTTGGCCACGGGATAGCTCCTTCCACTTCACCTGATTGTATACGCTGAAGGGGATCGGGGTTATCCACCCGACGCTCGCGTGACGTCCCTGAGGATGATGCGTCCGCCGGTGCCCGTGCCTTCCAGGGTAGAGAGATCCATGCCAAGCTCCTCCGCCCTCGACCTCGCCGCTCTCGTCGCCTCCGGTTCTGCGGGGCGCTCCGCAGCATCATCCTTCGCTTCCAGGGTTCCGGTGTCCGAGGGGTTGCGGAAGAACTGTGGGTTGTGTTGCAGCGATGCGAGGACTTCGGTGAAGATAGCGCGGACGTTATCGAGGCGGGCCTTCAGTTGGGCCTGGGCTTCTACGCCCCTGATCCCGAGCTTCACCACGTCCAGATGGGCGTCGAGCCCGACTTTGATCTTCACGAGGTCAGCCAGCTCGGCCTGGACGGAGAGATGGACCTGAAGGTCCTCGACCTCGAGATCTATCTCCTCGATGTTGAGGAGGGGCACGTCGAGCTGCAAGTCGGGGTCACCCGCGCTCTCCCCGCGATCCCGCGGGGCGAAGTCCTCGTCGCCGCTCACGCGCCCGTCATCCTCCGATGTCATGAGCCCCTCTCCAAGGTCTCGTTGCTCTTCTGTCATGCCCCTACTGTAAGGCAAATAAACTCGCCGGGAAAACGGTCCGTTGTCTTACTCCGATACCTACGGGGTATAGAGAGGCACACTGATGGCATCGGAGCAGGAGGTCTCGAGTGACGCAGGAAGATCAGCAGCAAGAGGGTCAGCAGCAGAGCCCGTTGCAGTTATTGGGGCGCGCGTTGACCGACATCAGGAAGGTCCAGAACATGCTGGAGTTGAGGTATCCGGATCAGGGCGACGCGATCAAGATGCAGCGCGAAGCCGGGGATCTGGTCTGGAACGAGATCCAACGCCTCCAACAACAGCAACAGGACCAGCAGTAGCAACGTCTGAAGCGGTCAGCCAAACTCCAGGTGGCTGATCGCGCTAACCAGCGTTCCACGCTCTAGCGTCTCCGGAAGTTGTCGAGGGCCAAATGTGGACGGAGCCAACGGTCGGCGGCTTCTGCCGCCTGTGGCCGGCCTTCGCTACCCTTGCCCTTGCTGGGGTTCCTCTTCGGAGCCATAGTACTCGTTGGTGTCGCCGGAATCCAGGGTGGTAGTGTCGCTGGTCGGGGGAGGGAGGATGTCCAGGTTGAGGAGTTGCCCGAGAATACCCTTGGGTGTCTTGTCGTTCACGACCGTCTCCGCGTCGCTGTCGCTGTAGGAATAGTCGTCCATTTCCTGCTCACCCGACTGACCAGCGCCCTGACCGGAGCCCTGCCCGCCGATGAGCCCGCCCGCGGCGTCCTGGGCCTGCTGCACGGCCCCACCGGCCGTATCCTGGGCCTGGCCCGCCACCTGTCCGGCCTGGTCCGTAACCTGGCCGGCAGTGTCCTGGACTTGCTGGGTGGCCCCACCGGCGGTGTCCTGTACGCCCTGGGCTACCTGGCCCACCTGGTCCGTGACCCCGCCGAGCGGGCCGCCCTGCTGCTGGCCGTCGCCCTGCTGCTGGCCGCCTGTGAGGCCACCCACGGTGTCCTGCACCTGTCCGGCAGTCTGGCCTGCCGTGTCCTGTACCTGGCCTGCTACCTGTCCGGCCTGGTCCGTAACCTGGCCGGCCGCATTTTGCGTCTGCTCCTGGCTGTCTTGTTGCTGGTTCTGCACTTCGCTCACTGTCTCCTCCTGTTCGAGATCGTTATTCCTTGCCCTTATGATGCTACGAAACGTGTACCCATCCTCATTGCCTCACAACCCTCCCCCGTGCGAATTTGCGCTGTGAACGCGCCACCACCTGCGAGCATTCTCTCTTGCAGGTTCATCGATTTTCGAGGCGTCAGAATCGGGGAACGACCTACCCCTCTGACTGGGGCGTGTCTTCCTGCATCCCGTCGGCGTCCACCTCGCCCGTAACATCGCTCACCGGCTCCGAGGATTTTATGGACGCTATAGACGGCGAGGACTCCATCGACGGCGTCGATTCCATCGAAGCCATCGCGTCTTCCCTCAGGCTTGGCAGGGGACGCGGGTCCACGCCCCCCTTCTCTATCCTCTCTACCACTTCGTTGGCCCTCAGGTCGGCCGCCTTCTGCCGGGCCAGGATACCCCCGCGCACACGCCTGTCGGCCGCGCGCATCCGTTCCGCTATCCTGCGCTCCGCTTCCCTCTGGCGACGTTCCTGATCCCGTACGCTCACGCCCGACTCTCGTAGCTACAGACCGTCTACCAACCTCGTTTCCAGCGTATTAAGGTTGTCGTCCAGTACCTGCTCGAAGGTGTTGCCGAGATCGTCCTTCACCTGGCTCACCAGGCGTCCCTGCTCGTCCAGATATTCGTCGACCACGGGCAGGTCGGACACGCGGCCGACCACGTCTTCGTCGAGGACCTCACCGCTCTGGTCGTAGGTGGTCTCCAGGATCAGGCCGCCCTGGTCCACGCTACGCACGACGCTGTGGGGCGTGTCGCCGGAGGCTTCCCTGGCCGCGTGGCGCTCTTCGATCCTCTCGGCCAGCTCGCTCTCCCGGCCCCTGCTCCGAAAGTCCTCCACAGCGATCCGGAGCGCCACCTCGGCGATCTCGGACTTCGACGGGTGCGTGTCCTCCTCGAGTTCGTGCCTGAGCCTGTCCAGCTCCGTATTGAGTTGTTTGGAGAGGTTGAAGGCCACGCCGACCAGCTCGGGGCCCTCCCCCCACGAGACGGTGGCATCGCCGGGCTCAGGGGCGGCCTGTTCCTCTTCGGCAAACCCCGGACTCGCGCCGAGGATGGCCCCCATCAGGTCTTCAGGCACCCTTCTCTTGTGGTCCGCGCTCATTTCACGCCCCTTTCGCGAGCCGCTTTGCCAGGCGGGCGTAATCGGCGGCCCCGTTGCTCCTCCTGGAGTACTCGAAGATGTGTTGGCCGAAACCGGGCGCCTCGGAGAGCTTCACGTTGTAACGCACGACGGGCAACACGGCCCCAGGGAAGTAGCGCTCCAACTGCTCCAAAATCTCGGCGCTCTTTCTTACCCGGCCGTCGTAGAAGGTGGGGATTATGCTCTTCTGCAAGGTCCTGTCCTGCCTGTAGTGCTGCACCTGATCGACGCGGCCGACGAGGTCCCCGACCCCCTGCAGCGCCAGCGCCTCCATGGAGACCGGGATCAGGAGTTCCTCGACGTAGAACAGGCAGTTGACGTTGAGCACGTCCCACGATGGCGCCGTGTCGAGCAACACGAAGTCGTAGCCGTCCAGGCCGTCTAGCGCCTCGCTCAAGACCAGCTCCGAACGCATGTCGCGCCGGGAGATGACGCGCTTCGCACCCGAGAGCGACCCGCCGCCGGTTATTACA
>JBKPSF010000019.1:0-2739 GCA_046734875.1 Actinomycetota bacterium | reverse complement strand
GACCACGCCTTGGCCCGCTACGCTATGGCCACCGCAGCGAACGGCCAGCGGCAAGCCATTCTCGCGTGCGAGGTTCACGGCATCGATCACGTCGGCTGCGCCGGTAGGGCGCACGATGAGCGCCGGCCGCTTGTCGATCATGCCGTTGTAGACCTTGCGGGCTTCGTCGTAGCTCTCATCGTCCGGGCGTATCAGCTCGCCGCGGAAGCTCGCCGTGAAGTGCTCCATGGCCGCTTCTTCGAGGGGTTCACCCAGGCGTCCGTCTTGGTGGTCCACCATAATTTGTACTCCTTTCCCCGGCTTTTCCGACGAGCCACTATGCCACGGTGAGCACGCCCGTGCATCCCCCACATGAGTGATCTACGTGGCATAATTTTCCGGTAGAGTCGAGTGGGACGCCCGATCCGCGGAGAGAGTGGGGTGATCAGTCCCACCGCGTTGATCAACGCTCCCACGCTAGCACTAGGCGATCAATCCGCGATGAATCGTTGACGAACTTCCGAGAACTCCGTCATGAAAGTGTCTGAAAAGGGGTTGTGAGGCACTCGCTCGGTAGGATACCGAGCATGAGAAAAGCATACCAGAGCGACCTCTCCGACACCGAGTGGACTTTCCTCGAGCCTCATCTACCCGCCCCCAATGATATCGGGCGCCCCAAGACGCACAGCGTCCGCGAGATCCTTAACGCTATCTTCTACATCGTGCGCGGCGGCTGTGCCTGGCGGCTGTTGCCCCACGTGCACAGGTAGATCCTCGGACCGGGGATACGCAAAATAGATGCTGCAACGGATTCAACGGCGTTACCTTCCGCGAACGGTACGCGCTTCTCAGGACCCATCCACACCACAACAGAACCACTGCACAGTTGCGGTTGGCAGCATCAACCGATCGCGTTACGGCTTCTCTGCTTCCAGGCCGTGACGAGTCGTTTGAGGAGGAGAATGAACGCGGCAAATACGAGGCCGGTAAAGACAGCGTAGTAGACCCAGGACACCACCGGCAGCACGAAGGTTACTTCGGAGGGCGCTCCGGTTTCCACGTTGAGATCCACGTTCCACGACAGTAAGACTGCAAGTGTCAGGAACGCCATGAGGAGCCCGAAAACCAGCAGTAACGAGAGCAAGAAGGTCTGGAACACGAGGTCCCATCGTCCCTCATGGGGACGCCGGATGCCGGCCTCACTGAAGATGCTGTCTTCCAGGGCATAGAGCCCATCGACCCTGAAACCGTGTTCCCTGGCCGCGGTCGAGTCGAGGCGCTCTTTGGTCCACGGATGCAAATTGAACAGTATGCGTTTCAAGCCGAACGGTGAGGTCAGTAGGGTGGCCACTACGATCAGCCCGAGCAGAAGAACGATAAACGACCGCACCGTGGGGCCCAAGTCGTTCCCTGTGAATGTTCTGCCCACGTCGGTCACGTCGGATCTCAGCAAGGCCCCGGCCAGATCTAGCACATAGAATACGTTTCCGAATGCCTGCAGCGGAAGCGCTATCACCAGCGCCGCGAGTATCGCCGCGAAGATCAGGACCCGATAAGGCAGCCTTGGCAACGACTGGAGGTAGAGCGTCACGGCCTCGCGGCTCGTCCTGTTCGCGTCGGGGTCGCTGGAGAGCGCAGCGGTCTCGAGGAAGCAGCGGTTGAGGGTATTCAGGCTCCTGTCGATGTGGTGTACGACGAAGTACTTGAGAAACAAACGCAGGTAGGGAACCTTGAAGTAGCGTCCCAGTCCCGTGCGATCCCACGGCACCCAGACCACCATGGGGAGAGCCTTAACCGTGTTCAGCGTGTCCTTGTAAGCCTGGAGGAGTCTCCTTAGGCGCTCCCCGGACTCGAGGTTCGCCTCTTGTTCGGGTGATGTGACCTCCGGGTTAGCGTGATCCTCGTAGGTGTCCGGATCTTGGTAGGACTCCGCGGTCCGATCGGGAGACGTTGAGTTTCCGGGGGCATCCGTCTCGGGGCCTGGGTCCCCCCTCTCCCCTCCGCTTACTGCCATCGGATCCTCTTTGCCCGGTCCATCCTTCCTTCCAACGCGACCTTTGCCTTTCGCCCCGTAACTTCGGGATACGCGCAAACCTGGATGGCACTGATCCCAGTTTACTTAATGGAGGGACCACATACGAGGTTTTGGAGTCGGAGGCTCCGAAATACAAACCCTCCCCTCCGGGTAATCAAGGTAGATCTACGTGTAAACGATGAAGAAACTCTTGGTTGCAGAGGTGAGAGGTTGGTCCCGATGTAGGCGCTGTAACCCTCATGGCGCAATGCTTGCAAATCCCCTATTCCTAAGGCGGTTTCTCTGCTCTGGATTGCCGAGCGTTGCACCGTATTGCGCTCCCGGTGGTATAAGAGTGGTATCAACATCGCCTTCGTATCCACCTTCGACCAAGAAGGTACTTCGCTAGGCTGCTGGGTCTGCCCGTCGTGAGGACCCTCAGCTCGATCGTGGTGCCCATCCCAAGGCTAGAGTCGACGCTTAGGCTGCCGTCAAGCATCTCGGCCCCCTCCTTCAAGGACCGCAGGCCCCTTACTCTCGCCCGTGTTCTTCTTTGTTGGGTCGAGCGCAAGCGTGCAGTCGAGTTTGCGCATGGAACCGAAATGCCCTGGTACGATCTGGGATCAACTAAGGTCGGTCATAGGTTAGGAGGCGCGATCGTGCGAGCTGAGCAAGTGACTGACCCCGTGGCTTTCCACGGCGAGGGGCCGGTCTGGTCCGAGCGATGGGGAGGCCTGCGTTGGGTG
>JBKPSF010000018.1:0-6001 GCA_046734875.1 Actinomycetota bacterium | reverse complement strand
GTTCATCAGGCCGTCGCACTCGTAGGTCCTGAGCTCCTCGTGCTTGTGGATCACACCCTCGGGCCCGAGGATCTCCTGCATCGTCTCTATGAGCTGCCCCCGGTCCATGTAAACCTCCTTCTCTCAGGTGCCTATCTCGTGCCCCGATGACTCTTCTACGAGCGTCAGGAGCGCGGAGTGGTCCTGGTCCCCTCTTCCCCTCATCTTCAATGTCTCAAGCATCTGATCCACGATCGCCGTGACGGGAAGGGTTACCCCGTACTCCCTGCCGGCCGCGAGCGCTATCCCCAGATCTTTGTGGTGCAATTCTACCCGAAAGCCAGGATCGAAGGAGTGAGAGAGCATCTTCTCCCGCTTGACCTCCATGACCTTGTTGCCGGCAAGCCCCCCGCCAAGAACATCCAGGATCTTGTCCGGCGCAACCCCGCCCTTGGAACCGAGCACCAGCGCCTCCGAAACCGCCTCGATGGTGAGCGCCACCACGATCTGATTGGCCGCCTTGACGACCTGTCCGGTTCCCGTGGGACCGACGTGGGTGACGGTCCCTCCCATGACCTCGAAGAGCGGAAGCGCTCTCTCGAAGTCCTCCTCGCTCCCACCCACCATGATAGAGAGCGTACCCTCGATGGCCCCGACATCGCCCCCACTTACCGGCGCATCGAGCATCGAAGCGCCTTTCTCTCTGGCTCTCTCAGCGAGCTCCTCGGTGACGACGGGCGAGATGGTGCTCATGTCCACGATCACGGCGCCCTCCCTGACGCCTTCGAACACCCCGTCCTCACCCGCGAGCACCTCCTCAACCTGGGGCGAGTCGGGGAGCATGGTGACGATGACGTCCGACTGCTCCGCGACCTCCCTCGGGCTCTCCGCGACCGTGGCGCCGTCGAGCTCCTCGGCCTTCTCGCGGGTGCGGTTAAATACGACGAGTTCGTATCCCGCCCCGATCAGGTTCTCCGCCATCGGTTTGCCCATGATCCCGAGCCCGATGAAACCTACCGTGTCAGCCATGTCCTCTCCCTTCCTATAGTCTCGGTTCCAGAACCGTTACATCTTTGCCCCGTAGTTCCTCAGGCAGCCAACCGTAGCACCTCACGGCACCCCTCCTTCCGACACCAGCATACCCCAAAGCGGGCGCCTGATACCCGGACCCCGGTACAATGGCGCCATGTGGAAGGATCTGGAGGAGATTTGGGCGGCCGCCCTGGCCGCTGCCGACCCCGAGCGGGCCGTCGGGCGGGCGCTCGAGCTCGAAGACGGCACTATCGTCGCCGGTGGGAGACGTTTCACGCCCGAGAGGGTGTTCGTGGTCGCGGCGGGCAAGGCCGCGGGAACGATGGCGAAGGCCGCCAGGGAGATTCTGGGAGAGAAGGTCTCCGGCGGGCTCGTCGTTACCAAGGACGGCCACGAACCGGGTCCCGAGGATTTCGAGACCGCTTTCTCCTCCCATCCCGAGCCCGACGAGAGGGGCGTCGAGGCTGCGAGGGCGGTGCAAGAGTTTGTCGGGTCGCTCGGTGAAGGCGACCTGGTGCTGGCGCTCATCTCGGGCGGGGCTTCGGCGCTGCTCGCTGACCCTGCGCCGCCCATCGAGCTTGCGGATCTGAAAGCGCTCACGGGCGACCTCCTCAGGAGCGGGGCGGACATCGGGGAGATCAACACCGTAAGGAAGCACGTCTCCGTTCTGAAGGGCGGTGGCCTCGCCCGTCTCGCCCACCCGGCTCCGACCGTCGCCCTCCTGCTCTCCGACGTGGTCGGCGACGACCCTTCTTCCATCGCGAGCGGCCTCACCGCCCCGGACCCGACGACCCTCGAAGGCACGAGGCGCGTCCTGGAGCGCTACGGGATAGAGCCGCCGCAGAGCATCACCGAACACCTGCAAAACGCGGAAGAGACCCCGGCCTCGGACGATCCCGTCTTCGAGGACGTCGTGAACGTTGTCTGCGGCGGCGGCCGGCACGCGGCCGAGGCCGCCGCGGGGAAGGCGGAGGAACTTGGCTACGCGCCGCTCCTGCTCACCACCACGCTCACGGGCGATGCCCTGGGGGCCGCGTCGGTGTACGCGGCGATCGTCAGGGAGGTCCTGGCGAGCGGCAACCCGGCCTCGTCGCCCTGCGCCATCGTCTCGGGCGGGGAGGCCACGGTTACCGTGCGTGGGAACGGAACTGGCGGTCCTAACCAGGAGTTCGCGCTCGCGCTGGCGGTCGAGTTGGATGGGGTCGGTAACTGGGCGGCGTTTTCCGCGGACACCGACGGCCACGACGGCTCGACCGAGGCGGCGGGTGGGATCGTCGACGGGGCGACGGCGGAGAAGATCAGAGGGAATGGTGTGGACCCGGAGGAGGCGTTGTCGGACAACGATTCCTTTCCGGCGCTCCGAGCCGGCCGGGCTCTTCTCGTTAGTGGACCGACGGGCACAAACGTCAACGACGTGCGGGTCGCCCTCATCTCCTGAGCACGGACCAGAGGATTGCGTCGGAGACCCGACGGTGCCATATTTCCCGTTGGGAGATGTAGGTAACCAACGCACGATAGAGCATCAAGAGAGCACCAGGAAAGGGAGCCTGATGTACCAGCAGATCTACGATCCAGTCGCGAACAACCTGGTGCTTTCGGCGGTGGTCGCGCTTATACCAATAATCGTGCTTTTCGTGCTGCTGGCCGGCATCCGTATCCCGGCGCAGTGGGCTTCCCTCGCGACCCTGGCTACGGCCCTCGTGATCGCGGTGCTCGTCTACCACATGCCCATCGGCCTGGCGTTGAACTCGACTTTGCTAGGCATCTGCTTCGGGCTCCTCCCCATCGAGTGGATCGTCATCAACGCCACGTTTTCGAAATACAAAAACACGAGAGTTGCGCTTTAGCACTCGGCTGCCGGCCAAAGGAATTCCCCACCTTCGCCTTGCGCTGAGCTCCAAGATAATGACAGAGCCTGGGCCTTCTGCGAAAAGGCTAAACGTGTCACGATTGCGTGCCGTGCAACCGCACTCGACATAAATTTCTACGTCGCTATCCTGCTGGCCTCGCAGCAGCGCGACTCCCTCAAGGCCCTCAGCCCCTCCTCCTAACCGGGGATCATGAACGGCAGTACGTAGGCCTGGAGCGTCACCAGGATGGACATCGCGATGGTCAGCCCGATAGACCACTTCAGGACCAGGCGCAACAGGTCGCCCTCCTTGCCCTGCAGGCCCGTCGCGCTCGTGCCGACGGCGAGGTTCTGCGGGCTGATCATCTTCCCCAGAACGCCACCCGAGGAGTTGGCGCCGACGGTCAGGTTGGGGCTAAGCCCGAGCTGCTGGGCCGTGACCTTCTGCAGGTTGGCGAACAGGGCGTTCGAGGAGGTGTCAGAGCCCGTGAGCGCCACCCCGAGCCAGCCGATGATGGGGGCGAAGAACGGGAACAGGACGCCCGTGGCGGCCGCCGCCAGGCCGAGGGTAAAGGTCATGCCGGCGTAATTGAGCAGGAACCCGAGCCCCAGGACAGAGACTATGGTTAGGATGGCCCACTTGAGCTGGTTGAGGGACTCGCCGTAGACCCTCAGCGCCCTCCCGGGTCCTACCCTGAGCACGATGAGGGCGATGATGTCCCCGATCAGGATGATCGTGCCAGCCGCCGAGAGCCAGTTTGTCGAGAAGAAGGCGTCGTAGGGCGTGGGCTTCGGCACGACCGGCTGCGTCTGGGCGACGTTCCCGTCCAGCCCGGGCCAGGGCACGACCGGCAACCCCGTCGTCTCGCTGACCACCGCGTTCGGGAAGTTTATCGCCGTCTGCGCAGAGCTAACGGCGTCTTTGATAGGACCTATCTGCACGATCAGGAACAACGCGACTATGATAAGGAAAGGTGACCACGCGTAGAGCGTGCGCCCGAGAGGAGGCGTTTCGAAATCCTCCCTGTCTTCCGAAGGGGGCTCGTGCTCGAAGTGCCACTCACTTGAAGGGCTCCAGACGGCCATCAAAGCTAAGACGGCCACCACCGTGATCAGGGCCGCAAGGAGATCGGCGAGCTCGGGACCAAGGAGGTTAGAGACCAGGAACTGCGTGCCCGCGAAAGCTATTCCGGCAACCGCGACGAGGGGCAGGACCTCGAGCATCCGCCTGAAGCCGGCCATCACCGTAACCAGCATGCCGGGGATAATTAGGGCGAGAAATGGCGTTTGGCGCCCGACCATCGACGAAAGTTCCTGCACGTCCAGCCCGGAGACGGCGCCGGCGGTCAGGATGGGGATGCCGAAACCCCCGAAGGCGACGGGGGCCGTGTTCGACAGCAGCGCTAGCGACGCGGCGTAGATGGGCTCGAAGCCCAGGCCCGCCATGAGGGCGCCCGTGATGGCGACGGGCGTGCCGAAGCCGGCCGTCGCCTCCAGAAGCGCCCCGAAGACGAACGCTATAAGGACCACCTGCACGCGTCGGTCGTTGCTGACGCCCGCGAGCGAGTCCCTGATGGTGTCGAATAGGCCAGTATCTACGATGACGTTGTAAATGAAAATAGCATTGATCACAATCCAAACGATGGGGAAGAGCCCGAACGCCGCACCGAAGAGCGTCGAATCTAGCGCCAGGCCTATGGGCATCCCGTAGACCAACACCGCGATCACGATCGCCACCGCCAGCGTTATCAAGCCCGCCCACTGCGCTGCTATCCTGATTCCCGCCAGCAACACGAACAACACGACTATCGGGATGACGGCCACTAGGGTGGAGAATAGCAGGCTGCCCGCAATCGGATCGTACACTTGTTGGTACATCAGACTCTACCCCCTAGATTGCCCGATACGCCCCTTCTCCTACCCGGGAGCGACCTTTATTACCTTCCCACACACAAGCGAACAATATGGCATCTTGCCGAACGCGGCGCAAGCCCCGAAGCGAAGAGTGACGCAGCTCAGGTTATGGTCGCTGTGTTTCTCGCATGGCTGAGGATTGTAATTTCGACCTCTCTCGTTCCCACGGCACCCTCGAAAAAGGTTTCGCGCCGTGCTGCCTGAGGGCAGGGCCGAGCGGCTAGAAATGGCGAGAGCGGAGAGAATCCTCTGAGGGCGCGTTTGCAGAATGGCACGAATCAACTGACATCGATGCACAACCGCAAAACCGTGGAGGGTTTCACCTTCAGCGCCATGTTGAATGAGGGCGGCGCAGGGCGCCTTGAACCGGCGAAGGCGTAGCCTGAATCCGAACTTCGCCCAAACGGCGTTCTGAGAAATTGTCTCACCGTTGCGAGAACCTTGTTGCCCATCTAAAGTTGGGGCCGCCGCGGCTTAGAACTAACCACCCCACACCCGAGGAGGACGAACGTTGTTGGAGGCGAACAAGTACGAGGTCCTCTCGTTCGACTGCTACGGGACGCTCGTGGATTGGGAGAGCGGCATTATCTCGGGTCTCAGGCCCGTCTTGCGCGGCCATGGAGTCGAGGCCACCGACGATGAGATACTCGATCTGCACGCCCAGACCGAGCACAAGCTGCAAGTCGCCTCCAAGAGGGGCGCCTACCTCAAGTACCGCGACGTGCTAGGCGAAGAGGTCCGCGAGGCGGGCAGGAGGTGGGACTTCGAGCCCAGCCGTTCCGAGGTTCGTGCGCTCCCAGACTCGGTGAGGTACTGGCTGCCGTTCCCCGACACGGTGAACGCCCTGCGCGTCCTCAAGGGCGCCTACGAGCTGGCGATCATCTCCAACATCGACGACGGGCTGTTCGCCCTGACGGCCAGGTACCTGGAGGTGGAGTTCGACTGGATCGTCACAGCCGAGCAGGCCGGGACCTACAAGCCCTCGCCGAACAACTTCGAGCTGGCCCTTGAGAGGATCGGGGCGGAGCCCGAGAAGGTACTGCACGTGGCCGAGAGCCTCTTCCACGACCACGTGCCGGCCAAGGGGATGGGCCTCGACACCGCCTGGATCCACCGGCGGGCCGCCAAGGGGGGCTTCGGGGCGACCCCTCCAGCGGAGGCCGAGCCCGACCTGGAGGTGCCCGACCTTGAGTCCCTGGTCCACGCCCTGGGGTTGAGGGGGTCGGA
>JBKPSF010000017.1:0-3569 GCA_046734875.1 Actinomycetota bacterium | reverse complement strand
AGGCCAACCAGGGCAACGATCCCACCCACCACAGCGGCGACGATGCCGCTAAGGATCAGCCCGGCCCCAAGGGCCGCGAGCCAGCCGAAGACGACGCTGGTCCAGCTCGTCCCGAGCTCGTTCTCCCTGCGCTTGCGTTCGTCCTTGCGGTCCTGGCGCACGTCACCGACCCTGCGCGTGCCGGACTCGGCGTGGTCGGAACGCACCTCATTCTCATCTACCCTCGGCGCTTCGGTAT
Organism: Actinomycetota bacterium; assembly: GCA_046734875.1. GTDB lineage: Bacteria > Actinomycetota > Rubrobacteria > Rubrobacterales > Rubrobacteraceae > Rubrobacter_D. Next base: position 3,331 of record JBKPSF010000017.1, on the reverse strand, counting down.
TGCCTTCTGCGCTTGTTCTCTCGCTCATCTTTGAACTCCTTTCTTGTGAACCTTCTACAACGTTCCCGCTCCCGACTCTTAGTGTTGGGCCATGGTCCTCTCGTAGAGGAACGCGGCCAGCACCCCACCGACGATCGGTCCCAGGACGTAGAGCCACACGCTCGTCAGGTCACCCGCGACAAGCATCGGTCCAAGGGCGCGAACCGGGTTGAGTGCGCCTCCGGTGACGGGCCCGGCTATAAACACCCCGACCGCAAGGGCAAAGCCCACAGCTATCGGGGCTATGGCCGCGGGTGCCCGCGAGTCGGTCGCGACGGAAACCACCACGAAGACGAGGATGAAGGTGCCAACCAGCTCGGCCAGAGCGGCGGGCAGGATGGGGTCTGAGGTGCTGCTGCCGTAGGCGCCGTCGCCCTTGGGCTCCTCCTCCCTGTCCACCACCCCGTCTCTGGCGGCGCGGCGCATATCTTCCCTGGTGATGCGCTGTCTGGTCCCGCCTTCGGCTACGCCGGCATAGCCCATCCGGCGTTCTTCGGCGCCCGTGGGACCGGAGGCGGGGATATCGGGCCCGAGCCCCCGCGCCCGGTGCCGCTCGTCATGGTCATCTCCCGGACGATGCACCTCTACAGCGTCGGGATCGCTGCCGGACGCATGAGCCCTGCCCGGCTTCACCGGCCTGTCTCCATCTCCTGTTCTTCCTCTACCCATCTCGGCCTTACCTCCTTTTCGGGGGCCTGTGATCCCCTTGATCGGGCGCCTTCTTGCCCTTGATGTTTGCCTTATTCATGTGGCCCCTGGACGCCTTGCCCTTCTTGGCATGCTTCATCGCTTTGCCGGCATCCTTCCGGGCGAACGACCCCACGATCGTATCCACGACCGCGTTGCCGATACCGCCCAACTTTCTAGCCTTACTCCTCTGTTGTGGGTCCCTGGGTCGGGAGCTCTCGCAGGGTCTCTCTAGCGCCATGCTTTGTCTGGTCGTCTAGCTCGACTTCTTCCTTGCGCAGTTCTACCTCGACAGTTTGCTCGTCCCAGGCGACCCTCTTGCGGATGCGGATCTCCTCCTTGAGCACGACGCGCTTGGTGACCACGCCCTCCTCCTCGAAAACCTGTAAGACTACCTCGTCCTCACCGATGTCCGCCTCGGTGGCACTGCTGGCCTCGCCCTCCACCGGCAAGCGCTCGATGTCCACTTCCTCACGCCTCTTCGGGACTCGCACCACCTCGCGCTCGGTCTTGACGCTCTTCCTGACGTTCACCTGGCCGGCCTCGCGCTCGCGGACGCCGGGGCGAGGTTCCTCTTCGGAGCGTCGCACCCTCAAGTCTCCTTCCAGGCCACCATGCTCGTCGGCGGCCGATACCTCGGGGCCGTCCGGCGCTCTGTAATCGCGTCCCTCGTAAGCCAAAATGGACCCTTCCGGGCTGGGAGCCTCTGCTGCGAACGAAAAGAGCAAGGGGGACACGCCGCACGAGCGGACGTGTCCCCCGAAGAAGGTTTACCCTTACAGTCCGGTGCCGCGCTCGGTGGAGTCCTCTACGTCGATCTCCTCGCGCCTGACGTCCTCTTCGACGACCTCGGTGTCCTCCACAACGTCCTTGCGGACGCGGATCTCTTCCTTGGCCACGGCGCGCTTGTCGACCACGACCTCTTCCTCAGTGACCGGCACGGACACTTCGTCCTCGCCAATCTGGGCCTCGGTCGCTTCGCCGCTTACCGGTACCCGCTCGACGCTCACTTCCTCGTGCTTGGTGGGTACCTCGATGCGCTCGCGGTCGGTCCTCACACGCTTGCGGACCTTCATGGCGCCGGCCTCGCGCTCGCGGGTGCCGGCGACTAGCTCTTCCTCGGAGCGCTGTACCCTGAGCTCGTCCTCGTCTTCGAGGTCGCTGCCCGGCTGGCTCAGGCCCTCCTGGTTACGGTCGTGCTCGCGGAACTCGCCCGACTCGGTATCGCCCATGCTCATCCCCGAACCAACCGTGCCTGCGGTGGTGGAATCCGTCGTGCCGGCGCCAGAGTGTCCGTTCGTCTCCTCGTAGGTCTCCTCGTAGGAGCCGGAGCTCTCGACGGGTCCGAGCCCATAATAAGAGCGGACTTCGTTCTCGTAGTCGGCGGTGATCTCACGGTCGTCGTCGAAGGCCGGTCCGTCCTGGACGGCGCTCTTGGGCTGAGAGACCTCGATGAAACCTTGCTCGTCTTTCGTGGTGGCGATGTCGGCCGGGATGAGGGTTGAACTGGTGCCCAGGAAGCCCATCTTCACGCCGAAGTACTCCGGCTGGTCGTTCTCGTCGAGGAACAGGTCATCTACCTTGCCGATCTTCGACCCGCTCTCGTCCACCACGGTGTAGCCAGCGTACTGGTCCTCTACCGCCGTAAACCTATCGCTTCTGTGCTCGTACTCTGTCATCTACTCTCCTTCATTGGTCTTGTCTACTCTGCGTTCCGTGCGCCCGCCACTTCCGGCCCTTACCATAAGGCTTGTGATGCGCCGATCCCCTCGTATAAGGCCCCTGCTAGAGGCCCGGCGCCCGAGGGGTGGCAATTGGGAAAGGAGAAGTGGGCGCCGGTTCGCACTACAGACCCTACCCCTCTTCTAGCCACAGCGAACGCGGATCCGGCCGTTTTGGGGAAAGTCGGTACGGAAGGTGCAGGCTTTTGGTCCAAATGGTGTAGAGATATCAGGGGGGCAGCTCGCCGGGTGGGTACTCCGAACCGGCGTGGGGGTAGTGAAGTGTGGCTCCTACTCGGCCACCCGCTGGGCGAGCCTGGCGCTCCTGGCACCCGGGCCGCAGCCCTCGGCCAGAAGGGCGTGGAGCGCCGCCTGCGCGTCGTTGTGCGTTTCGTGCCTCATGTCCTCGATCAACCTAGATCAGGTCGCTTGCCGTTTTGAGACCGGCGCCCCTGTTGGGGTGTCCACCGTGGGGTGGAAGGGAAAGGAGAATAGGGCGCCGGAGGACTATGTTCATACCGTGCACAGTCCTCCGAGTAAACCCCGCGTCGGGAGAAGTGGCCCAAAGTGTGCATACCCTGGGCCTTCTCTTCGCGAAGGGCCTGCAGAGTCCAACAAGCCACGCGCGAGCCTTCGAGCCACAGGGGAATTAGCCTGGCAGAAGGTTCCTTGTTGCTGGGCTCTCACTAGCTTCGTGGATTGGTTATTCTGGTTAGCGGCGCTATTGCGAATTGTCCCACTCGTCCCGGACGTTGTCCTTGACCCCCTAGGAGCCCAGGCCGTCTCGCTTCCTCGGGGGCGGCCTCCCTGCGCTCTTCTCGCTCCGCTGTGTGGCTGTCTCTTATACACATCTCCGAGCCCACGAGACCATTCACGCTATCTCG
>JBKPSF010000016.1:0-4104 GCA_046734875.1 Actinomycetota bacterium | reverse complement strand
GGTTAGTGTACCGGTTAGTGTAAGCTGCTGACCGACGAGGACGTTCGGCTGCCCAAGTCGAGAGCCGACCCCTCAGCCGCCCTCGGGCTGGTCGCCCGCGTTTGTCGCTTTCGGAGCGGCGCGGTGAGAGCACGCTCACGTGCCGCCCAGTCGCCTTACCGTGGCGAGGACCTCATCCACGGGTGTGAGCTTGTCCATTATCTCCTCGGCGCCCGCACTATTCGCCTCCTCGATGCCTACGGGGTCGAGGCTCGCGCTCAGGACCAGAACGCTCACCCCGGGGCTAGTCCGGCGCAGGTCGGCGATCAGGTCAGCCCCGCTGCCGTCGGGCAGGCCCAGGTCCAGGATCGCCACGTCGAACTCGAACCTCGCGGCTTGGGCGCGGGCCTCGGCGAGCGATCCGGCCTGGGCAAGGAGCTCGATGTCCGGCTGCCTGCCAAGCAGCACCCCCATGAGCGCCCTGAAGTCGGCGTGGTCCTCCACGATCACGACGCGGATTACTCTCGTCGCGGCCACCTCGCTCATCCGGCGGTCCCTCGTGGCAGGGGAACCCGCAACCGCACGCTCGTGCCGCGCCCCGGTTCGCTCTGTGTTTTCAGCTCTCCGCCCACGAGGGCCGCCCTCTCGCGCATGCTGCCCAACCCGACGCCCGGCCTAGCCTCCGCCCCAAACCCGGTTCCATCGTCCGAGACCTCGGCGAGCAGGTCGCCTCCGTCCATCTCGAGTCTGACCGAGATCTTTTTCGCTCTGGCGTGCCTGCGGGCGTTGGTTAGAGCCTCCTGGACTATGCGCGAGACCTGTGTTGCGGTCTCTCCCATTGGCGCCGAGGGAACGCCTTCTCCCACGTGCAGGCTTATCTCGACGTTTCGGGCCATCGTACGGTTGCGCCTGACCAGGGACTCTATCGTTTCGGTGAAGGGCTGGCCTTCTTCGTCTTCGATACGCAGGTCGTTTACCACCTCGCGCAGGCCCGTGGCGGCGCGCCTTATGGCGTCGACCGCCGCCTGAAGGCGCTCCTCTAGCTCTGCGTCCTCGGTTTCGAGCATGAGCAGGCCCATCGTCGCCGCGGTGTAGGAGAGGTCTTGCAGCACGCCGTCGTGCAGGTCGCGCGCCAGCCTCTTGCGCTCGGCCTCCCTCACCTGAGTGAGGGCCTCCTCCGCGCGCTTGCGTTCGGTCACGTCGCGGAAGATGTTGACCGCCATACGGACCTCTCCCCCCTCCCCGAAGATGGGCGTCGCCTTGACCCTGGCCCACCGCTCCTCGCCGGTGGCCAGGACGCGAAAGCGCAACACCTCCTCGGCGCCTTCCTCGCCTCCGAGGGCCCTGCGCCCGGGAAGCCTCTCTACCGGCAGGGGATCGTCCTCCGCGTCCAACAGCTCGAAGCGGGCCATCACCTCCTCGGGCGCCGACTCCACCAGATCTCTCGCGGAGGCGAAGCCCACCAGCCGGGCCGCCGTCTCGTTGGCGTAGATTATCCTCCCGCTCGGGTCCTGGGCGGTTATGCCGTCGGCCACCCCCCGCAGGACGGCTTCCAGCTGGTTCGTGGAGCCCCGCAAATCCTCCTGAGCCCGCCGGCGCTCGGCGATCTCCCTCTGGGCCTCCTCGTAGAGCCTGGCGTTGTCCACCGCGAGGGCGGCCCTACGGGCCAGTTCCTCGGCCAGCCTGAGGCCATCCTCCTCGTAGCGCCGTCCCGATTCGGCGGAGACGAGCGTGATCACCCCCAGCGTCCTACCTCGCGCGATCATCGGCACCAGCATCACGGAGGTGAAGCCGATCTCGCGCAAGAGCCTCAGGTGCTCCTCATTCCGAGCAGTGGCCGCGAGCATCTCGTCGGTGATCTCCGGATAGAACGCGGGGCGGCCCTCCCCTATCACGCCACGCACCCCGACTGGTTCCTCCGGCTCCGGCGGGTAGCGTTTCTCCAGCTCGTAGGCCAGGGGCACCTTGTCCGGGTCGGGATGCTCGACGGCCAGCCTCTCGATCGAGCCGTCATCCTCGAGTACGTCGACGGCGCACCAGTCGGCCAAAGTGGGCACCGCGAGGCGCGCCACGCTAGCCAGCGTCTCGCGGTAGTCCAGGGAGGAGGAGAGCAAGCTGCTGGCCTCGGCGAGGAAGCGCTGCGCTTCCTCGCTCCGCCTCATCTGCTCCTCCGCGCGCTTGCGCTCTGTCACGTCCCGGAAGTAGACCGAGAGTCCCTCAGTCGAGGGGTAGGCTCTCCCCGCCACCCACGTTCCAAGCACAGGGGAGACGGTCTCGAACTCGGTGGTTACGCCCTCCTCCATGGCCCGCCTTATTTGCCGGTAGGGTTCCGAACCCTCCGCCTCGGGGAACTCCTCCCAGATGCGCTTGTCCAAGAGCTCTTCCCTGGGGCGGCCCCACAGCTCCTCCGCCTTGCCGTTGACGTAGGTGAAGCGCCACTCCCTATTTACGGCGTAGAAGGCGTCGGAGATGCTCTCGAGGATGTCGGTGGTCCTCTCCAGGGCGGCCCTCTGATGGGCCAGCAACCGCTCCCGTTCTTCGGCCTCCTTGCGCGCCGTTATGTCCCTGGTCACCTTGGCGAAGCCCCTCAGCTCGCCATCGGCGTCCCTCAGAGCCGTGATCAGCACGCTCGCCCAGAAGGTCGATCCGTCCTTTCTGACCCTTACGCCTTCTTCCTCGTAGCTCCCCTCGGCGGCGGCGATGCGCAGCACTTCTTCGGGGTGGGAGCGCTCGACGTCCTCCTCGGTGTAGAAGATGGAGAAGTGCTCTCCCACGATCTCCTCCGCCTCGTAGCCCTTGATGCGCCGGGCCCCCTCGTTCCATGTGCTGACGTAGCCCTCGGCGTCGAGCATGAAGATGGCGTAGTCCCTGACGCCCTCGACTAGGAGCCTAAAGCGCTCCTCGCTCTCCCTGAGAACCTCCCGGATCCGCCTCGGCGATCCGCCGTGATCGGGTGTTTGCGTTGACACCTTGGAAATACCTCCGCGCTCGAGCCGCGGTATTGTCGCACAAGTAGTGGCCCGATGGCGTGCCGGCTCCGAGTAGGGTCACGGAGGGGAGCCTCGCACTCGCGCGCCGGTTCGCCTGGGCTTCGGAGGATGCCTCGGAGAGGGCTACTATCGCTCCTCCAGAAGCTCCAGTGCCCGCCGGGTGAAGAAGTAGGAGGCGTAGCCGTGGGCGTGTTGGTCGCCTTCGTCGTCGAAGGCCGTGTGCTCGTCTCCGAGCAACGCCGCCTCCTCGATCAGGTAGGACATGGCATCTCGGTAGCGCTCGGAGCCCACCCCCAATCCCGCCTCGTGCGCGGCCCTGGTAGGGTCGGCCCTGGCGCCCTCCTGGCCGTGGGCTTGGGTGTCGTTTATGGTCCTCAGTAGCACGATGGCGTCGGTCTTCGTCCGAGCCCGCATGTATTGGCCCTCCCCTTGCTCGCTAGCTCCTCTGCCGGCGAAAAGCAGTCTACGCCAAGTCGAGGACTCCATGCCTCGTAAGCGAACAGATCGGTACCGGCCGAACTTCAGAGAATACCCCTTCCGAAACTGTTTGGAAGATAGCCGATGGTCTCTCGAGCGTGCTCCTTCGGCGGCAAAAAGCGGCCGATCGGGACTTGTTCGAGACCTCTCCGCCGCCTCTGGAACCCCTGTCTCGGAGCCCAACCCGATTGTCCAAATAGTTTCTCCACACGCTCCGCTGGACAGGGCCCTTATGAGATCGGCGGCCATGATGAGTGTATGGCACCCTTACCTCCTATGGCCCACATCGAATGGTGAGCGCTCTACACGCCCGACGGATGCGAGGAGGGAAGGTGCACAACCAAAGCCCCGGCGAAGGATCGCCCGTAGCCCAAGTCCGGATCGCACGGCCGACCGACCGCCTGGCTGAGGTCGTGCGCTTCTACCGTGATGCCCTCGGGCTCGAGCAGATCGGCTCCTTCGAGGGCCACACCGGCTACGACGGGGTGATGCTAGCCTTGCCCGGCAGGCGCGACCACCTGGAGTTCACCCACCACTGTCTCTTATACACATCTGACGCTGCCGACGAAAGTTCTAGTGTGGTGTTCTCGGGGGGGGGGGGTTCATTTTTAAGGGGGGGGGGGGGGGGGGGGGGGGGGGGGGGGGGGGGGGGGGGGGG
>JBKPSF010000015.1:0-7289 GCA_046734875.1 Actinomycetota bacterium | reverse complement strand
GCGCTCGTCGAGTCGTTCACGAGCGGCGAGGACATCCACACGCGCACGGCTTCCGAGGTCTTCGACGTGCGCATAGAGAGCGTGACGCCCGAGCTCAGGAGGCGGGCCAAGATGGTCAACTTCGGCATCCTGTATGGGATCTCCGGGTTCGGTCTCGCCACGAGGCTTGGCAACGTGCATCCGGCCGAGGCCGAGAGGTACATCAAGCGCTACTTCGAGCGCTACCCGAAGGTCACGGAGTTCATGGAGGAGACTTTGAAGGAGGCCGAGGAGCTCGGATACTCGACCACGCTCTTCGGAAGGCGGCGCTACGTGCCAGAGCTCAGGAACTCCAACAAGAACGTAAGGAAGCTTGGGGAGAGGATCGCCTTCAACGCCCGCGTGCAGGGGACGGCGGCCGACATCATAAAGGTCGCCATGGTAGATCTGGCACCGAGGCTAAAGCCGCTGGGGGCGGACATGATCATGCAGGTCCACGACGAGCTAGTCTTCGACGTGGACGAGGACAACGTAGAGGAGGTCGCCGCCCTCGCCGTGGACAGGATGGTCGCCGCCTACGACCTCGAGCCCCCGCTGGAGGTCGAAACCAAGGCCGGGGCACGGTGGGGCCAGGTAAGTCCGTTGTAGCTTGCAGCCAAAACAAAAAGCTGACCGCTCGCCAATTGCTGTATAATCTGCACCCGTCAAGCAAAAAAGAAGGAAAGCAACTATTTCATGACTGACCTAACACACGACACGTCCCGCGAGTTGACCATGAAGGACTTCTTCCGGGAGGAGAACGGGGAGATAGTCCCCGTCGACGAGAGCGTCCTCATAGATTTCAAGGATGGGGACATAGTCGAGGGCGACGTGGTCCGTATAGACCGCGACGAGGTACTCGTCGATATCGGCTACAAGTCCGAGGGGCTGATCCCCTCAAACGAACTAACCATCCGCAAGGGCGCCGACCCGCACGACGTGGTCGAGCTCGGCCAGCATCTCGAAGCGCTCGTTATGCAGAAGGAGGACGCCGACGGGCGTCTCATCCTCTCGGCCAAGCGGGCAGCCTTCGAGCGGGCCTGGAACCGCATCGAGGAGGCCTACAACGACCAGCGCACCGTCGAGGGTCCGGTCATCGAGGTAGTGAAGGGGGGCCTGATCCTGGACATCGGGCTGCGCGGCTTCCTGCCCGCGAGCCTCGTCGACATCAGGCGCGTGAGAAACCTCGACTCCTTCCTCGGCCAGAGGCTGGAGTGCAAGGTCATCGAGCTAAATCGCAGCCGCAACAACGTCGTACTTTCCAGGCGCGCGGTTCTCGAAGAGGAGCGCAAGGAGGAGCGCGAGCGCATACTGACCTCCCTCGAAGAGGGTATGATCGTGCGCGGCACCGTCTCGAACCTCGTGGACTTCGGGGCCTTCGTCGACCTGGAAGGGATAGACGGCCTCATCCACATCTCCGAACTCAGCTGGCAGCACGTCGACCATCCGAGCGAGGTCGTCGAGGTCGGCGAGGAGGTCGAGGTCAAGGTTCTTGAAGTGGACCGCGACCGCGAGCGCATCTCGCTCGGCCTCAAGCAGACCAGGAAGGACCCGTGGCAGGAGATCGTCGAGCGGGTCAAGGTGGGGGAGCAGATCCAAGGCCGTGTCACCAAGCTCGTCTCCTTCGGGGCCTTCGTCGAGGTCGCCGAGGGCGTGGAGGGTTTGATCCACATCTCAGAGCTCGCCGATCACCACGTCGAGACGCCGGATGAGATCGTACGCTCCGGCGACGAGGTGGACGCCCGCATCATCGACGTTGACGCCCGCCGCCGCAGGCTCTCCCTGAGCCTCCGCCCCAAGCGCGAGGACCGCGAAGAGCGTCCCCGCCGCGAGGAGCGCCCGCGCCGCGAGCCCGAGCAGCGCACCTCCGACCGCAGGAGCAGCAGCGAGGGCAGCGGCCTCCGGACCGGCGCCTTCGACGCGCTTGCCGACCTCGACCTCGAGGAAAGATAGCAGAGCGCTTCCCAGAGCAGACCTCCATGAGAGGGCCGGTGACCATCGCCGTCACCGGCCCTTTCGCGTCGGGCAAGAGCACCTTCGTCCACCTGCTGGGAGACCTCCCCGACACCGAAACGGCCTCGGCCGACGAGATGGTCCACCACCTCCTCAAAAACGATAGCAAGGCTATCTCCAGGATCACCGACCGTTTCGGGGAAGACGTTAGAGGTGCGGACGGCATCGACCGCAAGGCGTTGGGCAGCAAAGTGTTCGGTGACGCCGAGGCGCTTCGGGACCTCGAAGAGATCCTGCACCCCCTCGTACGCGACGAGACCGACAGGCGCATTGCGGCTTCTGATGCCAGGATCTTCGTCGTGGAGATACCGCTGCTCTTCGAGATGGATCGGGATGAAGATTTCGACTACACCGTCGCCGTCACGGTGCCGGAACAGCGGCGACGAGCGTGGTCGGAGGAGCGGGGCGTCGATGAGGCCGCGCTGCGGGCCATAGAGGCGCGACAGCTCACTGGTGAGGAGAAGGCAGGGCGGGCCGACCTTGTCGTACAAAACGACGGCGACCTGGATAGACTAAGGGAGCAGGCGGAATGTATCGGGCGCAGGATCTCGCGTGAGGGGGGACCAGACGACCACCTACGATAAGAGGCGCAGATACGGCAGGTCGCGGTCCCGCAGGCGCCGTGGCATTCTCCTCTTGGTGGTGCTGGTCGCGATCCTGGCTATTCTGCCCTTTGCTTTGCGCGTGCCTGACGCCGTGATGCGCACGATCTACCCCCTGCGTTATGAAGAGACCATCCGCGAGGCCAGCGAGAAGAACGACCTGGAGCCCACCTTCGTCGCAGCCGTGATCTACACGGAGAGCCGCTTCAAGCCCGGCGTCGAGTCGCACAGAGACGCCTACGGGCTCATGCAGCTACTCCCGCAATCCGCGAGTTACATCAAGCGCAACAGCGGCATAAAGGGTGACTACCACGACCCGAAGGTCAACATAGAACTGGGAACCTGGTTCCTTGGATACCTCAACGACCGCTACGACGGCGATGAGAGGCTCATGCTAGCGGCGTACAACTCGGGAGAAGGCAGCGTAGACGCCTGGACCTCCAAAAAGGGCTTCGACATCCAGAAGGACATCCCCTACGAAGAGACCCGCCAGTACGTGGACCGCGCCCTCGAAGCTCAACAAACCTATCGGGACCTCTACGGCAAGAACCTGGAACGTAGTTCAAGTTAGCTTGAGTTGCGAAGTGCGCCATCGCGCCACGTTACAATACGACGTAGCGAAAAGGTGGGATCGAGCTGACGACGAAAAAGGGCAGGCCGCTTTCGATCCGGCTCGGACGAGACTTCGAGGAGTCGTTGGAGCTGGAGGCCGAGAGGGCTGGTATCCCCAAGACGCGGATGCTGGAAAGGTTGGCCGAGGAGGCCCTGAGGATGAGACACTTTCCTGGAATCGTTTTCAGGGGTCCCGAGCACCGGTGGTTACGGGGCGTCGGCTCGACCTGGCCCTCGCGTACTACCGCGAGTATCCCGAGGACATAGATCGGTTCCTCGAAGAGAACAACCGGCCGCCGGAATACTGGCAAAAGCTCTACCCTGGTCTGAACATAAAGGTCCACCGCCTGAACGACGCCGAACACGAGTGAGGCTGATGTTGGATGTTCACCTCTCAGGCCCGGTCGTGGGCAAATACGAGGAGCGCGTCGAGTACGGACTTGCCATCGAAGCGTTGTCGCGGGTCGCGATGAACGAGCCCGTGCGCTAGGAAGCGCACTGGCGGCGCGAATACACACCACCTTGCAACAAAGATACGCCACCCGGCATACGCGGCATGTCCCGTATTGGGTCATACTTGTATGCGTGGGCCGACCGGGATCGGGGTTCTGAGAAGAACTCCCCTCCGGTGAGGACAGAAGGGTGATATCCCCGGAGTAGGGGAGAAAGGGGGTATTGCCGTTATGCGCTTTCTGACACCTTTCTGACGTACCCGCCACCCTGCCAACGTCCGAATACGAGATCGGAGAAGGTAGCATGACGAAACGAGCTATACTGGTGGTGGCCACCATCGCGCTAACTCTGTTGGCCGCGAGCGGGGTGGCCCTTGCGGTCACCAGGATAGGCACCGACGGTCCCGACACCCTCAGGGGAACCAACGGGAACGACCAACTGGTGGGCAAGGGCGGCAACGACACACTCCTCGCCCTGGCGGGAAACGACACCCTGCTGGGTGGACCCGGTAAAGACATAGTCAACGGCGGCAACCTGCAAGAACCCTTCGGGGGCGACAAGAAGCTGGTGGGCGGGGGAGGCAACGACGCCGTTCAGGGCGGCCTCGGCCCCGACAACATGTTGGCCCAGGAGGGCAACGACTTCCTGCTGGGCGGCGAATTCGGTCCGCCCGCCGCGAAGGACACCCTCTCCGCGGGAGATGGTAACGATGTGATAGACGTCTTCAACAAGCCCCCGGGCAAGGACCTGGTCGCTTGCGGCGCCGGCATCGACCGGGTGTTCGCCGACAGAGCAGACGCCGTAGCACCCGACTGCGAGAAGGTTTTCGTCGGTGAGGATGAATTCGAGGCATTTCTCGATTCCATACCGAAGGACTTCTTCGATAACCTGAACCCCCGATCCTAGGCACGGAAAAAATCTCCTCGCAAAGAGCACGGGAAGGGTCGGATTCTATCGGACTAGCCGCTTTTGGGACGCTGCGTACTTCCGAGTACCGCGCCGCCCGTCCAATCGAGATGCCGGCAAATCGACCGAGAAAAAGCCCGCGTTCGCGGTACAATCAGGTCGTGTGTTTCAGGGGCGTGATGCTTCACGATCTACGAGGGGTTCCGAGGTTTTTGCATGGAGAATTCGACGCGGAGCGGGTTCCGGGTAAACAGCGAATACCAGCCGACCGGCGACCAGCCGCAGGCCATAGAACAGCTCGCTTCGGGGCTCGATGCGGGCTTGAAGGCCCAGACCTTGCTTGGCGTCACCGGGTCGGGTAAGACGCACACGATGGCGCGTGTGATCGAGCAGGCCGGAAAGCCAGCACTCGTCATCGCGCACAACAAGACGCTCGCCGCGCAGCTCGCCAGCGAGTTCGCCGATTTCTTCCCCAACAACGCGGTCGAGTACTTCGTCAGCTACTACGACTACTACCAGCCCGAGGCCTACGTCCCACGCACCGACACCTTCATCGAAAAAGACGCCCAGATCAACGAGGACATCGATCGGCTCAGGCACTCCGCGACGAGCTCGCTATTTACGCGTCGCGACGTCATTGTCGTCGCGAGCGTATCGGCGATCTACGGCCTCGGTAGCCCGGAGGAGTACCGCTCGAAGATGGTGCTCATGGAGCAGGGCGGTTTCTACGATCTCGACGATGTGCTACGCGACCTCGTCAAGATCCAGTACACCAGGAACGATTTCCAGCTAAACCGGGGCAACTTCAGGGTGCGGGGGGACGTACTGGAGGTACATCCCGCCTACCAGGATACGATTTATCGCATCTCCTTCTTCGGGGATGAGGTCGAGAACATGACCGAGGCCGACCCGCTGACGGGCGAGATCCTGCGCGAGCACGACGTTTTGACCGTGTATCCGGCGACCCACTTCGTCACCGGCGAAGACAGGCTGGCAACGGCCGTCAAGAACATCGAGGCGGAACTGGAAGGACGTCTGGGAGAGCTGGAGGGCGAGGGCAAGGTTCTGGAGGCTTATCGTCTCAAGCAGCGCACCCAGTACGACCTGGAGATGATGCGCGAGCTTGGCTACACCTCGGGCATCGAGAACTACTCGCGCCACCTCGACGGCCGGCCTGCCGGCTCGACACCGTACACCTTACTGGACTACTTCCCCGACGACTACATCACGTTTATCGACGAGTCGCACATAACGCTGCCGCAGATCAGGGGCATGTATAACGGCGACAGGAGCAGGAAGACCACGCTCGTAGATTTCGGCTTCAGGTTGCCTTCGGCGTTGGACAATAGGCCACTCATGTGGGACGAGTTCTTGCTCAAGACAAACCAGATGGTCTTTGTTTCGGCGACGCCGGGGCCTTACGAGCTGGAGAACTCGGGGCAGATTGTGGAACAGATCATCCGTCCAACCGGCCTGGTGGACCCCGAAGTCGAGGTGAGGCCGACGAAGAACCAGATCGACGACCTCCTCAATGAGGTTGCCAAGCGCGTCGAGCACGGCGAGCGGGTCCTCATCACCACGCTCACCATAAAGATGTCCGAGGATTTGACGGACTACCTTCTGGAGCACAACGTCAAGGCGCGCTACATGCACTCCAACATAGAGACGCTTGACCGAATCCAGATCATCCGCGGCCTGCGCACCGGCGAGTTCGACGTGCTAGTCGGCATCAACCTCTTGCGAGAGGGCCTCGACCTCCCGGAAGTTACGCTCGTCGCAATCCTGGACGCGGACAAAGAGGGTTTCCTGCGCGGGGAGCGGGCACTCATTCAGACCATAGGCAGGGCGGCGCGCAACGTGAACGGGCGGGTCATCATGTACGCAGATAAGGAGACAGATGCCATGCGCGTCGCGATAGGGGAGACGCAGCGCAGGCGGGAGATCCAGGCCTCCTACAACGAGCAGCACGGCATCGAGCCGCGCACCATCACCAAGGGCGTCTCCGACATCCTCATCGCCGCCGAAGCGAAAGGCCTCTACAAAGCCGGCAAGAAGACCGGCCGCGAGGCCCCGAGAGATCCGGACGAGCTGCGCACCCTCATCGCCGACCTCGAAGCCGAAATGCTCGAAGCGGCTGAGGACCTCAAGTTCGAGTACGCCGCCAAGCTCAGGGACGAGATCAAAGATTTGGAGAGGCAGTTACAGGAGGTAGCTTCATAGAAGCTTCCGCAAGAGCAGACATTGATGAAGTTCTTCCGGAAGAACGCTAGGAGGCTTGACGAGCTCTCGGTTGCGGGATGGGATGCCCGAACTCTCTGGCGACTTCGATATTGCCTCGAATGGCGGTCCTGATCTCTTTCAGTGCCTCTTCGTAGGTCTCGCCCCAAGCCGTACACGAGGGAATATCCGGGACGATGGCGATGTATGTATCGTCCTCGTCGCTCCAGAAGATATCTATCTCGAAACGGTCTTCCTCAGGTGGTTTCACTCACTCGTCTCCTTCTTTGTCCAGCCCGTATCTTACCAGCAGCTCCCGTAGCTGATGTACCTGATACCGTTGGAGCGTGCCCTCCCTGGTTGGCTGCAGGTTGAGTCGTTCAGGGACATCTTCTCGTGCGAAGATGTGATGGCTGCTAACGACTCGCTCACTGAAACCCATGCTGCTCAGAAGGGTCCGTGTCTGCT
>JBKPSF010000014.1:0-6678 GCA_046734875.1 Actinomycetota bacterium | reverse complement strand
GCACGCCCTCCACGGAGGGCGAAAAGAGACCGAGCGCTGGTTGAAGCTGGCAAGGAGCATCCCCTACGACGGACGGCTTCCCGACGGTAGCGCCTCTGTCGAGTCTGAGGCCGCCTGCATCGAGGCCCTCTCCGGGTTCGGCGGCATAGAGAGCATGGTCGAAGCCGCCGAGCGCTTCGCCGAGCTGGAGTCGGGGCAGCACGCGCCCTGGCGGACGGCCCTCGTGAAGATTGGACTGGGACACAGCGCCTACCTGTCGGGAGACTTGCCGAAAGCCAGGAAATCGGCCGAAGAAGCGCTCGCGGCGATCTCGGAAGACCAACACCTGTGGCGGATCGGCGCGCTCTATGTACTTTCGCTCGTGGCGACGGACGAGGGGAGCCCGGACGAAGCCGGGTCCCTGGCCCGCGAGGCCCTCACGCTCGCAGCCCGTTTCGGACTGCAAAGTATGCCCCAGGCCACGTGGGCCTCGGTCGCGCTCGGCCACGCTCTCGCCGAAGGCGGAGAGCCAGAAGAGGCCCGAAGGGTACTGGAAGACGCCCTCTTTACACGACGAAAGGTCCCCGACCTGAGCCCCTGGCCCACGCCCCTCGCGTTGCTATCGCTAGCAAAACTCAAGACACAACACGGCGACCGGGCCGGAGCCAAAGCGCTCCTCGACGAGGCGCGGGACATCACCGAGGCCTACCCCGACGCCGGAATCTTCCCCGCTCTACTAGAACGCCGGGAACGCGAGCTAGGAATCAGAAAAAAAGTGCCAACACCAAACGGAGAGCTCACCGAGAGGGAACTCGCGGTGCTACGCCTCTTCGAAGGCGAGATCTCGCACCGGCAGATAGGCGAGCACCTCTACGTCTCCGTAAACACCGTAAAGACCCACGTAAAATCCATCTACCGCAAGCTCGGCGCCTCCTCTCGCGAAGAGGCACTCGAACGCGCCCGCGAACGCGCACTGATCTAGAGCACGCTCCGGCCTTCGGCCTACGCTTGTCAGCACGACGCCTGCGGCGCCTTGTCAGCACGCTCGGCTTCGCCTCGCTTTCAGGAAGTCGTCTCGGGGCGACGCTCAAAGCATATGGGATGTGGCTGCCGCGGGTGGACGTTCCTCGAGCGTGGCAGGGCGGACCCGTAACGCCAAAAAAGCTGACAAGCCGCCAAGCGGAGCGAGGCGGCGTGCTGACAAGCGAGGGCGCTAGCCCGAGCGTGCCGACAAGCGGAGGCGAAGCCGGAGCGTGCTGAAAGGCGCGAGGCGCCGTGCGGCAAATCACCCGGGTGATTTGCCCTGGCGGGTGATGTTCGCTGGGCTCGGCGGTCTCTATTATCCGGGGCATCGCATGGAAGCTCACGGCAGACAGCGGACTCGCAAGGTTTATCGGATCGTGGTGCGGGCGGAGATCGGGGAGCGCTTCGCGGCGGCCTTCGAAGGGATGGACGTGAGGGTTGCTGGAGGGCGGACGATCATTACGGGTGAGGTTCTGGATCAGTCGCACCTGCACGGGATTCTCGATCGCATACACGCCCTGGGCCTGGAGCTGGTGAGTCTTGAGCCGGCGTCCGAAGAACCCCGTGGTGGGGTCGTCTTGCAGACGGGGCAACCGGCGAACAGGGCAAGGGGAGTTTGAGCGCCGATCTATAACAAGGTAGTTCTCCGAAGGCCGGTGCCGCGCCGGCCCACCGCCGAACTTCTGCCGGGAGAACTCCGCCCACCATACCACGTCGGTGTAAACGTCGATGAACATCGCTTCCTTGCGTGTGGACCTGGTAGGTTGTCTACCTTCTTCGGGGCGGCGTGAAACCGCGCATACAAGGACGCTCACCCCGTACATATACTCTCGGGCAGAAGAGACGAGGAGGTCTAATGAGTCGTCAGCGAGTACAGCCGGGCCCGGGGCAGGAGTCCGTCTGGGACTACCCGCGTCCGCCGAGGCTCCAGAGTGTGGATGAGAAGATCAAGGTCGTCTTCGGCGGCGTTACGCTCGCCTACACCACGCAGGCGAAACGCGTCCTGGAGACGAGCCACCCGCCCGTGTACTACATCCCCCCGGAGGACATAAGGATGGAGCACCTCGAACCTTCCGCCGGGGGCTCGTACTGCGAATGGAAGGGGCGGGCCGGCTACTACGATATCGTGACCGGAGAGCGAAAGGAGTCGCGTGCCGCGTGGTTCTATCCCGACCCGACGCCGGCTTTCGCCGACCTCGAAGGCCACATCGCCTTCTACCCGTCGAAGATGGACGGGTGCTGGGTCGGTGGGGAGAGGGTCCAGGCGCAGGATGGGGACTTTTACGGGGGTTGGATCACCCCCAACATCGTGGGCCCGTTCAAGGGCGGCCCGGGCACCTGGGGCTGGTAGAAGCACCATGGATGCCTCGAGCCTACGCAGGGAATACACCCGCTCCGGCCTGAACGAGGCCGATATGGACCCCGATCCCGTAGCCCAGTTTCACCGGTGGTTCGAGGAAACCCTAGCGGCGAACCTTCACGAGCCCACCGCCATGATCGTCGCCACCGCCACACGGGACGGCCATCCCTCAGCCCGCACCGTTCTCCTGAAGGACCACGACGAACGTGGCTTCGTTTTCTACACCAACTACGAGGGACGCAAGGCCGGCGAGCTGGAGGCGAACCCTGCCTGCGCTTTGCTTTTCTACTGGGGCGAGCTGGAGCGTCAGGTCAGGATCGAAGGCCGCGCCGGCCGCATCTCCGACGACGAGTCCGACGCCTACTTCGCGAGCCGCCCGCGCGGGAGCCGTCTCGGGGCATGGGCCTCGGAGCAGAGCCGGCCGGTCGAGGACAGAAGCGTTCTGGAGGAGCGGGTACGGTCTTTAGAGGCGGAGTACGAAGGGCTTGAGATTCCGCGCCCTCCCTTCTGGGGCGGCTACAGGGTCGAGCCAGACCTCATCGAGTTCTGGCAGGGACGCGAAAACAGGCTGCACGATCGTCTCGTCTACCGGCGCACGGGGGGAGGGTGGAAGATGGAGCGGCTGCAACCCTAGCAAGTCAGCATTTCAGGTGTTGTCCCGGAGCGCGGCCATGGGCGTCAACCCCAACCGCTCCAAACGTCGGTGACCCGCGTGAGCCAGGGCGGAGCCGTAACAGCAAGAGCTGAAATGCTGACTTGCTGAAGTGCTGACTTGCTGAAATGCTGACAAGCTGCTGTAAGATGCGGGTCGTCGCGTCATCTAGAGAGGGGAGATCCTTTGAAACTGGTCACGTATTCGGTGGAGGGCAACGGGCCACGCGTCGGATCGTTGGAGGGCGACGAGATAAGGCCGCTCGCCCACGAGGACATGATCGAGTTTATCGAGTTCGGCGGGAGCCCCGAGCCCGGCGAGGACACCGTGCCCCTGGCGGAAGCACGCCTCCACGCCCCCATAGCGGGGCCCGAGAAGATCATTGGTATCGGGCTGAACTACGAAGACCACGCGGCCGAGACCGGGGCCGACATCCCCGAGAAGCCCATAGTCTTCGCCAAGTACGCGAACACGGTTATAGGGCCGGGCGAGGCCATAAGGATACCCCCCATAACCGGGCAGGCCGACTACGAGGCGGAGCTTGCCGTGATCATCGGCCGTGCCGCCCGCAACGTCTCCGAATCCGACGCCCTGGACTACGTCTTCGGCTACACGAACGCCAACGACGTCTCTTCACGAGACCTCCAGTTCTCGGAGGGCGGGCAGTGGACGAGGAGCAAGTCCATAGACACTTTTTGTCCCATCGGGCCCTACATTGCAACGAAAGACGAGATCGAAGACCCGCAAGACCTCCCCATCCGCTGCATCCTGAACGGCGAGATCATGCAGGACGGGACCACATCCAAGATGATCTTCTCCGTCGCCCAGCTCGTTTCCTTCCTCTCCCAGGGCATGACGCTAGTACCAGGAGACGTAATAGTCACCGGCACCCCGCCCGGCGTAGGCGCGGCCCGCGACCCGCAGGTCTGGCTCGAGGACGGAGACGAGGTGACCATCGAGATAGAGGGACTGGGGTCCCTCACCAACCCCGTCGAAGCAGAGTAAACGGTGCACCTGCTCGAGGGGCTAGGCGCCATCCTGCCGGAGGACCGCATCGCCTCGGGCGGAGACGACCTACAACGTCACGCAGGCGGCATCTTTACCTACCACGCTCCGGTCAGGCCCGACGCCGTGGTTTACCCGGAGGGTCGCGCCGAGATAGTGGAGGTCTTGCGCTTCGCAGACGAGCACCAGGTACCCATCGTGCCCTTCGGGCAGGGGAGCAGCCTGGAGGCGCATACCATTCCCGTGAACGGCGGCATCAGCCTCGACCTCGCGAGGATGGACCGCATACTGGAGGTCAGGTCTGAGGACTTCATAGCGCGGGTCGAACCCGGCCTCACCCACGTGACGCTCAACGCGGCGTTGGCCGAACACGGGCTTTTCTTTCCGGTAGACCCGGGTTGGGACGCTTCGCTAGGCGGGATGGCCGGGACGAACGCGAGCGGGACCAACGCGGTCAAGTACGGCGTCATGAGGGACCAGGTCCTCGGCCTCGAAGTTGTGCTGGCGGACGGGACGGTGATGCGCACGGGCGGGATGGTAATGAAATCCTCGGCAGGGTACAACCTCACCGGCCTCTTCGTGGGGTCGGAGGGAACCCTGGGCGTTTTCACGGAGCTGATCCTGCGCCTCTATCCCCTTCCGGGGCGCACCGTGGCCGCGAGGGCGGTCTTCCCCGACATCGAGGCGGCGGGACGCGCCGCGGTGGCCATGATCCGGACCGGCATGAACATCGGGCGCGTCGAGCTGGTCGACGCCCGCACGGTGGGGGCCGTAAACGCCTTCAAGGGCACCGACTACGCCGTCGCCCCAACCCTCTTCCTCGAGTTCAGCGGCTCCGAAGCGAGCGTCGAGAGCGACGTCGAGACGGCTCACGACATCTCCGCGGCGGAAGGGTGCTCCCGGTTCGACGTCGAGGTCGACGAGGAGGCCCGCGAGAGGCTCTGGGAGGCCCGTCACGACGCGGCCCTCGCCATCCAGGCTCTCCACCCCGGGATGGGCATGTTGAGCACGGACGTGTGCGTCCCTATCTCCGACCTTCCCGAGGCCCTCAGGCACGCCCGCGAAACCGTCGAGTCCCGCAGCCTGGAAGCGGCCATCCTGGGCCACGTCGGCGACGGCAACTACCACGCAGTCTTCCCCATCGACACGAGCGACGAGGCGGACCAGGAGAGGGCCGAGCTGGTAAACGCCGAGATCGTGGACTTCGCCCTGCGGCGCGGCGGCACCTGCACCGGCGAACATGGCATAGGCCTGGGCAAGACCGGACACCTGCAAAAAGAGCACGGTGATTCGCTGGTTTTCATGCGCGGGATAAAGAAGCTTGCAGATCCAAACGACATCATGAACCCGGGTAAGGTCTTCGAGTAGTACGAGATCTTCCTTCCCCAAAGCACCGTATCACGCGGCGGCGTGGTGTCACGGTGGGCTGTAGAATTACGGGTTGTCGAGAGGAGGTGACGGTTGGAACCGACAAAGGCGGCCTACAGGACGGTAAAGGTCATTGGGGTGCTCTTGATCCTTGAGGTGGTCTGGCTGATCCTGGTCGGAGCCCGCGAATTCTCGCAGGTCTACTGGAGGGGGCTGGAGTTGGGGAGCCGGCAGTACGATGTCGCGGAGGTGGCGGTTTACGCCCTTTTTATCCCTTCCGGCATCCTTACGCTCATGTCGGGGTTGAGCTTCCTGGTCATGCGCCGCAGGGGATGGCTTCTGGCCGCGATCGCGCAGGGCCTTAGCCTTGCCGTGTCCCTCTGGCTCTACTCCTGGTTCCAGCCTGGCTACGTATACCCGATCATGGCCTACTGCGTGCTGATGATCCTCTACCTGAACTCCCACGACGTGAGGGTGGTCTTCCTCTCCAGGCAGGCTCCTGAGGCCCCCGTTGAAAGCTGATCCGGTAGAAGCGCAGGCCATTACGGCCCTGCTCCGGCGCTTCGAGCCGGTGATCCGGTCGACCAAGGGCGACGGCTTCTACCCGATGGACGTACAGCCCTACGTGCAAAACTGCAGCCTGTGGGTGCAGAGGCCGGGCCGGGAGGCCGTGCGCGTGGTGCCCGACGGCAAGCTGAGCCTGGACCGGCTCGCCCAGCAACCCCTCGACGAGGCGGGCGCGGTGCACTTCCTGAAGCTGAGCGACGCGGAGGAGATGGGAACCGACGGGCACGAAGGACGCCTGCAGATGTTCCGCAGGCACGCCAGGGACCGCAGGAAGTCGAGGGAAGCGTTCAAGGCCGGACGGGGACGCCTGGCGCGCGTCGGGTACTTCTCCCGCTTCGTGGACGCCCTGTACTCCATAACGCTCCTCGCCCGGGGCAGGGTGCCTGGAGAGTCCGCGGCGGCGGCGCTGGATGCCTACGAGCGCATAATGGCCGAGAACGAGCACTACCGCTACCACGGCCGCGTGCTCCGCCAGGACGGTTGGATCGTCTTGCAGTACTGGCTCTTCTACCCCTTCAACAACTGGAGGAGCGGGTTCTTCGGCGCCAACGACCACGAGGCCGACTGGGAGAAGATCTTTATTTACCTCTCCGAGTCGGATAGCGGGGAGATAAAACCCGAGTGGGTGGCCTACGCGGCCCACAACTACACGGGCGACAACCTCCGTCGCCGCTGGGACGACCCTGAGGTCGTGAAGGTGGGGGACCACCCCGTAATCTTCGTC
>JBKPSF010000013.1:0-3441 GCA_046734875.1 Actinomycetota bacterium | reverse complement strand
GAGCCACTACCCGATCTTCAAGCCCATCGCCAACAGCGAGGTCCACAACGATAATACCTACGGCGTCCTGACGCTCACCCTCCATCCGAAGGGCTACGAGTGGCGATTCGTTCCGGCGGGGGGCGGGACCTTCACAGATTCCGGGAGCGGCCTGTGCCACGGCTAGGAGCGCAGAGGCCGGTGGTGGTGGCGGAGTTCGTGGACGAGATGCGTGACGATCTGGAGCTCCGCGCGACCGGGCTCGCCAAGTTCGAACTGGGACTCTGCGCCGCCGGCCTGAATCCATCGGGGACTTCGAAACGTTGACCTCAAACAAAGGACCGAGTGTTATGATGAGAAGGCCAGAGGATAGCATGGACCTCTACCTCGTCCGCCACGCCGCCCCCTTCCCGCCAGATCCCGACCGCTGGCCCAGCGACAGCAAGCGCCCGCTCACGCCCGAGGGCGAAGAGGAGTTCCGGCTCGCGGCTCGCGGGTTGGCCAGGATGGTGCCCCGGGCGGACGTTATCCTCAGTAGCCCCCATCAACGGACGTGGCACACGGCCGAGATACTCTCAGAGCTGGATTGCTGGCCCACCCCCGAGCTATCCCCAGCGCTTCGGACCGGCTCTCGGCGAGGCTCACCGCAGAAGGTCACTCTCGCGCTAGAGGACTACGCGGAGGCGAAATCCGTGGCCGTGGTCGGGCACAAACCCCGCCTGAAAGCGCTCGCCGCGTACCTGCTCACCGGGGAAGGCGATGGAATGGAGATCAAGATCAGAAAAGGCAGCGTGACCTGCATCAGCTTCGAGGGCGCCCCTGCGCCTGGCACCGGCAAGCTGCACTGGCTGCTTACGCCAGAAGTCCTGCGCTTCCTAGCTGCTCAGCCCTTCAGCTAGAAAGCAATAATTCAGCAATTGTCCGCTGGATGGTTAGTCGGCTAGGAATTCAGGCGAAGGCTCTCTCTATGTGGAGGCTTTTGGCGAACTGGGGTGGCACGTGTCGCTCTGGGCAGCACCCACATCTGCCGTCCTGCCCTTATTCATCGAAGTGCTTGGAAGGCTTTTTCTCCGAAATCTGTATGCGAGAAGCTGCATAGTAGCACCCCCACAAACCGCCATAGGTCTGGTAAGGGAGCCGTGGGCAGGGCCGACTGACCACAAGCTGTGGGGCCTTGAATGGGCATGCAGCGTGCTGTATAGGCGCGGCACGGAGGTACCATGCGCCTCTAAACCGGCAAACCGCCGCGGCCTCGCGTCCCGCGCCCTGCTGAGCGCAGAATCTCACGAATTGCGGCTGGCACCGAGCTAGGCGAAAACGACCTCCGTATCGTGTGAGGCATAGCGCGCCTCGAGAGACGGCGGCCCAGTGACGCGGGTTGCGCGAAGCTCCGGGCCGGTTGTATGCTGCCTTCATCACGAAACTTGGTCGCTGGGCGGAGGCCGCGAACCCCGCCCCTTACGTCGGCGCCTTGGGGGTGGGCGAAGCCTGTGGCCCAATAAGCTACTACTTCGCATGGCGACGGGTTTGTGTCTGTTCGGGGAAGGGCCCGCAAGCATGGGCCGACAGAGAAAGGGAGGCAAGGTCGATATGAACACCCCTTCGCGAGGCTTCCGGCACGCCAGGTGGTTGGCATTGCTCGTCTTGGTTGCGGTGGCCGTCTGGCTCCCCGCCGCGCAGGCACAGGAGGACAACGGCCGAGGCTCGACCGACGGCTTGCTCGCCAAGCTGTCCCAGGGGGCGGCCATCGGCTACCTCCGGGCGCACCCCGATAAAGCCCCGCCGCAGGTCGCCGAACGCCTCAGGGCCGCAGAGCAGCTCGCCTCGCAGAGGTCGGCGGCGTCGCTGCGGGCCGCCAAGCAGGGTAGCGTCCCGTCCGGCGTGGGTGTCCGGTTCAACGACGACAAATCCGGGCTGCCGCAGAACGAGGAGTCGATCACCGCCTGCGGCCAAGGCGAGGTGCTGGGCGGGACGAACGACTACCGCGGCCTGGTCGATCCCAAGGGCAACTTCACGGGGTGGCACCTCTCGACCGACGGCGGTCAGTCGCTCGACAACGAGGGCCTGCTGCCCCCGGTCAGGGAGAAGGGACAGGCCGTCGAGTCTGGCGGCGACCCGGTGGCCAAGGCGGGACCGGGCTGCTCGCTCTACATGGCCGACCTGAACTTCGATCAGGACTTCCTCCCCAACGGCATCGGCGTCTACAAGAGCAGCCCGAAGACCCTGGCCAACTGCCCTGGCGGGTCAGACCCCTCGTGCTGGCCGGTCAGGAGGGCCGTCGCTGTGAACTCGGGCGAGAAGGTCTTCCTGGACAAGCCCTGGATGTACGTGGGAAAGAGCGGCGGCAAGACCTTCGTCTGGGCCGTCTACACCGAGTTCAGGTGCCCCGACGTCGGTTGCGAATCGGGCGACTACCTCTCCAACAGCATCAAGGCCGTGCGCTGCGACGCGAAGCTGAGGAACTGCACGCGCCCGATCCCGATCAGCGGCGACCAAAAGAGCACCCAGTTCGGCGACGTGACGGTAGGCCCCGACGGGCGCACCTACGTCACCTGGGAGCAGGACAACGACCTCAAGACCAACTTCGAGCCGCCGGAACGCATGAGGTTCTGGATCAGGGTGGCACCGCCCGGGAGCACGACCTTCGGGCCGGCGCACCTGGTGGCGAAGGAGCCCCTGAACATGGGGATCGCGCCCCTGCACGCCAACGACTTCCGCGTGGCCACCTACCCCAAGAACGAGGTCGCGATGGTGGACGGCAAGCCGCGGGTCTTCGTCACCTGGGACGGGTGCAAGGCGCGCCCGGCTGGCGACTCGGTGTGCGAGGAGCCTCGGATCAAGGTCGTCCATTCGGACGACCTGGGGAAGACCTGGGGCGGCCCGAAGGTCGTCTCGGCTGGGGGCGACAACTACTTCCCGACCATCTCTGCGGACCGGAAGAGCAACAAGGTGGCGATCGCCTACTACACCAACAGGTTCGACCCCGTCTTCCACAACCGCCAGGATGTGGAGCTCGCGACCCTGAACCCGGCCACGTCCGCGGTGACAGACCGCCAGCGTTTGACCTCCCTCTCCAACGAGTCGGAGGCCGATCCGTCGCTCGGCGGCCTCTTCGTCGGCGACTACATAGAGGTATATGCCGGTGGGGGCGAGGCGCTCGTGCACTACAACGCCAACTACCGCAGTGTTCAGCTGCTGGGCAAGGGTGTCCCGGTTCCTCAGCAGGACAACTTCCTGAGGCGGACCGGCCTAGGGCAGTAGCGACTCACACGCACGCGATCAAGGGGCGGGGCCACACGGTCTCGCCCCGCTTTTCGCGGAGACTGTCGATGGCTGGCACCCCAAGGCCCCGGTCGGACCGGACGCCTTCCGACCGGTACCGAGGTAGTTCGAGCAGGGCAAGGCCGGCGACCTTTGGGAGCGTGTACTGATCAAACGCGTCAGGCCCTGGTATTCTGAATG
>JBKPSF010000012.1:0-2297 GCA_046734875.1 Actinomycetota bacterium | reverse complement strand
TTCCCCCGCCCTTACTACAGAGTGAAATGCAGGTGTAGCCCGAGGAGGAGCCTTCCTGTTGAGCACATACCATGCCGCTGGGGCACTCCGCGCTTGCTGTGCAGGTGATCCCGCCTCCGCAATTTGCAAGGCAGGTAGGCTGTCCGGGCGCTTCGATCGTATGGTAGCACCCTGTTCCAACCCTTCCTTTGCACACTGACGCTGCAGGAACACACGACACAAATTGCGCAGGAGGAGTACCTTCCTCTCCTAGACCACAGCACGTACCGCCACAGCAGCTGCCTTCCGTGCACCCCCCTTTACTATTGCACTTGTGGGGGTTGTGGATGGCCTGGGGCGAGGCCTCGGCCACCTTCGGTGTGAAGCTCAGCGCACCCCCAAGGAGGGCTGCTGCCATCAACCTAAGCGCCTTACCGCGCGAGATGCTGCCGCTAGCCAGATCTCTAGCCAGATCGTCTAAGGAGTGGTTGGTAGTTTCTCGGCTCACCTGTTCCCCCCTTTGCCCAAAGGGCGGCACACTAGGGGATTAGCCCCGCCCGTTGTACAACGAAGATAAGTATGAACGGTTACAAGGCCAGGCGCAACTTCCGAGAATTACTCTTCTACGAGGTTGGGGGAATAAACTTCAGGGATGCATCGGACCGCGCTACGTGCCATCCTTTACTTCTGGGAAAGGGTTCGCGAGTGAACGGAGGGTCCCCATGGTGAAGCTAACGGTGCTCTACGGGCACCCCGATGACCCAGACGCTTTTGAGGAGTACTACGCCAATACCCACATGCCACTGGTCTATGATATGCCCAACCTTCAGAGGTACGAGGCGGCCAGGATCGTCGCTACGCCAGACGGTAGCGAGCCACCCTACTACCGCATCTTCGAGGGGTACTTCGAGGACATGGAGCAGCTGCAGAGCAGCATGGCCACGCCGGAAGGACAGGCACCACCCAACGACATCCCAAACTTCGCCACAGGCGGAGTGACGATCTTTATCTCCGAGATCGACGCCTAAGCAACTCGTTGAGGCATGCTGAACTTCCGACTTGTTTAACTCTGGCCGGGAGCTCGGTGGTCTGCAGCCGCTAAGCTTCTAGGGCACCGGTCATACAGGGATCGCTCGTGAACTTCCTGTCGCCCACCAGGTGGGTTGGCTTGTTCTCGGCTTGCGTCCCGCCGGTGCCCGTGGCGTGCGGAGTGACTCAAAAGAGGTATGGGAGCAAAAGCCCGAAGTCGGAATGTCCTTCGCGCGCGTCGATGGTAGTGGCGGAGGTCCGACCGAAACGGAGGTACGCGCGCTCATGAAAGTGCTCATCGGGGTCGATCCCCACAAAGCGTCGGTGGCCGTAGCGGCGATCGACGAAACCTTAGGCGAGCTCCTCGAGCGTGCTAGTTTCTCGCAGGACCGCGTCGGCCTGAGAGCCCTCGAACGTTGGGCGAAGCGCTTCCCCGAGCGTCGTTGGGCGATGGAGAACGCCGGTGGCCTCGGTCGTCACCTGGCGGTGAGGTTGGCGGGTTCAGGCGAGTCGGTGGTGGACGTGCCGCCCAAACTCTCGGCGCGGGTGCGGGTGCTTTCGACCGGCAACGCCCGCAAGAACGATGGGGTCGATGCCCTAGCCACCGCCTTGGCCGCCTCGCGCAACGGGCGGCTGGCGTCGGTAGATCCCGAGGCCGCATCCGAGGCGCTGCGCCTGCTTTCCGAGAGACGAGAAGATTTGGTGGCCGAACGTACCCGAGCGCTCAACCGCCTCCACGGGCTCTTGCGGGACCTCCTCCCCGGAGGGGTGGCCGGGAAGCTCTCGGCCGACCGGGCCGCACGCATCCTGCGAGGCATACGGCCCAAGGGCACCTCGGCCCGCCTCCGCCGGCGGTTGGCCTCGGAGGTATTGCGCGACGTCAGGACGCTGGATCGAAAGATCGCGGACCTCAACGGGCGCATCGAGGCCGAGGTGGAAGCTTCCGGCACCACCCTCACCTAAAGATCTTCGGCATAGGTCCCATCCTGGCCGCGAGGATCATCGGGACTGTAGGCAACGTGTTGCGCTTCCCGACCAAGGCCCACTTCGCCTCCTACTCTGGTACGGCCCCTGTGGAGGCCTCCAGCGGAGAGGCGGTGCGCCACAGACTCTCGCTGGCTGGCAACCGACACCTCAACTACGCCCTGCACATGGTCGCCGTATGCCAGGCCAGGTCAGACGCTCGGGGCGGAGGATACTACCGCAAGAAGATAGAGGAGGGCAAGTCCCGTAAGGAGGCGCTGCGGTGCCTCAAGAGGCGCGTCTCCGACGCCGTCTTCAGGAGCCTC
>JBKPSF010000011.1:0-4759 GCA_046734875.1 Actinomycetota bacterium | reverse complement strand
GAGAAGGACTACCCCTACCTTTACCTCGACGCCACCTACCTGAAGGTCAGATGGGGAGCGAGGGTCACGAGCCTGGCGCTTTTGGTGTGCGTAGGGGTGGACGAGGAGGGTTTTCGGGAAGTCCTGGCGGTGGAGGTGGCTGGCAAGAAGAAGGGAGCTGCCTACGCCACTTTGTTGCGGGCCCTCATCGATCGGGGGCTGTGCGGAGTGCGACTGGTGGTCTCAGACGTTCACGAAGGCATAAACGCTGCAGTTGCGGGCGAGTTGCCAGGGGTGCAGTGGCAGAGGTGCGTGGTGCATTTCGAGCGCAACGTGCTCTCACATGTGCCGGCGAGCGAGATGAACGAGGTGGCCGAGGACCTCAAGGCGATCTTCAAGGTCAGGCGCCAGAAGACGGCACGAGCCCTGGCCGAAGAGTTCGTAGAGCTTCACGAGAAGCGTTTCCCGAAGGCGGTTGCGATCTTCGAGGCAGGCATAGCGGATGCCCTCAGCTACCTGAGCTTCCCAGGAAGCCACCACCCCAGGATACGTACGACCAACATGCTGGAGCGTCTCTTCAAGGAGGTCAAGAGGAGAACGAGGGTGGTCGGGGTCTTCGCGAACGAGACGAGCGCGAGTACCTTGGCCACGGAGATAGCGCTAAGGAGCAGCGAGGAATGGGCGCTGCGTCGCTACCTCACGCTGGACAGCTTCGAGGCAGAGAAACCAAACCCACAACTTTCGAGACATTGACTCCATGTTCGCCATCTCTTCCTCACCTTTGGCTTCAGGTGGCCGTTCTCTCTAGCTGCCGTGCCGAGAGCTCACCAACCCTCACACCCTTTGAAACCAACACCGTGTTGATCGCCCCAGCCCACGCGGGGTCGGCGTCCAGATGCAGCGCGCCATCCATGGTGCGCTCCACATGGACCATCCTCTGAGCGATCTCCTCGGCCCACTCCAGGGGCTCCGCCCTAACCAGCAATCCTTCTGCTCCTGCGCTTGAGTTCTCCTGCATCATCTTCTGTCCTCCTCGTCCTCTTGAGCCTTCACTCCTGTGTGGTGGCTCTTCTGATACCAGAGTAGGAAGAGAGCGTTAGCTGGGCGTTAGCTGGAGAGCTCAAAGCGTGAGTATTCCTACTCATTTTGGTGCGAATATGGAAAAAGTGGCTCGCCTCGGCATGGGGCCGAGGCTATGCATTATGCTGGAGGTGGATTTCCGAGAAATCGAGAATCCGGAAGTTGAACTTCTTAGAACGCCGTTTGGGCGAAGTTCGCGGCACTGGTCTTCCGTGTGCTCCGGCCAATACTGGGTGGTCGCATCGATGCACGTGCATCGTTTGGCCCTCTTGGTTGACCGGAGGTGACCGCCAGGCCCCAAAGGCTCTCCTGCGTACGACAGAAGGACGGAGAAAACAATCCCGCCAGCATGGCGATCACACCGGTCCTGCGCCCGCCTCCCGGCCACCCCGAGCGGAGAGCCACACCTCGCAGTTGCGTTCCTAAATCCGTTGCATTCGTGAAGTAAGTGACCACGTTGTGTCTCCCGGCCACGACTGCTTCCAGGACACCCTTGGCGCGCCTCTGCCCGGCCACGTCGGCGAAGTCTTCCCGTCTACTTTCCCGCCAGCCCTCGCTGGTGATCCTGCTGACGATGGCACGCGCCCCGGCCTGCTCGGGGCGCGCAGCAACGCGCCGTGACGCGCCGCAATCGATGGGTACGGCTAGGAAGGTTGGTAGTGACCCTCGGCAGCGCCACGGAGGACCTCCTGGGGACGACAGTTCATGCCAGCCCCAGTTCGACCGTAGGCTCCTCGCCCGGCGTAGCGGAGAAGAGAATACAGGGTGTGTTCTCGTTCCGTGCATCTGACGACCACAAACGTTCCCAACTGGTAACACCCCGAGGCTCCGCTTCGCCGTCACAGCGGGCCAGCAGCAGGAGGTCGAGGTTGCGCTTGTCTAGCGCTACGCTTCTCGGTGCTGCTCAAGGGGTTGAACGCAAAGCATGTCCTCTGAGTTTTCCTAGCACTGCGTCTCGTAACGGTTGCCGTAACGCTCGGGAGACGGTGCTGCTGTAGAGTGGGGTCGTGACAGAGGGAGCAAGAAAGCCGGACCGAAGAATCGGTAGGGTGAGCCACCGCGCGGCCTGGCTCGCCTGGTCGCTTTGCGCGTGTGTGCTATTGTTTCTGGCTCTCTCCGCCTTGCTGATCTTCCTGGGCTGGTCTACTCCGCTGCCGCCGAAGCGGGATATGTGGGATATGTGGTGGCAGCAACTCGCCAGGGTCGCGACGTACAGCGGCGCCCCGCTGCTCGGCGGGTTCATCGCCTCGCGCCGTCCCAACAACGCGTACGGGTGGTTGTGGCTCGCGTCCGGGTTGTGTCTGGCCTTGCTCGCGTTCTCTGAGGCCTACGCCTCGTACGCGCTAGTCTCAGAGAATGGGGCTCTTCCGGCTCCCCGGACGGTCCACTCCGTGGTCGGAGGGGTAGGGTGGGTGGCGGCAATCACCCTCATACCCATTCTTCTGCTCCTCTTCCCCACGGGCCGCCCGCCGTCGCGCCGCTGGCGACTTCTGGTCTGGGGCGTGGTGGGGTTGGGGACGGCGGTTCTAGTCCTCGCCGTGCTCTCGACCTTCGGCGAGAGGTACGTCCAGTCCCTGATCGGACTACTGTTCCTTGCGGAGGTCCCGGCGGCGCTCTCGCTCGTTTTCCGCTACCGTAGAGCGGGCGGCCTGGAACGGCAGCAGATCAAATGGTTCGCCTACGCAGGGGTTCTGTTCGTCACCTTCCCAACCCTCGATCTGCTCTGGCCGGGGGGCTTGCCCGAGAACGCCCTGTTCCAGACGATTTCGGAGAGCGGAACGATCATTGGTCTCTACGTGGCCATCGGGGTGGCCATTTCGAGGTACAGGCTCTACGACATAGACGTAATCATCAACCGTACCCTCGTCTACGCCTCGCTGACGGTCACACTTGTCGCGCTCTACATCGGAGGCATAATCGTACTGCAGCGGGCGTTCGTACTCGTCACGGGGGAGAGGTCAACCCTGGCCGTGGTCGCGTCCACGCTGGCGATAGCGGCGCTGTTCAACCCCCTGAGGCGACGTATCCAGGCCCTGGTGGACCGCCGCTTCTACCGCAGGAAGTACGACGCCGCCAAGACGCTCGCCTCCTTCAACTCCCGGTTACGCGAGGAAACCGATCTGGACTCCTTGAGCGAGGAAGTGCTCGGGGTAGTGAGGGAGACCATGCAGCCCGCCCATGCCTCCTTGTGGCTACGTTCGCACGGGGCGGACGCGGAGGACATGCCCGGCTGACCGTGTGAAGACCTGCCCAAGGTGCTCTCGTGCTCGCGTGGCCGACGTCTGCCACCTCACCACCAACGTCACGAACTGAGAACATTCCGAGGCTCCGCTTCACTGCCACGGCGGGCCGGGAGCAGGAGGTGGAACTATCGTTGGTCTAAACCTTCAGTTAGGGGTAGGCTTCCTCGCCCACGCGTGCCCACCTCCTTGCGCGTACCGTACTGCAGCGGCATCCTCGCCTCGACACCGCACAGCAGATCCTAGATGGTTAGCATCTGCATCCGCAGGTTGCTCGCACAACCGCCGAGCCCGGAGCTGGAGACGGTATGGTGTAACGCCCTGCCCGGCCTGTGCGTGAGGAGCGTCCCGTGGCCCTCACCACTCGCGCTGTGCACCTCCGAGTGCGTAGCGCTAATCATGCGACCCGTAGCCGGTACAGCGCATCTTCACGCTGGCTGGATATCTATTCAGCGCCACAACATGTTGATCTACCAACACATGGCGCGGCGAGCCTCAGACACCGCCCCTGCACTCCTCGCGGGCGGTTCATGCAAGATGCTGCATCTGAACTTCGGGGAATACACCTTCCACGTACTCCGCTGCATAAAGGCAAGGAGAAGGGCCGGGGTCCAACAGCACCGGCCCTCTCCGCTCAGATCTCCTGGGATGTTTGCTTACAACTTGATGTCGAACAGGGGGCCGTCAGCCGCTTGGAGGCCGGAGTTGCGCGTGCTAAGCGCCTGGATGCCCGCCACGTGGTCGCCGTCGAAAGGCGTTTTGACGTTCGTGCAGCCCGCCTTGCGGGCATCATTCGGGTCGGCGAACCACACCCCAATATGGTAGGTGTGAATAGGGGCGAACTTCACGCCCTTCTTGGCGTCTTTCTTGCCGTGGGGATTCGCCGGTTTCGCGGCGCCGGGGGAGATGGCGAACACCTCATCGTTGAAGATCCCCACGAAATTATGCTTACCGTTGCCTTGGTTGTCGGTAGCTATGTCGCCCTGGTACCAGGAGACGCCGAAGGGGCTGTTGGGCACCTGGATGACGAAGACCGTGAACTCCGTGTTCGGGGCCGCTTTGTTGAGGGTAACGTACAGGTTCTGGTTGCCTTGGCCGGCGTCGGTGACCCTCACGTTGGCGGACACCCCTTTGAGGCAATTTTTGCCCGCCTTCATGGCCGACTGCGAGCGCACCATCGTGAATTGGTTGTTCGACTGTTTCGGCGGTTTCGACGGTTTCGCCGTTTGGGCTATAGCTACTCCCGCGAGCAGCACGCCTACGAGCAGGGCGGCCCCCAAGATGAGCCACGGCCGCGTAAGGTTCCTTATCCTCATTCCCTCTCGTTCCTTTCCTCGCCCGATCTTGTTGATCGACCCGTTCCCTTTCTCTGGGAGCAGCGTCGATAGAGGCCGCTCCTAGAGAGTCCGCATGCATAGGCCAGCTCTCTCTACCTCACATCGCGCACCCCCTCAAAAGAG
>JBKPSF010000010.1:0-2284 GCA_046734875.1 Actinomycetota bacterium | reverse complement strand
GTCCTAACCTTCGCTGTTGTCCTGATCTCCAGTTGGCGGGTGAGCCACCTGAACGTGGTAAGGGCCATCCGCGACATCCCCGAGCCGGACAGGAAGGGCCGCAGCGTCTTGGGCGTTTCCGTCGCAGTGTTAACGCCTATCGCTGGTGCGGTGTCTCTGTGGCAGGGGTTCGCGACCCAAATGACGGCTTTCTATCTAGGGGGGCTGTCGATGATACTGATCGGGCTCGCCCTCCTGGCCCGCGTCTTCGGGGCGCCGGACAGGACGGCCTTCACCGTTTCGGGGCTCGCCCTGCTCGCCCTCTGGCTCACCCCGGCCTCCATCACCACGCCCGCGGGCATGGCAAGGGGGCCGGAGATGTTCTTCGTCTCGGGTGTCGCCCTGGTGGTCGCGGGCGTGTGGCTTGTGGTTTTCAACGCCGACGTCGTGCTGTGGCTGGTCGTGGGGGCGTTCGGGCGAATAAAGGGCCTGCCCCCCGTCCTCAAGACCGCGGTGAAGTACCCGACCCAGAGTCTCTTTCGCACCGGAATGACGCTCGCGATGTTCATGCTGGTCGTCTTCACCTTTACCGCCATGAACTTCGTCCAGGCCGCCATGAGCGTCGCCTTCGGGGACACCGAGGGGATCTCCGGTGGCTACGAGATCCGGGCCGACGCCGGCTACGCCGATCCCGTCCCCGACATGAACGCCGCGCTCGAGGATGAGAAGGGCTTGGGGGTCGAGGCTGTCGGCCAGGTCTCCGAAGTGCCCGCCGAGGTGAAGCAGGAGGGTACGGATCGGGAGCCGGGCTCCCTCTTCGTGCAGGGGGTGGACAGGGGCTATTCCGAGAGCGTAGGGTACGGTTTCCAGACCACCGCCAGGGGCTACGGCTCGGCGCGGGAGGTGTGGAAGGCCCTCCAGAGGAGGGACGCGGCCCTCATCTCTTCGGACCTCGCCCCCGAGCGCAACGCCTCGACCTTCGGTCCTACAGTAGAGCCGCCCGTCAAGCTCAGTGGCTTCTACGCAGACGACGAGAGGCTGCCGGACGACCTCTACCTTCGGGTAAAGGACCCCGACTCCGGGAAGACCAAAGAACTGCGCGTGATCGGGGTGCTCGAGAGCTCCGCCTCCTTCGCCGGACAGGTTGTGACCTCCCAACGGACGCTGGAAGAGCTCAACGGAGGTCCCCTCCCACCCCAAACTTACTACTTCGACCTGCGCGAGGACGCGGTGGCTACCGCCAAGACGCTGGAGAAGGACTTCGCCGAAAACGGACTGCAGACGCAGGTCACGGCCGAGGTCATCCGGGATGGTGACGCTACACGAAGGGTGATCTTCTTGCTCTTGCGTGGTTTCATGAGTTTGGGGATCGTGGTCGGCATCTGCGCACTGGGCGTGATCTCGGCGCGCTCCGTCGTGGAGAGGCGCCAGCAGATCGGGATGATGCGCGCTCTGGGTTTCCAGAAGGAGCAGATCAGGCTCGCCTTCCTGATCGAGTCGTCCTTCATCGCCCTGCTCGGGCTGGGCGTCGGGGTGGGCCTTGGCCTCGGCTTCTCCGGCACCCTCATAGCCAACATCCGCGAGGGCTTTCCCGGCATGGAGTACAGGGTTCCATGGTCGGCGCTAGGACTGGTGATCGTCGCTGGCTACGCGGCCTCGCTGCTCACCACCTACCTGCCCGCCCGACGTGCCTCGAAGGTCTACCCGGCGGAGGCGCTCAGGTACGAGTAGCGAGTACGAGGTGGAGGCACGAACGAGCGAACCGGAGAGGAGGAGGTCATGAACGCCACGGGTCGTGGACGTGGCCCCGCGTATCTTCCCGCGGCGATCCTTGGCTGAAGTGCAAAAGCCACCCTCACAAACTCGTCGCGTTATGGAGGGAGTG
This sequence comes from Actinomycetota bacterium, assembly GCA_046734875.1. GTDB lineage: Bacteria > Actinomycetota > Rubrobacteria > Rubrobacterales > Rubrobacteraceae > Rubrobacter_D. Next base: position 420 of record JBKPSF010000010.1, on the reverse strand, counting down.
CCTGGGACCCTCTCGTCCGTGCGCCACAGACGCGAGGCTGGCGGTCGGCGGGCGTGGGCTACGCACGTTGCTAGTGCTGCCCCTGCGGGCACCTAAAGCTCCGCACAGCCCCGGCCCGATGCCCTAACCCCTGATCCGGACGGGGCAGCTTGCTACGATCAACTTCCGAGAATCTCTCAGCCTGTTGAAAAAGTCGGCATCGAGCCGAGTACGATCACAAATCGGGCTCAAAACACCCCAAAATCGCATTGTTCGGTCTCCGATCTGGGGCGATAGTGAGCATCAAGGAAGTTCTAAATAAGGGCAAGGAGAAGGGCCGAGGCGTTGCGCTCCGGCCCTTCGCGCTACGAGCGTCCAGCGAACCTTCTGTGCGCTCTCTACCTCCTCACCGTAAAGGCCCACACCTTTTGCTTTAAGCCT
>JBKPSF010000009.1:0-8098 GCA_046734875.1 Actinomycetota bacterium | reverse complement strand
CGCCTCAGGCGTCCTTCCAGGTGCAAGAGGCAACTGGAGTCGCCGGAGATCAAGGTGTCAGCCCCGCTCTCTTCCAAGGCCTTTATCTTCTCGTCGGCCATCGCGGTCGAGACGTCTGGCATCTTTACCGCGAACGTCCCCCCGAACCCGCAACACAGCTCCTCGTTCTCCCAGTCCACGAGATCGAGGTCTTCGACGTTCTCGAGTAGGTCTCGCGGCTCTTGCAATACGCCGAGCTCGCGCCGCTGGTGGCAGCCACAATGGAAGACGGCCTTCCCTTCGAGGCGTGCCCCGAGGTTATCTACGCCCATCACGTTGACCAGGAAGTCGGAGAACTCCCTGACGCGCCCGGCGAGGGCCTCGGAGCGCTCGCGCTCTTCGGGCAAGTTCTTGAAGATGAAAGGGTAGTAGTGAGAAACCATCGTGGTGCAGGACCCCGAGGGGCAAACCACGTAGTCGAAACGTTCCCTCTCGAAGACGTCGAGGAAGTGGCGTCCCACGGCGCGGGCTTCGTCGAAGAAGCCGGAGTTGAAGGCCGGTTGGCCGCAGCAGGTCTGGCCATCTGGGTAGACCAGTTCCACCCCGAGCCTTCGCAAGATGCGCACCACGCTTACGCCTACCTCGGGTTTGATCAGGTCCACATAGCACGGAACGAACAGAGCCACCCTCAAACGTCCACGACCTTTCCACCTCGGGGCTACCCGCACGAAGTATAGCAACGCCGAAGAGCCCGGCTCCGTTGCGCGCTGCTAGAATTAATGCCGGCACCGAGCAGGGGAGCAGGTATGATGGGTGGTCCCCACGAGGGTGGGTGTTTCTGCGGCAGGGTGAGATTCAGGGTTTCGGGGGAGCCTTCGAGATCCGCGATCTGCCACTGCGTCTCGTGCCGCAGGACCACGGGCGCGCTGTCGGTCGCCTGGGTTACTTTCCCCTACAGAAGGTTCTCCTTCGTCGAAGGCGAGCCCGCCGACTTCCGTTCTTCGGACGAGGTGAGCAGGACGTTCTGCCAGAGCTGCGGCACGTCGCTCACCTACAGGGACGACGAAGAGCCCGACTCCATCGACGTGACCACAGCGAGCCTGGACAGACCCGACGAGTTCCCCCCAACACGCCACATCTGGCTCGAAGACAAACTCGCCTGGGAAGGCATAGATGACGATCTTCCCAGGTTCGAGAGAGGTAGTTAGCCGGCTGACTTTTCTCTAAGGAGGTGAGGCGTTGCAAACCGAGAACCCCGTCTACGAGGAGATAAGGGAGGTCTTACGTTCCGTCGAGTTCCCGAACGTCGCGCTCGTCGGCCAGCTCATAGATTCTCCGCCCGCTCTCGCGAGCATCCGGGAAAGCGTCCGCGGGGCGTTGGAGGCTGTGGAGCTTCCGTCGGGATCTGTGGCCATAGGCGTCGGGAGCCGGGGCGTAGCCGGGATCGGGGAGATCGTCGCCGCCCTCGTAGAGGTTCTGAAAGAAGCAGGAGCGGAGCCGTTCGTGGTGCCCGCGATGGGCAGCCACGGCGCATCGACCGCGGAAGGTCAGGCTGAGGTTCTCGCGCACCTTGGGGTGGGCGAGGAGAACGTGGGGTGTCCGGTTCGGGCGACGATGGAGGCCGTCCGTATCGGGGAGACATCCTCGGGCGTCGCTGTCTTTATGGACCGCAACGCCTACGAGGCCGACGCGGTCGTGGTCGTGAACAGGGTCAAGCCGCACACGGCGTTCAGGGGAACCGTGGAGAGCGGGCCGACCAAGATGCTCGCCATCGGGCTCGGCAAGCAGCGGGGGGCCCACTCCATCCACTCAGCGGGCTGGGAGAGGATCCACGAGACCATCCCCGAGGCTGCGCGTGTCGCCACAGGTAGCGGCAAGGTCGCCTTCGGCCTCGCCACCGTCGAGAACGCCGCCGAGGAACCGTGCAAAATAGTCGCCATCCCCGCCGGCGAGTTGGAAGCCGCCGAAGCGCCTTTATTGAAAGAAGCCAAGCGTAATCTGGCGCGGCTACCGTTCGACGACATCGACGTACTCGTCGTAGACGAGATCGGTAAGAACATCTCGGGCGACGGCGCAGACCCGAACGTAACGGGCCGGTATCCTACGACCGCCGCCTCGGGCGGACCGTCAGTCGAGCGCATGGTCTACCTCGGATTGACCGAGGAGACCGGCGGCAACGCCAACGGCCTCGGCATGGCCGACGTCGTCACCGAGCGCCTCGCCGCGGCGGTGGACCGTCCGTCCACCTACATGAACGCCCTCACCTCGACCACACCAGCGCCCGTAAAGACGCCCATGGTCATGCCCACGGACGAGATGGCAATAGCCGCCGCCCTCACCATGTGCGCCGGCGTAGAACCACGCGATGCCCGCCTCGTCAGGATACAAAACACCCTCAAGCTGGGAAGGATCTGGCTCTCGGAGGCGCTACTACAAGAGGTGGAAGCCGACGAGCGGCTGGAGATACTCGAAAGTCCACGACCGATGCGCTTCGAGGAAGGCGAGATCCGACCCAGTCACGCATGACGCCCCGCGCCAGAAGGGCCTTAGTGTACCTTCACCTCGGTGAGCGTCGTTCTACGGTGTATTTAGACCCTGGAACCCCAGGCATCGAGAGATCTCGGCGGCGGCTCTTCTTACCAGCTCGCCGGTATGCCTCAGATCCGTGGGTGACAGACGGAAAGCCGGACCTGAGACGGTTACCGCGCCCACGACCATGCCTTCGGCGGAGCGGATCGGCGCCCCGATCGCGCTCAACCCCGTCTCCAGTTCCTCCACGGTGCAGGCGACCCCTTCGTCCGGGATACTGCTTATGTGGTCTCTCAGGCTCGCCGGGTCAACGATGGTGTTCTCGGTGAAGCGTTCCAGCGGTTCTTCCAAGATACGGAGTAGCTGATCCTCCGGCATGTAGACCAGGAATATTTTGCCCGCCGCCGTGGCGTGCAGCGGGGTATGACGTCCCGTCCAGTCCACGCTGAGGGCCGAGGCCCGTGAGAGGCTCTGGTGGATGACGATCGCGTCATCGCCCTCCAGGACCGCGACGGTAACTGTCTCCCCGGTACGCTCGCTCAACCGCTCGCACAGGGGCTTGGCGCAGCGAAGGATGTCAAGGTCGGCGCTCACCGCCCTCGCGAGTACGACCAGGCCGAAGCCCAGCCTGTACTTCTCGGTGGCGGCGTCCTGCTCGACCAGCCCCCGGTCCCTAAGCGTCGTGAGCAGCCGGTAGGCGGTGGATTTGTGGATGTCCAGCTCCCTGGAGACCTCCGTCACGCCCGACCACCCGCGGCGCGACAGGAACTCCATCACGGTGATGGCCCTGTCGACCGACTGTACCGAAGCGTTCCTGCGTACTACGGCGCACATAGGCGCAGATCCTACACCACCTTCCGCATTCAGGCTCGATCCGCCAGGAACTTACGCCTGCACGTCCGGCCGTAACCCTTTCCCGCGGCTACCAGAACGTCTTGATGTCTTCCGTTCTGGTGAAAGAGCGAGGGCGGCCGTCCGGCTGCCCTGCCGTCTGCCCGCCGCCGACCGGCTCGTCCGGCCGGCGTCTGGTGGGTTGCCTCAGCCGGTCGAGGCGGAAGAGGGAGATATCGTGGCGGGTGAAACCTTTCTCTGCCAGGTCGGCCATGATCTCGCCCACGACGCTCGCGAATTTGAAGCCGTGACCGGAGCAGGGCGAGGCGATGGCTACCTGCGGATAGTCGGGGTGCAAGTCGATGACGAAGTGATGGTCCGGGGTGTTGGTGAACATGCAGGTCTGCAGGTCCATCGTGGGGCCGCAGCCGTCGGGGAAGTAGCGTTCGGCGAAGCTGCGCAGCAGCCGCTCGTCGTGGTCGTGGGGCTGGCGGTCGATCTCGTCGGCGCGACCGGTCTCGTTCAGGTGGAAGTACTTGCCGAACTTGAAGCCTGGCACGCCGAAGACGGGGAAGCCGTAGAAGCGGCCCTCGTCCACGAGCAGGTTGAAGACGGGGAAGGTGTTGGGCCGGAAACGTTCGGGCCGCGCCGGCTGCAGCCAGGCCAGGACCTGCCTCTCGGGCACGGCAAGCCCTTCGAGGACGTCGAGCAGGTCCCCGTTCCAGGCCCCGGCGGTCATCACGAGCCTGTCGGCCTCGTAGGTACCGCGGTCGGTGCTGACGCGCACGCCCCCCTCCAGCGGAACCCACTCCAGGACCTGCTCGTGGCCGTGGATCTCGGCCCCCGAAGCCTGCGCCGCCATCACATACGAGACGATGCACCGCTCCGGCGTGAGGAAACCTCCCTCGGGCTGGAGGAGCACGAGGTGTTGTGGGGGAAGGTGGTAGCCCGGGTAGCGCCGCCCGAGCTCCGCCCCGGTCAGCACCTCGTGTGGGAGGTCGTGGAGCTTCGCTGACTCCCACGCGCCCTTGAAGACCCAGGACTCCTCGGGCCCCGCGTCCACGGAACCCGTGATGTGCAGGAGCTTTTCACCGGCCTCGCGTTGGATCTCACGCCACAGCTCGTAGGCGCGCCTGAGGAGCAGCACATAAGAAGGGTCCTCGTAGTAGGCGAGCCGGATAATGCGCGTGTGCCCGTGCGATGAGCCCATGGCGTGTGGTATCCCGAACTGCTCCAGGCCGAGCACCCGCTTTCCCCTGCGGGCGAGGTAGTAGGCGGTGGCGCTGCCCATCCCCCCCACGCCGACGACGATTGCGTCGTAACGACCGGAGTACTGGACGCTCACCTTCTGGTGTTCCCGTTCGGAGACTGGCTTGCGGGCACCCTGGCGTTCGTGAGCCGCGCCGGCTCGGGGACCAGCTCGGAGAGCCGGTCGTCTTCGTGCGGTTTCGCCCTGACGCGGGCGAACTCCGGGTCGAAGAAGGGCGTCTGGGCAACTTTGGCGGGGATGGGCCGGCCGCCAAAATCGACGACGAGGTTGTTGCCGGGCCAGGAGTGGGCGGTGTCCACGTAGGCCATGGCCAGCATCCTGCCGACGGTATGCCCCATGGCGCTGGAGGTGACGCGACCGGCCTGCCGCTCGCCTGGCATCAGCTCGTCCTCCTGCTCGCCAGCCTCGGCGCCCGTCTCCACGACTTCCCTGTAGGTGGCCACGTCGGCGATGCCGTAGACTCCGGCGCCGGGGGCTGCGGGAACCTCGCTCTCCAGGGTCAGCCCGACCCAGCGTCTGTCCAGGCCCCGTTCCTGCACCCGCAGCAGGGCCTCGCGGCCGACGAAGTCACGCTTGTCGAAACGGATCCAGCGTCCTAGGCCAACGTGGAAGGGGGTCTCGTTCTCGCTTATGTCAGGTCCATAGAGAGGCAGGCTCTTTTCGATGCGCAGGGACTGCATGGCCTCGAGGCCGTAGGGCTTCAGGTTGGAGTCGCGGCCCGCCTGCAGGAGGTGCTCCCACAGCGCGGAGGCCTGATCCGCCGGCGTGTAAAGCTCGTAGCCAAGCTCGCCCGTGTAGCCCGAGCGCGAGATGAGCAGCTCCACCTCCCCGATGCTGCAGGGCGCGAACCGGAAGAACCTCAGCTCGTCCAGGTCCACGCCCTCGACCACCGTCTTGAGGAAGCCGCGCGAACGCGGTCCCTGGACCACGGGCAGGGCGATAGCCGCCGTCAGGTCGGTCACGTAGGCGCTGGAACCGACGGCGTGCTCGGAGATCCAACGGAAAGCCTTCTCGCGCGGCCCCGAACTGGTGACGATCATGAAGTGCTCGTCGTCGAACTTGTAGCAGGTTACGTCATCCACGATGCCACCCTCGTCGTTGCACATCGTCGAGTACCTGAGCTGCCCCGGCTCCATGTCCTGAACCTCGTTTACAAGCAGCCGCCTCACCAGCCGCTCGGCGCCTGGCCCCTTGATGTCCACCTCGCCCATCGTCGAGAGATCCTGCATCCCGACGTTCCTGCGTACGTTCAGGTGCTCCTCTAGAGACGAGACGTAGGAGGTGGGGAACAGGAAGTCTCCGCCGCCCTTGATCAGGTCCCTCGCCGAACGGCGGTGGAAGTCATAGAACGGTGTTCTTCTCTCTGGCATGACCTGTCCCTCCCTCAAAGATTTTGTTTGTAAACTATACTACAAGCCTCTGTCACGTTCATCCGCCCCCTTCCGTGGCACGCCCTCAGCGGTGGTATCGACGAGCCTATTTGCTTGCGCAAGCCTGTCATCGTCCACACCTGCCGTGGACAGGTTGATCTCAACCAACTTCGCAGCGGCGCGAACCCCGGCGCCCGCGAGCAAGAGCGCTGCCATAGCGTCTCCCTCGAGGTTGGGGTTGCCCTCCTCCACCAGCCGGGAGGCGAGGCCGGCGACCTCGTTCCCAGCCTCGGCAACGGCCAGCGGTACGTCGGCGGCACCCGAGAGGGCATCCCTGACGCGCTCCCTACGAGCCTCGGGGTCGGGCTCACGGTAGGCTTCGAGGACACGCCCGTAAGACGTCGCGTCGGCCATGGCGAGCGGCGCGACCCTGAGCCTCGCGGCATCCGCCTGACTGGCCAGCTCAAGGGCTTCGGCAAGTTGGGCCGAGGAGAGGCGGGCGGCCATGCCTGCCAGCCCCGCGGCGAGGGCAACGGCGATGGCGGCCACGGAGCCTCCGCCGGGGGCTGGACTATCCGAGGCCACGCGGTCGAGGAACTCCCTCAGTGGGAGGTCCAGGTATTCAGGCGCGGTGTTTTCCGGGATGTGCAAGCGGACAACCTCTCAGAAGAGCCCGACGATCTGACCGTCCTCGTCGATGTCGATGTTGTGGGCTGCGGGGTGGATGCTAAGGCCCGGCATGGTGCGCATGTCGCCGCAGATCGGGTAGATGAAGCCGGCCCCCACCGAAGCGCGGGCCTCGCGCACCGGCAGGGTCCAACCCTTCGGCGCACCCCTCAGGGCGGGGTCCGAGGAGATGGAGAGGTGCGTCTTCGCCATGCAGATGGGCAGGTCGCCGAAGCCGTTTTTCTCGTAGGAGTCGAGCTGACGGCTCGCGGTCAGGTCGTACTCAACGCCTTCTGCCCCGTACACCCTGGTGGCGATGGCCTCGATCTTCTCCTTCAGAGGCGCCACTTCGGGGTAGAGGAAGCGGAACTCGGTCGGCTCCTCGGCGGCTTCGGCGACCGCCTCGGCCAGTTCCACGGCTCCCTTGCCACCCTCCGAGAAGTGGTTGCAGATCGCAACGCGGGCGCCCATCTCCTCGGCTATCTCCCTGATGGCATCGTGTTCCGAGTCGTGGTCGGTGGGGAAAGTGTTGACCGCCACCACCGGCGAGACGCCGTGCAGCCTTATGTTCTCGATCTGCTTCCGCAGGTTGTCGGCGCCGGCGAAAACGTCGCCGGGGTTCTCCTCCAGCATCTCCCCGGGCAGCGGCTGTCCGGCCTTCACCTCGTAACGGCCCGAGTGGACCTTCAGCGCCCGCACCGTTGCCACGAGCACCGCCGCGTCGGGCTTCAACCCCGAGTTGCGGCACTTGATGTTGAAGAACCGCTCGGCGCCCATGTCCGCGCCGAAACCTGCCTCGGTCACGAGGTACTCGCCACCGTGGATCCCGATCAGGTCTGCCACTATCGAGGAGTTGCCGGTGGCGATGTTGCCAAAGGGACCGGCGTGGATCAGGGCCGGGGTGTTCTCTATCGTCTGCATGAGGTTGGGCTTTATGGCCTCCTTCATGATAACGGCCATGGCGCCCGCCGCTTTGAGGTCTTCGGCCGTGATGGGGTCCCCCTCGGTGTCGTTGCCGATCACGATGCGCCCCAGCCTCCCTCTGAGGTCTTGCAGCGAGGTCGCGAGCGCGAGGATAGCCATCACCTCGGAGGCCGCCGTTATGTCGAAGCCCGTCTCGCGGGGGACGCCGTCCGTCCTTGGTCCCAGGCCTGTGATGATGTTCCTCAAGGCCCGGTCGTTTACGTCCATCACCCTTCGCCAGGTGACGGAATGCCGGTCCACGTTGAAGAAGTCGTCGTGGTGGTGAATATGGTTGTCCACCATGGCGGCGAGCAAGTTGTTGGCGGCGGTGACCGCGTGTATGTCGCCTGTCAGGTGCAAATTGAGCATCTCCATCGGCACCACCTGGCTGTAGCCGCCGCCCGCGGCGCCGCCCTTGATCCCGAACACCGGCCCCATCGAAGCCTGCCGCAACGCTACCGTCGCCGTCTTGCCGATGTGCTTGAAAGCC
>JBKPSF010000008.1:0-17674 GCA_046734875.1 Actinomycetota bacterium | reverse complement strand
CTTCAACGTTACGGGACAGCCGGCCGCTTCGCTCCCCCTCTGGTGGAACGACGCGGGGCTCCCGATCGGGGTGCAGCTTGTGGGACCGCCCGCGGGCGAGGCGATCCTCCTCCGCGTCTCGTCCCAGTTAGAGCGAGCACGCCCCTGGCAAACCCGCCGCCCCCCATCTTCCGCGATCTCCTGAAATGTGGTAGTCGATGGTATTGCCTTCCGCATGCTCGCGTAGATAGAGGCGGAAGCGGGCCCTGTCAGAGATCGCTCAGCTTGCTGGTCTCGAACCTCTCAAGGATCAGATCGAACGCCCCCGTGCCGATGCGGGCGCCGCCCTCGAAGGGGTGCCCCAGGGCGGCGACGGTGAAGAGCACCAGCCCTATAACCGCCGCCAGGGTTACCACCATCAGCCTGTGCGCCCACGTGCTCTCCAGGCCGAAGAGGTAGGTGAAGCCGATCGCCGCGATCCCCCCGAATACCAGGACGGACCACAGGACCCCGGGGACTCCCTCCTCGGAGGCGACCAGGCGCAGCCTCCTAGCGTCGTTAAGTTCCTCGATCTGGTCGAGCCCATTGGCGTAGAGCTGTTCGTCGGCCTTCGAGTGTGGATCGAAGTTCTGCAAGGTAAACCGGAGTTCGTCGATTAAGGTCCACCCACTCGGGACGCCCTCCACGGGCTCCAACGGGGGCTGTTCGCCCTTTTCCATCATGGGCCACTCCTGGTTGACCACCTCCCTGGTGTAGGATGTGGCTAGCTCCTGTACGTGGCGACCCATGGGCTCCGGAAGCCGACTGCCCAACCAGAAGATCTCGGCCGTCGCGTTGGCCTCCTGCTCGACCGTCGCGTCGGCCGCCTGGTATTCCTCCCACACGGCGATGACCACGAGCGCCAGGAGCACGGCGTAGATCACACCCAAAGCCGCGTAGATGAAGCCGGCCACGTCGTTGCTCCGCTGGCGCGAGACGGCAGGCACGAGACGATGCACCAGCTCGAACCCGGCGAGCGCCGCAAGACATACTCCCCCGACCGTCAGGACACCGTTTACAATGGTTTGTGGCAAGGTAGCTATTCTCCCCCTCGTGAACCCGTATCGCCATCATTCTAGCTGCTACTTCCGCCGTGGCGCCAGAGTTTGAGGCCGCCAGCTCTCGGCCATCGGCTTCTCGTTTTGGTGGATTGGTGGGCCGGACGCATCGGTGCCGGCGAGAGAGAGTTTATCTTCGGCGGCTGAAGAACCAGTAGCCGGCGAAGACGAGCAGTGCGACGAGCACTATCGGGCCTAGCACCGTGGTGAACAGCAGCACGAATAGTATTCTGGCGATCCGGATCAACCTGAACGGCCCGAGGCCCCTCCTGAAACCGAAGCCTCGCCGGCCAAAGCCCCTCCTCATAACTACCGTCAAGAGTCCGTCCGGGAGAACACCGGCGAGCAGCGCGACGGTGTACAGGACCCACTGGAGGTGCCCCGCCGGGATCGTTTGGATGAGGGTTATCACGCTCGGTACTCCCTAGCGCCGGATGCTCGGGCCCACGCGTTTCATTGCGGTGCGAAAATCGTAGGTGGTGACGGAGAGGGCCGAGAGCTGGTGGGAGGCTATCCGCTTCTCGAAGTCGCGGAGGTTGATGGTGCGGCGCATGCACACCAGGGCGGCCTCGCGGCACAGGGACTCCAGGTCGGCGCCTGAGTAGCTTCCGGTGAGGGACGCTATCTGCTCCAGGTTCAGGTCGGGGTCCGTCGGCATCTCGCGGGTGTGGATGCCGAGTATGTGCAATCTGGCTTCGGCGTCGGGGAGGCCGACTTCGATCTCGTGGTCGAACCGGCCGGGACGCCTTAGCGCGGGGTCGAGCGCCGAAGGCCGGTTGGTGGTGGCTATGACGCAAACTCTTCCCAAGCTATTCAACCCGTCCATCAGGGAGAGGAGCTGGGAGACCAGGGTCGCTTCGAAGCTCTCGCTCATCATGTCGCGCGAGGAGGCGAAGGAGTCTATCTCGTCGAAGAGTATTATGGCGGGCGCCTTGGCCCGCGCCTCGTTGAAGATGGAGCGCAGCTTTGCCTCGCTCTGTCCCCAGAATTTGTTGAGGATCTCCGGCCCCGAGACGGCTATAAAGTGGGCCCCGCTTTCGTTGGCGACGGCCCGCGCCAGGAGCGTCTTGCCCGTCCCCGGCGGCCCGTAGAAGAGGATACCCTTGTGGGGCCTGATGTGCAGCTTACGGAAGATCTCCGGGTGCGTTATGGGCAGCTCAACGGCCTCGCGCACCAGGTCTATGGTCTGGCGCATCCCGCCCACGTCCTCGTAACGGGTCTCTGGCACGTTGCGACTACCAGGCGCGGCGCCGCTAGCCGCCGCGACCCCGGCCCCCCCACTCCGCACGCTCCGGGCGAGACGCTCGAAGAGGCCTTCCCTGTCCTCCCGCGGGTCAGCCTCCTCGCGGCCGTCGCGCGTCTTTAGTACCTTCCAGTCAGATAGGGTGCCCTCTTCCCTGTAAGCCCAGGACTCGTCCCTGCCCGGGTCTATCCTCTCGGGGAGGCGGGCCACTATCTCGGCGGTAGCGTCGAGGTCGAGGATGGGGCACCTGACGCACGGGCCGAGGTCGGAGAGGACCCGTTCGGTGATGGCGTCCTTGTCCACGTCGAAGACGGCCCCTTCGTCCATCCTGCCGAAGGAGTACCACGAGTTGGCCGTGAGGTGGTCGTTGTCGTAGACCCGTACCTGCCGACAAGGAAAAAGTTGCTTGCCCGCAAGCGAATCCGGCGTGCACCAGTCTTTGGCAGCCGTCCCCGAGCGCTGCTTGCGCAAAAAACACCTCAGGCCGCCGTAGAGCTCGTCCTCCGAGATGGGGGTTCCTTCCGTCTCGTACTCGGCCTCGCTACGGAGGAGCCCCGAGAAGTCATCCAGCAGGCGCCAGTCGGACGGGAGATCCAGCTTTACACAGACCCTCGCCGTGCCGTTCACGCCCTCGACGTGGTAGGAAGGATGCTGCGACGCAAGCGCCGCCGCCCGGCCGAGGTGGCCTTCGCTTCTCAACGGGAAACCTACTCTGAGGTGCATGGCCAGCAGATTCTAACCCACGCCGCCTGAGACCGTCGGTAGCAAAGACAGCCGGACTCAACTCCAGCGACGTTGGATCTCCTCCCAGCTCGGTGGAGGCCCCGGCAGCGATGAACCCGAACGGGCGCGCAGCGCATCCAGCAAGAGTTCCAGGTAACGGCGGCGAAGTTGCCGGGTACGCTCTTCGTCTCCCATCCGGATGGCCGCAAGTTGCTCGAACAGCAGGGCGAGGTCATCGACCTCGACGTCCGGCCTGATGGCACCAGCGTCCCTCGTGCGCTCGAAGAGCCTCTCGTTCAACTCCTGCGCCTCCGCGCTGTCGCGGTACAACTCTTCCGTGGGGGTGAAGGTGCCGGCCAGACGCAACGTCAGCGAGTGGGTGTCGGCGTCCACGATGCGGCGCATGAAGTTCGCGAAAGCCTCCCACGGGTCTTCCTCGTCCGCCAGAGCATCCTCGACGGCCGCGATGTAAACCTCCAGGCCGTCGGCGGCGAGCCGCCGCAAGAGATCCTCCTTGCTCCCGTAACGGCGGTAGAGCGCACCTATGCCCACCCCAGCCCGCGCGGCCACGGCGGAGATCGGAGTCTTCGGATCAGCCACGAACACCTCCCGCGCAGCGTCCAGGATCACCCGGTCGTTGCGCGCCGCCTCAGCCCGCCGGCCACTCAACGGTTCTTGCTTGTTTTCACCTCTCATACCATAATTATATGTGGAACGGATCGTTCCGTTCAAGTATAATGGAGTGGAACGGAACGATTTGTTCCGCAGTGGTTCTTGTAGGTCGAAGGGAAAGGAGCATCATGGACTGGAAGCTCGAGTTGGTAGCGATACCCGTAACGGATGTGGATGTGGCGAAGGCCTTCTACACGGAGCGGGTTGGTTTCGTTGCGGACCACGACCATACCGTCAGCGACGAGTTGCGTTTCGTGCAGTTGACGCCGCCGGGATCCGCCTGTTCGATCGCCATAGGCGAGGGAATCGTGGAGGGTGAGCCTGGGTCGGTCAAGGGCGTGCAGCTGGTCGTCTCGGACGTAGATGCCGCGCGTCGGGAGCTTGTCGAGCGCGGGGTTGAGGTAAGCGAGGTTTGGGAGGGCCCCGGAGGCCGGTTCGTCTTCTTCAGCGATCCGGACGGCAACCGCTGGGCCGTGCAGCAGATCGGATGACGCGCCGTCACGCGGATACCGAGATCCGCCCGCTTCGATGACCGCCGAGGTGCTCGGGCAGCGCGCGCTCAACCGCGCGCTGCTGGAGAGGCAGTTGGTGCTTGGACGCCGGAAGCTTTCGGCTTTCGAAGCCATCGAACGCCTGACCGGCATGCAGGCCCAGGAGCCGGACGCGCCTTACGTTGGCCTTTGGGCAAGGCTCGAGGACTTCGAGCCCAACGAGCTGGCGCGTTTGATCTCCGACCGGGACGTGGTGCGCGCCCCGCTGATGCGCGCGACCATCCACCTCGTCAGCGCCGGCGACTACTCGTGGCTACGCCCCGTGATACAGCCCGTCCTAGCCCGCGCCTTCTCCGGCAGCCCCTTCCGCCGCGAGCTGGAAGGGATGGATATCGACGGGCTCCTGGCGGCCGGACGAGCCCTGCTGGAAGAGAGGCCGCGCACCCGCGCCGAGCTCGGCGAGTTGCTCAAGGAGGGGTGGCCGACTCGCAACCCTAACTCTCCCGCCTACGCCATCACCTTTCTGGAGGCGCTGGTCCAGGTGCCACCCCGCGGCCTCTGGGGCCTGAGCGGGCAGGCCACCTGGACCACGGCCGAATCCTGGCTAGGCCGCCCCCTCGACCCCGACGCCTCGCCGGACGAGATGGTCCTGCGCTACCTCGCGGCCTTCGGCCCTGCAACCGTCGCCGACGCCCGCGCGTGGTCTGGCCTTGGTGGATTGCGGGAGGTTTTCGGGCGGTTGCGGCCCCGGCTCGTCACCTTCAGCGACGAGCAAGACCGCGAACTCTTCGACGTGCCCGGCGCACCGCTACCTGACCCCGATTCTCCGGCACCGCCGCGCTTCCTTCCGGCCTTCGACAACGCGCTGCTCTCCCACGACGACAGGACCCGCATCATCTCGGAAGAGCACCGCAAGGTACTGACGAGGGACCGATTGATGCGCGCCGCGCTACTCGACGGCTTCGCCTGCGCCACCTGGAAAACGCAACAAAGCCGCGGAAAGCTCACGCTCGAGATCGAACCCTTCGAGCCCCTGACAACGGAAGACCGCGACGCTCTCGTCGAGGAAGGCGAGCGACTGTTGCGCTTCCTGGCGGAGCCGCGCGGCGCACGGGAGTTCGAGGTTCGATTCGACGAAAAGAAAACCTGAAGCGGCTCGCAAACCGCGCAATCAGCACTTTGGCCTTTCGGCTCTCTAGATGGCTGACGTGCTGAAATGCTGACCTGCTAGGAGCATACTTTGCCCATGCCGGAGAGAGAACAGGAGCCCCTTTGAGCGATGACACCAATCCGCCGGTCTCGACGGGCGGCGGGGACGACGGTACGACAACCCTGCTCGGGTCGGGGAGGATGGGCAAGGACGACCTGAGGATAATCGTGGTCGGCGACGTGGATGAGGCTAGCTCGTTTCTCGGGTTGGTCCGCGCCGAGGCGGAAGGGGAGATCGGGGGGCTCGTGATCGAACTCCAACGCCTCCTCTACCGCGTCATGGGCGACGTGGCGATGCCCAAAGAGGAGAACGCCGTCGGAGAGGAGGATCTCGAATTCCTCGACGACGCCCTCGAAGAGTGGAGGTCGAGAACGGAGATACCCAAAGAGTTCGTGATCCCCGGTGAGAGCAGGTCCGGCGCGTTGCTAGACGTGGCGCGCACGGTTACGCGCCGCGCTGAGCGCAGCCTCGTCGCCGCCGGCTACGCGGCCGAGCACCCCTACGCCGTGCGCGTCGTCAACCGCCTCTCTGACCTCCTTTTTGTTCTCGCCCGTAACGCCGACGGGGGTGAAACGCTCTCGAAGGGTTAGGCGGTTCGTTGTGTCACGACAAACGTCAGGGGGAACGATTTATGGCCGTAGAATTCGGTGTCTTTGTCCCGCAGGGTTGGAAGATGGACCTGGTCGGCATAGACGGCCCCTACCAACAATATGAGGCTATGACGAGGGTGGCGAAGGTGGCGGACGAGACGGGCGTCTACGACTCCGTCTGGGTCTACGACCACTTCCACACGGTCCCCGAGCCGACCATGAACACCGTCTTCGAGGCGTGGACGACGTGCGCCGGTCTTGCACGGGACACGCAGAACGTCAGGATCGGGCAGATGGTCACCTGCAACGGTTACCGCAACCCGGCGCTGCTCGCCAAGATGGCCTCGACGGTCGACGTCATGTCGGGCGGCCGCCTGATCTGCGGCCTGGGTGCCGGTTGGTACGAGCACGAGTGGCTCGCCTACGGTTACGGCTTCCCCGAGGTCCCCGTAAGGATGAGGATGTTCAAGGAGGCGTGCGAGGTCATCCACCGGATGTTCACCGAGGACGGACCGACTTTCGAAGGCGAGTTTTACCAGATAGATGGACCCATCAACGAGCCAACAAGCAAGCCGCACCCTCCTCTCTGGATCGGGGGCGGCGGCGAGAAGGTAACCCTGAAGCTCGTCGCGAGGTGGGGAGACGCCTGCAACGTCGGCGGCGACATCGAGACCATCAAGCACAAGTTCGACGTGCTACGCGGCCACTGCGAGAACGAGGGCAGGGACTACGAGGAGATCACACGTTCAACCTCCATCAATGTCCACCTCCTCGAAGAGGACGAAGACCCGGAAGTGGCGACAGAAGAACACCGCGGTTCGAGGAGCTTCGAGGAGTACTCCGACGAGTTCATGGTCGGGACGCCAGGGGAGATCGTCGAGCGCCTGAACCCGATGGTCGAGGCCGGCGTCGAGTATTTCGTAACCTACCTGCCGCGCGTCGCCTACGACCCCACGCCGGTCGGGAGGTTCGCCAGGGAGGTTATCCCCAACGTCGGGTGAGAGGCGTTACGCCGGTTTATCTACCCATTCGGGGTCGGGGGTGATGTGGGATTCGGGGTGTGGGCCCGGGCCGTCGAGGCCGGTGGAGGAGACGGTCATCAGGACCCGTATCTTGATGTCGTGGTCACAGAGGGCCTGGCAGGAGAGCCTGACCTCGCCGAGGAGGTCCCGGCTCTCGAGCACCTCGAGCTCGGCCTTCGTCATCTTCTCGGGCTCCCCTTCCAGGTACTCTATCCTGCAGGTCGTACACCTGGCGTAGGAGCCGCAGCGGTGCAGGATGTCCACGCCGGCATCTTCCTCGATGGCGAGAACGAGGCGCTTGCCCTCCTCCACGTCGAACGTACCTGCGTCTTCGACCTCGACTCTAGGCATCGGCCTTCCCTCCTGTAGACGACCGCCACATCTAACCATGCCACCGGACCAGCCGCGAGTGACCTGGCGTGGGCTTCCGACATTATACGTCTCCCAAAGCGCTGTTGGATCGGATAAACTGGCCGTTCACGAAAGGGGACGCTTTGGATCACCGCCCGCCTTCTATAAAGGTAGAGAAACCCTGGGGCCGCTTCGAACAGTACACGCACAACCTGACCTGCACGGTCAAGATCATCACCGTCGCTCCCGGCGGCAAGCTCTCGAGCCAGTACCACCACCACCGCGACGAGCTGTGGGTCGTGCTGGACGAGGGAGCCCGGGTACAACTCGGCGACGACATACTGGAGCCCAAGGTCGGGGAGAAGATCTTTATCCCGCGGGGGACGGTGCACCGGCTCTCTACGGAGGGCGAGAACGACGTCAGGATACTGGAGATCTCCTTCGGCGAGTTCGACGAGGAGGATATCGTCAGGCTCGACGACGTCTACGGCCGCGTCGCCCCATGACGGTGTAGCCCTCCGGTGGACTTCAAAGACGAAGAGGACCCTCGGCGCGACGAGGCGCCGCGGGACCGCGGGCGCAATACCCGCTCATCACCGCTGCTCCTGTTGCTCGGCGCGCTCGTCCTGGCGTTGCTCGCGGTGGCCGCCATCCTCCTCTGGAGATCCCTCGGCGACAGCATCTCGGGCATCAGCGTCGCGAAAGACTCCATAGATTCCGCAGGCCCCGAACCGCACGTAGTGATCACCAACGCCGCGGGCCAGGTGCGCGTCGAGGGCGTTGAGGGGTCGAACACCGTCGAGTACGAGGCCACGCGCTACGCGATGGGCCGTGACCCGGTCTCGGCCAAAGAGCAGGCTTCCGAGGTGCCCGTGGACATCTCCAGGGAGGACTCGAAGATCACCATACAGACAGACGGGGGCAGCGATACGGGCGCCGACTACGCGCTCCGCATACCATCCGGCGGGTCGGTCGACGTCGAATCCGAGGCAGGCGACGTGGAAGTCTCCGGCCTCACCGGCAACGTCAACATCGCGGCCGAGGCAGGCGATGTTACGGTCGATGGCGTCGGCGGCAACGTAAGCGTCAGAACCCCCCAGGGTGACGTCACCATCGCCAACGTCAACACGGACACGGGGGGCGCGGAGCTGGATGTCGGCTCGGGGGACGTACTCCTGGAAGACCTGATCCTGGGCACGCTAGAGGCAGGCGTCGAGACGGGAAGCGTAACCCTCTCGGGCCGCTTCTCCGGCGACGGCCGGGTCTCCGTCGAGACCGGCGACATCGTCGCCAGGCTCCCCGCCGAGGACACCAGGGACCTCATCCTCCAGGCGCGCGTCGGCAACGTCCTGCGCGAACCTCCAAACGAGAGTCAGGACGGACAGGGCTCCGAAAAACAGAAGCAAGGGCAGTAGTGGACCGCAGGGATCTAGGGTACATCGCCTCCCCGGAGGATTTCTGGAGCGCCTTGCGCGGGGTCTGGTTCTCTCCCACCCGCTTTTTCAGGGGCCTGGATCCGGAAGGTGGTGTGATCCGTCCCGCCATCTTCGCCTCCCTGGTTCTGTACCTCGACCTGATCCTGGAGACGCTACTCCAGCAGGTCTGGCTTCTCGAGTTCAACTACGGCCTGATCTACGCCCCCTTCTTCGGCCTGGTGGCAGCCATCGTGCTCGCGCCCCTGCTCGTGGCGGGACTGACTTTACTGGTCATGGTAGTCCTGGGCGGAGGCACCCTCTCGCGCGGCGACTTCGTCCCCCTTTTCCGCGCCTTGTCCTACGCAAGCGGCATAGGACTCGCGCTCTGGATCCCCTTCGCCCCCCTCCTTGCCATCCCCTACGGCGCCTACGTCGCCACAACGGCCGTAAAAGAGACCATGAACGTCACCCCGGCCCGCGCCGCCGCCGCAACGCTCATCCCTCTAGGGGCTGTGGTTTTGACCATCCTGCTCCTTCTCGGCCCCGGCGAAGCCGCAAGCTTCCTCCTCAACCCACCAGGGAGCTAGGAGCTCAGTACTTTAGCATCTCGGCGATCGAAAGGCCGACTGGCTGACTAGCCGACCTGCTCAAGTGCCTCGATCGCGAGCGCGGCGAGCAGGGCCGCCCCGCGGGGTAGGATGGCCTCGTCGAAGGCGAACCGGGGCGTGTGCAGCCCGGAGACGTCCTCGCCGACGCCGAGCCAGATGAAGGCTCCCGGTACTTTTTCGAGGAAGAAGGCGAAGTCTTCGCCGCCCATGGAGGGGTTGGGTAGCTCGAGGACGGAGCCGTCGCCGAAGAGGTCTTCGGCCACGCCGAGGGCGAGGTGGGCCGCATCTTCGTCGTTGACGGTGACGGGGTAGGAGAAGGTGTAATCGAGGTCTACGTCGCCGCGCATGCCTTTGGCGATGCCGCGGGCCAGTTCTTCTATGCGGGCCGGCATCCTCTGGCGGAGGTCCGCGTTCAGGGTGCGTACCGTTCCCCCGAGGCGGGCCCTGTGCGGGATGATGTTGAAGGCGGTTCCGGCGCCGATCTCCCCAACCGTCAATACCGCGGGCTCTACGGGATCCACCTCCCTGGAGACGATGGTCTGAAGCGCCGTTACGACCTGTGCGGCGATGGCTATGGCGTCGGAGGTGAGGTGGGGCATGGCGCCGTGCCCCCCCGTTGCCTTTATCTCCATCTCGAAGGCGTCGGCAGCGGCCATTATAGGACCAACCTTCGTCGCCACCTTTCCGAAAGGCAGCCCAGGCCACAGGTGCAGCGCGAAGATGGAGGAGACACCGTCGGCGACGCCCTCATCGACCATGACTTTTCCTCCGCCCCCGCCCTCTTCGGCTGGTTGGAAGATGAACTTTACGGTGCCGCCGAGCCGATCCCTCATCCCCGAAAGCGCGTGGGCCGCGCCGACGAGCATGCTGGTGTGCCCGTCGTGGCCGCAGGCGTGCATCTTGCCCTCCGTCTCCGAGGCGAAAGGCAGACCCGTGTCTTCCAGGATCGGGAGTGCGTCCATGTCGGCCCGGAGCGCCACGGTCGGCCCTTCGCCCTCCAGCGTGGCGACGATGCCGTTCTCGGCGACCCCGGTCTCTACGTCCAGGGGCAGACCTTCGAGGGCCGCGAGGACCTTCTCGGCGGTCTTCACGGTGTCGAAACCCAGCTCGGGCTCGCGGTGGATGTCGCGCCTTAGCGCCACGATCATCTCCCCGAAGTTCTCCTCGACCTCTCGCCGCAACCCCTCGAACCCGTGAACCACGCTCATCCCTCGTTCCTTCCCTTCTCAGACGTGCCGAGCAGGCTCAGTTTACAAGCGGCACCGGGGTAGTGTGAATCTTGCCCTCGACCAAGAACAAGAAGCTGACGGCTGAACGCTGAAAGCTCAGATATCCCGGCGTATCATCGGCCCGAGGAGCGCGAACGCGGCGGAGACGCAGACGAAACCCAAGAACCCGAGTAGCGGCACGCCGCCCGTGTTGGGGAGGGGTTTGTCCGAGACCGTGTTGTCGATGACGTTGTTCTCGTTGGGGGGATCGACGTCGCTTTTGTACTGGCCTTCGGGAACTGGTCGCTGATCCACTCCGCCTCCACCTGGCGCCGGGTTGGGGCCCCCTGAATTGCTGCCCGTGCAGTCTTCGGCGGTAAGCTTGTACTTCAGGTCTTCCGCCCTGGCCTCGATCGTAAAACTGCCTGGACCCCCTCGCACAATCTCAGTCCGGGTGCCCTCGTCGAAGATGACCTGCCCGCCGACCTGGTTGCGCGCCGCGTCGAGCACGGTCACGTCGAAGAAAGGGAACCCGCTCTCATCCGCGTCGGTCGTCTCGTAGACCAGACGGAACGTTTTGCCCGTTATGGCAAAGGGCCCGATCACCAGGTCCTTGTCGGTGGGGCCGACGGTACCCACCACTTCAGGCCCCTGGCATCCGGCGCTCGCCTGGGCGCCTGCGTTGTTTTGCTCCTGCGCCACCGCCGCCGTGTAGCCGAACGCGGCCACGAGCCCACACGTCAAGATCGCTGTCGCAATAAACACGCTCAACAGGCGCATGCGTCCCCCCACGGGTCTCCTGGACGGATTTTCGCGCGTGCCGGTGGGCGGCGCAAGCCCGTTCTTGCTCTTCCGATTAGCGCCTCACCACCTTGTTCGCGTTTATGAGGCCCCAACCATAGTACTGGTCTTTCCCTTCTACCCCGAGATCGGTGGTGGTCCGTTGTATGCGTCTGCGGATCTCGGGTGCCGGGCGCTTCTGGGCGGCGAGCAGACCGGCCAGGGCTGCCACGTGCGGGGAGGCCATGCTCGTGCCCGCCTTTATGCCGTAGCCCCCGCCGGGGACGGTGGACAGGATCTCGACCCCGGGGGCGGCAACGTCGACCGTCGTCCCGTAGTTCGAGAAAGGGGCCCTCCTGTTCGACCTATCGGTGGCCACTACGGAGATCACGTGCTCGTAGGCCGCTGGGTAGCTGGGCTTGCCGGTGTTCTCGTTGCCGGCCGCCGCCACGATGACGACCCCATGTTCCCAGGCGTAGTCGACGGAATGTTCGAGAATCCTGGAGTTTTCTTCGGCGCCCAGCGAGAGGTTTATAACCTTGGCCCGGTTCTTGACGCTCCAGTAGATGCCCTGAACTATGTCGGAGTCGAACAAGCCCCTCGCACTCCCGCTCTTCGCTATGAGGAGTTTGCAGGCCGGGCACGTAGCGGCGACCCCCATGCCGTTGTCCGTCGCCGCGCCGACCGTTCCGGCCACGTGCGTGCCGTGGCCCTCGATGTCGTCTTCGGCCACCTGGTCGTTGTTGACCAGGTCCCTCTGCGCGACGATCTTGCTCTTCAGGTCGGGATGGTTCCCGGCGATGCCCGTGTCGACTACCGCAACCCTCACTCCCACGCCGATGATCTTGTTCCACGCGGAGAGGGCATTTATGCGGTCCAGATCCCACTGCTTCCCGGCCAGAAACTCGGGATCGTCGGCCTCGTAGTACGGTAGCCTGAGGTAGTTGTAATCGACGTGCTCGACGCCGGGCAGTTTTTGGAGGGCTTGTTTTGCCCGCCGGAGCCTGACTTCCCTGACGCTTCCTCTCTGTTCGCGCTTTACCGTGGGGAACGAAAGTAGCAGGGTGTCGAAGGCGGAGATCTCTTCTTTCACGCGCGCCCGCGACCCTTCGACCACCTGTTCGACGTGCCGCCGGTAAGCCCCGGTCTCGTAGGTAACCAGCAGTTCGCCGGCCGCGTAGGGGGCGCCCTGCCGGTTCTCGTCGATCTTCGGGACGCCCGTCGCCCCCCGGGCATCCGGCGATAGCCACACCAGGACGAGTGCAAGGGCCACCGCCACCGATAACATCGTGGCCCGCAACAGATTTGTTCCTCTGCCAGATTGCACCCGTCACCCTCCAGACCCGAAGCGTTTGATCGCGAATTCCCAATTATGCAGCCAGCGAAAGAGAAATACCAATATGCCACCCGGACATTTGCTCCAGCGCGGTGCGTCAGCCGTCAGCCCATTCGTTCTTGCTGAAGGCTGACGGCTGTTATGGCGACCAGACAGTCGGTTCGCGGGGCAATCTGTCTGGTTCGAAACGTGCGACGAGATCCTCCATCGAAGGCGTCTCACCGGCCTCGGCGAGGCCGAGCGTGCGTGCCATCCAGGCGCGCACCTCGTCGGGTCGCTCGGACCGCTCCGAGAGGGCGACGGCGCCGTGGCGCTTGGCGAGGCGCCGGCCGTCGGGGCCAAGCACGAGCGGGACGTGGGCGTAGGTTGGCTCAGGCAGGGCGAGGAATCGCGAGAGCAGGATCTGGCGCGGCGTCGAGTCCGCGAGATCAGCACCCCTCACGACCTCTCCTACGCCCTGCGCTGCATCGTCAACCACGACGGCGAGTTGGTACGCAGGCGTCCCATCGTTGCGGCGCACGACGAAATCGTCCACCGCCTCCTCGAACCTTCCGAGCAGACGGTCCTCGAACGCTGCTCGGGAATCCCCGGAACGCACCCGGAGCGCGGGCGGACGCCCGGCAGCCTCGCGCTTCGCGCGCTCGGCAGCCGTCAATTCGCGACAGGTGCCAGGATAGTGATCTGCGGCGGAGATGCCGTGCGGCGCGGACGCCGCTGCCCGTATCTCAGCCCGCGTGCAGTAGCAAGGGTAAAGCAACCCTTCGCCGTCGAGACGGCAGATCGCGCCCTCATACAACCCCATCCGCTCCG
The DNA here is from genome assembly GCA_046734875.1 of Actinomycetota bacterium. GTDB lineage: Bacteria > Actinomycetota > Rubrobacteria > Rubrobacterales > Rubrobacteraceae > Rubrobacter_D. The sequence continues at coordinate 4,139 of JBKPSF010000008.1, read as the reverse complement.
ACTGGCGTACCACGGCACCGTCCCAGTCCAGCCCGAGGGCCGCAAGGTCTGCGAGTTGCGCCTCCTCCATACCGGGCCGCACCCGCGAGCGGTCGAGATCTTCCACTCGCAAGAGAAACCGCGCCCCCGCCGACCGCGCGAACAGCCAGGCCAGAAGCGCAGTCCGCAGGTTCCCCAGATGTAGCGGCCCCGTCGGGCTCGGCGCGAAACGCCCATCGAAGTTCCGAACGCTGGTCTCGTCTTGACTTTCGTTCTGTCGTTCTGGACCTTGCAAAGCGAGCTAGAGTCTACAAAACCCTCCGATCCAAAATCATTGGCACACCCTCGGCGATTCGCGAAAAAGCGATCCCACCCTGGCGAAACCAACCCGAAAACCCGACGAGCGCGGGCCGCAGGCCCGAGCATGCCGAATTGCTGAAAGCGAGCCAGGCGAAGCCGGGCGAAGCGTGCCGACAAGCGAGGGCGAAGCCCGAGCGTGCTGACAAGGCGCGAAGCGCCGTGCTGACAAGCGGAGGCGTTAGCCGGAGCGTGCTCTCCTACGGGACCCAGACGCGGGGTGGCGAGAAAGAAGCAAGGACGACGTTTTTGACGCCGTGGCGCCAGAGTTCGCGGGTTATGACGGAGGCGTCGGACATGCTGCGGCCTGGTTCGACGCCGGTGATCAGGGCCGCCGTTCTTGACGTTTGGGGGACTCTGGCGAGGGAACCCTGGGCGATGGCTGTGGCGAAGGCGCCAGGGGTTATGCTCTGTCCCGGTCCGACGCCGGTGAGATCCGAGAAGATCTCGGGGCGGTGGACGTGCTCCTCGTCCACCGGCGTGCCGAGGGCGCTGACGTTGCCGACGGCGACGAGAAGGGTTACAGATTCGGGGATGGCCGGCTCGTGGTCCGCTGTGCCCTTGATCGGACGCCGCCGCGACCCGTCGGCCTCGACCAGTACGACGTCCACCAGATGGGCCAAATCGCCGATCCATGCAGGGTCTATCCCTCCGACCCTGTTCTTGGAGAGCATCCCCGAGCCTGCCACTACGGCGGGAGACGAGGAGAGTACGTTCTCGGCTTTCTCATACAACTCGCCAGAGTCTTCTGAGGTAACGAGCGGACCTATACTCTCCGCCTCGCCCAGCAGCATCTTCGTCGTGGGGGCCACGAGCACCCTCATCCCGGCCCGAAGGAGGCCTTCCGAGACGGCGATGATGGCGCCAGATTTACCGCCGGCCCCCGCGAAGGCGACCACGTCCCCCTGGGTGATGCCAAGCGCCTCGTGCAGTTCCAAAAAGACTCCTATCCGAGCCGGAGAATGCCCTTCTTCGTGCGACCGAAGTTATGTTACATCACAAATACACATCGCGTGCTTTATGGCATGTTGGATACTAGGATCTGTTGTAGGATAGGGAAGGCCGCTTCTCTAATGTACGCCGGATTACGCAGGGTACGGCGGGGGTAACTAGGAAAGAGAAAACCTGTGGTCTTGGATTCTGAGCAAAGGAGCGTGGGGATGGATGGGCGAGAACGGGTAGCGGAGTTTGGTAGGGAGCTTAGGGAAGGTCCCGAGCCCTCCGACCGGAGCATCAAGGAGATCATCGACGCCCTGAGGCCGCAGGTTCAGGAGCTCGTCGCCAAGCAGGTCGAGCTGGCGCAGACGGAGCTTACGCCCGTGGCCAGGAGGGGCGGGCTGGCTGCCGGTCTTCTGGCTGCGGCGGGCGTCTTCATGCTCGTCTTCCTCATAATCTTCTCCCTCGCAGGGGTTTACTTGCTCAGCACCATCCTATCCCCGTGGGTCTCGGCCTTGATCGTCAGCGGCATATTGCTGCTTGTCGGGGGCATACTCGGCGGGGCAGGCGCCAGCATCTTGAGGAATCTGGATCCCAAGCCGCACCGTACCATCGCCACCCTGCAGCAGAACATCAACTGGATAAAGGGGCAGTTCAGGTAATGAGCGAGATTCCGGAGCGCATAGAGAGGGAGATGTTCGAGATCCGGAGCCGCATGGGCCCGGACGTGAGGGACCTCAAAAAGCACGTGGAGCCCCAGGTGATAGCGGAGCGTACCGCCACCAAGGCCAGGGACCGGCTCAAGGGAGCCCTGATCCGGTTCGGCAAGAGCCTCAAGGAATCGGCCAGCCGCCAGGCGAAGATGATCGGTGAGGCCGGCAGGAAGCGAGACCCCGCTCCCCTCACTGACGCCGTCAAGAGCGACCCGAGGCCCTTGATCCTGCTGGCCATCAGCCTCGCCGTTACCCTGATGGCGGTGCGCAGGATCTCCAACGGGCGAGGTGAAGAAGAGTAAAGAGACCGCTCCTCGGGCCCCAACGCTCCAGCCCATCGCAGGCCGGTAGCAAGCGACCGACCGTGACCCACATCCACTTTCAGCCCGTCGGCGGCGCGGCCGGCGACATGACCCTCGCCGCCCTCGTCGCCGCGGGAGCGCCGTTGCCCGAAGTCACCAGATCTCTACACGGTCTCGGCGTACCCTTCGACCTAGCTACCGAACGCGTCGAGGTAAGCGGCGTCGCCGCGCTCCGGGCAAACGTAAGGTACCACGATGAGCCCCTCCACAGGACCTTCAGAGACGTTCGCGCCCTGATAGAAAGCGCCGACCTCCCGGAGAGGGCCTCCCTACGCGCGCTGGATGCCTTCCGCCGTCTGGCCGTCGCTGAGGGCTCCGTGCACGGCGAAGACCCGGAAGAGGTTACGTTCCACGAGGTCGGGGCCGTGGACTCCATAGTAGACGTGGTCGGGAGTTGCGTGGCGCTGGACCTCCTCGACGCCGGCTCCGTAAGCTGCGGTCCCCTGCCCATGGGTACGGGCGTTGTCGGTGCCGCCCACGGACCACTCCCCCTACCCCCGCCTGCGACGTTGGAGATCCTCAGAGGTTCGCGCGTCCGTTGGACGGAGGAGCCCCGAGAGACGACCACCCCGACGGGGGCCGCGCTCATGGCGTCCTTCACCGGCGGCGAGTTCACGGACGCCGCTCCCCCCATGACCTTGCAAAGCGTGGGTTACGGAGCGGGAAACGCGACGTCGATAAGCGTGCCGAACCTGCTGCGCGCTGTGGTTGGGGAGCTCGAAGGTCCCGCGGGAAACGTGGAGCTACTCGAGGCCAACGTGGACGACGCGTCGGGCGAGGTCCTTGGCGCGGCCCTGGAGCGGCTACTCGTGGCGGGTGCCCTCGACGCCTGGCTGGAGCCCATAGTGATGAAGCGCGGTCGTGGCGCATACAAGGCGTGCGCCCTGGTAGTTTCCGCAGATCGCGAGCGGTTCGCGAGGCTACTCATGCGGGAGACCGGGACCCTGGGCGTCAGGCACCACGCGGTCGGCCGCACCGTCGCCGAGCGGCGTATTGTGGAAGTCGAGTTACCCTACGGGACGTGCCGGGTCAAGATAGGAAGCCTCGATGGGAAAGATTTCGTCGTCTCCCCCGAGTACGCCGACGCCTTCAGGCTCGCGTCGGAGACCGGGTTGCCGCTGCCGAGGGTTTTCGAGGATGCCAGGGTCGCCATTAGCAGCTTTCAGCGGTCAGCCATCAGCGGTCAGCAAGAATAGAGCTCGCCCGTGATGAGCTTCGCGCCAGCCCGACCTTACTCTGGAAAGTCTGATTCCAGGATCGCGGCGCAGTCTTCGTAGACATCAACGGCGCCTGCCTCTTCGAGATCCTGTTTGTCGAACGCCCCGCCGGAGAGGACGGCGACGGTGCGTATGCCGGCTCCCCTGGCCGCTTCGACGTCCCAGAGTGCGTCTCCCACGGCGACGGTCTCGTCCGCCGTGGTCCCTGCCCTCTGCAGGGCCTCTTCGAAGATATCGGGGGCCGGCTTCGGGTTGTCTACGGCGCTCGAGTTGACGACGCCGTCGATGTTGCCCTCGGCCCCGAGCTCTTTCATGTGGTGTTCCAGCTCTTCGTCTTTCGCGCTGGTCACGAACCAGACCTCGTAGCCGCGTTCTTTGAGGGAGGAGATCAACTCTTTCGCGCCGGGGAGGGGGTGGCCGAACTTCTGGAAACCCTCGTAGTACTCGGTATGCAGATTCTGGATCTCCTCCACCGTTTCGTCGTCGTCTACGAACTCGCGGATCAACAACTCCGCGCCCTTGCCGATCTGCTTGTGGAGCTTGACCCTCGACACCCTATGACCAGCCTTCTCGAA
>JBKPSF010000007.1:0-16264 GCA_046734875.1 Actinomycetota bacterium | reverse complement strand
GGAGGTTCAGGATCACCGGCTGCTGGCGCTTGAAGCGGTCGGCGAGGTTCTGGGCGTCGTTGAAGCTCGAGGGCTCCAGCACGCTGACGCGCGTGGTGCGCTGGTCGGGGACGGGCCTGAGGTGCGCCGGCGGGTTCTGGTCCTTGTAACGCTCCCCGCGGGCCGATGACTCGCTGCCGAAAAGGTCGCCTAGAGAGGTGCCGAAGGCCGAGGAACGCTCCGCACGGCCGAGGCGCCTGACGGTCGGCCCGGGCTCGGCGCCGCCGGCGCTGCTCACGTATTCCTCGCTACCATAACGGCGGTCCTCTTCCTCTTCGTCTTCGTAGTAATCCTCGTCGTCGACACCGAACCCGAACCAGGCCGCGATCCGGTCCAGACGGTCCCTAACTCCCATCGTGCCTCCTTACGGGCCCATCCTCCTCTACTAGCATCCGCCCGATCCTTACCACGGTCGCTCCCTCCTCGACCGCGACCTCATAGTCGCCACTCATGCCCATGGAGAGTTCCGAGAGATCGAAGTGCGGACTCCAACTTTCTCGTAGCCTATCACGGATCGTGCGAAGTTTCGCGAAAACATAGCGCACGTCCTCGGGGTCTTCAACCAACGGCGCGAGCGTCATGAACCCTCGTACGCGGACGCTTCCCCCGGTCCCCGCCGCAGCCCCGAGAAGCTCCTCGACCTCGACCTCGGAAACCCCATATTTGGATTCCTCGTCGGCGACGTTCACCTGAATGAGAACGTTGGCGCCACTTTCGGGAGCACGCTTGGAGATCTCCTCGATCAACCGTACGGAGTCCACGGAATGCACGAGCGTCACCCTCGGCACGACCACCCTTGCCTTGCGCCTCTGCAAGTGCCCGATGAAATGCCACTCGAAGCGATCTCCAAACATCTCCTGTTTGTCTACGAGATCCTCGGCCCGGTTCTCGCCTACGAGATCGACGCCAGCACCTGCGAGCTCCGCGAGCTGCTCCGGCGCGTAGTACTTGGTGGCGACGAGCACGCGTACTTTCTCACCCGAGCGCCCGGTGCACCGGAGAGCTCCCTCGATGTTCTCCAGCACGACCGCGAGCCTCTCCCTGATGCCCGTCCCCGTTAGGCGCGGGCTCACCCGGCCTCCTTCACGATAGTGGCGAGGTTTCTGCCCGTCACGGGCTTCTCCATACGGTGGGAGTAGAACAGGTCGGGCCTGCACCCGCTACACAATCCCAGGTCGTGCACCTCGACCCCGGCCTCTTGGAGGTCGATCCTTATGGCCTCCTGCAGCGAGAGATAGCGGCCCGAAACCACTTCCTCCCCGAACCCGGCGACGAACTCCGCGGCCAGATCCTCCGACACCTCGTAGCAACAGCGCCGGATGGAGGGCCCTATGTAGGCGTGTTTCCCGGGGCCGTCGATCTCCCGTGCCGCCTTCCCTGACACACCCGCGAGGGTTCCGCGCCAGCCGGAGTGGACCATCGCGATCTCACGCTCGCCGACGAGCGCGACAGGAACGCAATCGGCCACGGCCACCGAGAGGCAGAGGTCGGGCTCGGCGGTAACAAGGGCGTCCCCCTCGCCGGCAAAGCCCGCCCCAAAGACGCGAAGCACGGTATCGCCCGCGACCTGGCGGACCCACGCAGCCGGCCGCCCGTCCATCGCCTCCCGTGTTCTGGAGAGGTTCTCGTCCACGGCTTCGGGTTCGTCGCCGACCTTTCTGGAGACGTTGAGGGAGTCGTAGGGAGCTTCAGAGACGCCGCCCAGGCGGGTGAAGAAGTAGATGCTGGCCCCCTCCGCCTGCGGTGCGACGTAGATGGCGCCCCCTTCCGCGATTTCCAACGCGGCGGGGGCGCCGTATTCGGTGCCTCTTTCGGTCCTGCGCACGCTCCGGCTTGCGCCTACCGGCGCCGGAGGAAGGCCGGTATGTCCAGGACGTCCCCCGTCTCCTGCGAGACGGCCGGCTCCTCCTGCGGCTGTTGGGCGGGCTCGGCTACGGCGCTGCGGTCGGAGCGCCGCGCGTTGGCGAGGCGCTGGTCGAAGCCGGTGGCTATTACCGTAACGCTGACCCTGTCGCCGTTGTTCTCGTCTATGACGGCGCCGAAGATCAGGTTAGCGTCCTGGTGCGCTGCGTTGTGCACGATTTCAGCGGCCTCGTTGACCTCGAAGAGGCCGAGGTCTGGCCCGCCCGTGATGTTCAGGATGATCCCCGTAGCACCCTCGATGCTGGCCTCCAGCAAGGGGCTCGAGATGGCGGTCCTGGCGGCCTCGGGACCCCTGGTCTCGCTGCTCGACTCGCCGATTCCCATGAGCGCGGAGCCGGAGTCGTGCATGATCGTCCGCACGTCAGCGAAGTCCAGATTTATGAGACCGGGCACCGTGATGAGGTCCGTGATGCCCTGGACGCCCTTCCTCAGAATGTCGTCGGCCATCTTGAAGGCGTCCATCATGCTGGTCCGCTTCTCTGCGACCTGAAGCAGCCTGTCGTTCGGGATGATGATGAGGGAGTCGACGTTCTCCTTGAGGCGCTTGATGCCCTCCTCGGCGTACGTCGAGCGCCTGCGCCCCTCGAAGGCGAAGGGCCGCGTCACTACACCGACGGTAAGCGCTCCGGAGTCCCTGGCGATCTTGGCGACAACCGGGGCCGCGCCGGTACCCGTCCCGCCGCCCTTGCCGGCGGTGACGAAGACCATGTCGGCTCCTCGCAGGGCCTCTTCGATCTCCGCCTTGTTCTCCTCGGCGGCCTCCATCCCGATCTTCGGGTCGGCGCCTGCACCCAAGCCCCGCGTGATCTTCTCTCCGATGTGGATCTTCTGGTCGGCATCGCACATCTGGAGGGCCTGGGCGTCCGTGTTCACCGCAATAAACTCAACCCCCTGAAGCCCGGAGTTGATCATGCGGTTCACGGCGTTGGTTCCCCCCCCGCCTATGCCGACAACCTTGATTACCGCCAAGTAGTTAGTCGCCGCGTCCAACATGCCTCTCTAACCCTCCATCACACGCACTTTTTAATGAGCCAAACGGTCTACTTCCCCCTGAACCAGCCCCTGACCGCCTCCAATATGCTACCAAAACTGCCAGCCCCTGCACCTTTACCCTTCGGTCTAGGGTCATCGTTTCTGGCCGAGAAGTATAGCAGACCGACGGACGTTGCATACTGAGGTTTTTGTACAGGTTTAACCTCCCCTCTTACCCTTCGTGGGACGGCGGTACGGGCGCGCAGCCCGAGCGCTTCTTCTGCGAGGTCGGTCATACCATCGAGGAGGGAGCCGCCTCCTGTAAGTACTACGCCGCCTGGGATGAGATCTCCCATCCCGGTTTTTTGCAGGGAGTCCTCCACGTAATCGTAGAGCTCGCGGGCGCGGTACTCCAGTATCTGGCTTATAAAGTTGGCGTTGTAGTGCCTGTCGTCGAGCTTTACGGCGGCGACGGAGTCGATGGTGCTGGAGAGCGTGGTCCCGTAGCGGACTTTCAGTTCTTCGGCTATGTGATGCGGCACCTTGAGGCCGTAGGCGAGGTCCGAGGTGAAGCTCTCGCCGCCGATGGGGACGACGGCGGTGTGGGTCAGAGCCCCGCGATAGAACGTCGCGATGTCCGTGGTGCCGCCGCCGATGTCCAGGAGCATGACGCCTGCCTCGCGGTCGGCTTCGAGCAGGCAGGCCTCGGCGGAGGCGAGGGGCTCGAGCACGATCTTCGAGACCTTCACGCCGCAGTCCTCGACGGCGCGCATGAGGTTCTGGATGCTGGAGACGGCGCCGCTTACGACGTGGGCCCGCATGGTCACCTTGCGGGCCGCGAGCCCCACCGGGTTTTTGACGCCTTCTGACCCATCCAGGACGTAGCCACGGGGGACGACGTGGATCACCTGCTCGTCCTCGCTCAGGTCTAGCTGCCTGGCTTCCTGCTCCAGCCTGCGCACGAACCTGTCCGTCACGGTGAGGTTCCTGCTGCGGTTGAGGAGGGTCACCTCTTTATTGAAGGACGAGATATGGCTGCCCGCGATGCCGACGGTAACCCGCCCGCCCCTGACGCCGCAGTCTTCGACCGCCTCGGCTATCGACTCGGCGGCGGCCCGCCGGTCCACTACGACGCCCCTCTTGAGCCCGTAGCTCGGGGCCTCGCCCATGGAGAGTACCTCCACCCACCCGCGCCGCGGGTCCACCCGGCCGGCGAGCGCCACGATCTTGGTGGTGCCCACGTCTATCCCGTATACCAGCGACGCCGCCACGACCTGCTAGCCCCTGGGATCGCTTTTCGTGTTGCCCTGGACCGGGGCGCCAACCACGACCCTGTCCGGCGAACGCAGATCGAAGACCCGCGCGTCGGGCTGCCGCGGCATGACGTACTTCAGCGCCTCGGCCTGGCCATCGGTTACGTCCCTGGAGAAGATCACAGGCCGCCCGGCAACGGTGGCCCTTATCCCCCCGGCTCCGACCCCGTCGATGGAGTCCAGCCTCACTCCGTTCTCGTGCAATGCGTTCGCGAAACCCAAGATCTCCCCTACCTGGTCGCGATCCAACTCCAACCTCGCGAGCCTCGCTCCCCCGAGCCCCGGAAGCTCCTTGCCGTCGGCCGACAGGATGATCTCCCGCCCATCGACCTCCGCGTACAACATCGGCCATCGTTCTTTAACCTGAACGGTAACTATACCGGAGTTCCAGTTCTCGTTCACCTCTACACCCTGAACCCATGGATTAGACTTTACTCTATCCCGCAACATTTCTTCGTTGAGGGTGAGCAGGCTCGCGTTGTTTGGGATGGCATTCATGATCCCGGATTCGGGGTACATGCTGGCGCCTTCGACCCTAACGCCCTTGACCGGAAAGTTGAGGTAGGCGACGAGGAGGACGGTGAGGGTGGTAGCCACGGCGACGGCCGCCGAGAGCAGGATCGCAAGCAGTGGACCTCTCAGGGCTGGGATGCCGACTCCTGAAGTGCGTCGAGCAGGGCTTCTCCGACCTGGGAGATGTCTCCGGCGCCGAGGGTTAGCACGAGGTCGCCCCTCTCGGAGATGTCCCCAAGCACCCTGGGGATGGCGTCCTGCTGGGGTATGTAGTAGACCTCGGGGTGAAATGGTGTCTCGCAGATGGCGTCGACGATGAGCTTCCCGTTGACGCCTGGCTGGGGCATCTCGCCAGCGCCGTAGACCTCGGTTACAAGCACGGCGTCGGCCTCGGCGAACGAGTCACCGAACTCCCTGTAGAGGGCACGGGTGCGCGAGTAACGGTGCGGCTGGAAGACCGCGATCACGCGTCCGCCGTTGGTCATGGTGGAACGGGCGGCGGTGAGCGTCGCGGCGAGCTCCGTCGGGTGGTGGGCGTAGTCGTCGACGACCCGCACGTCGGCGACCTCCCCCTTGAGCTGGAAGCGGCGACGCACCCCCCCGAAGGTCTTCAGGGTCCTGGCCGCCTCGTAGACGTCGTAGCCGAGCCAGCGGGCCACGCTCGCAGCGGCCAGGGAGTTCAGGGCGTTGTGGCGGCCGTAGACGCCGAGCTCGACCTCGCCGCGCCTCTGGCCATCTTCGATGAGCACGTAACGGTTGGGGCTCAGGATCTGGGCCCTGAGGTCTCCGGAGTCGATGCCGTACGTCGTCAGGGGGCATGGGGCTTCGGCGGCCACGCCCAGGCAACGGGGATCGTCGGAGCAGGTGATCAAAGCCCCATCCTCCGGGAGAGCTTGCACGAAACGCCCGAAGGTCTCAACCACGTCCTCAAGGGAGGAGTAAAAGTCGGGGTGGTCGAACTCTATGTTCGTGACGACCGCGGCGCGCGGAAGGAGGTGCAGGAGCGAGCGGTCGCTCTCGTCGGCCTCGGCCACGATGAGGTCGGACCTCCCGAAAGCCACGTTGCTCCCGATGTCGTTGAGTTCGCCACCTACCAAAGCCGTCGGGTTCTCGCCCAAAGCACCCAACACGTGTGCCGTCATGCTCGTCGTAGTCGTCTTGCCGTGCGTCCCGGCGATCGCCACGCTGCGGTTGCCCTCGAGTATCCAGGCCAATGCCGCTGCCCGGGGTATTATGGGCATAGAACGCCGGCGGGCTTCGAGGAGCTCGGGGTTTGTTCTGGGTATGGCGGTGGAGATGACGACCCTTTCGGCCTCGCCCACCTGCTCTGGGGAGTGCCCGATGTGGACCGTGATGCCTGCTTCGCGTAACCTGCGGGTGTAGGGCGAATCTTTGAGGTCCGAGCCCGTAACCTGGTGGCCTTTGCTCGATAGGACCTCAGCGATGCCGCTCATCCCGGCCCCTCCGATGCCGATCATGTGTATCTTCATGGGCCTTGCTCCTCACCTCTAGCACGCAATAATCTCTCTGCCACCTCGCCCGCTGCGTGGGGCGTGGCGAGGCCTCTTATATTCTTCGCCATTTGCTTTCGCCGCTCATCGTCGTAGAGCAAGTCCTCGACGCGACGGCGGAGCGACAGCGCGTCAACCTCCGCATCGGGCATCAGCTCCGCCGCCCCCTTCTCGGTGAAGTACCTGGCGTTGTGGAGCTGGTGGTCCCCCGTGGCGTAAGGGAAGGGGATCAGTATAGCCGCCCTCGCTGCCGCTGCTATGTCGAACAGCGAGCCAGCCCCGGCCCTGCTCACCACCACGTCGGCCGCCGCCAGATACGACCCGATGTCGTCAACGTATTCGAGGATGCGGTGGCGCGGGTTGTTCGTCGAGAGCCGCGAAAAATCCCTGCGGCCCGAGATCTGGACGACCGTGTAGGGTGTTGTCCCTCCGAACGCCTCGGCCGTTGCGAGGTTGATCCTGAGCGCCCCCCCACTCCCGCCAAAGACCATTACGACGGGAGGCTCGAGGCCGAGCTCGCGCAACGCCTCCTCACGCGACGTATCGAAGATGCCGAGCCTCGTGGGCATCCCGACCAGCACCGAACGACGCAGCCTGGCCGCAGCCGCCGGAAACGTCACCAGCGTCCCCGTCACGAAGCGGCTCGCCAGGCGATTGTGGCGGCCGGGGACGGAGTTTTGTTCGTGCAAGAACGTCGGTACGCCTAGAGCCCTTGCCGCGACGACGGCCGGGGCGCTCGCGTATCCACCAACCCCAAGTACCACCAGGGGTTTCAAGCTCCGTATTATGCGTGTACAGTGCCGAATGGCCCGGAGAGAGAGCAGGCCGGCCTGGGCCTGCTTTATCGGGTTACCAGCGAAGCCCATCAGGGGCAAGGCATGTAGGGTAAAGCCCGCGTCCGGGACGAGACGTCTCTCGATTCCGTTGTTGGATCCCACGAACTCGACCAAAGTGCCCCTATCCCTCAGCTCATCCGCCACGCACAGCGCGGGGATAGCGTGACCTCCCGTGCCGCCTCCTGCTATCAGGATTCTTGGTCTTGCGAGGTTTGATCTCGCTCGCTCGTTCACTGTCCTCCGATATCCTGTAGAGGATGCCCACGGCGGCGAAGCATACCAGGAGGCTGGAGCCCCCGTAGCTCACGAACGGCAACGTCATCCCGGCGAGCGGGAGCACTACCATGGCGGCCCCCATGTTGAAGATCGCCTGCACGGTCAGCATCGTGGTCAGGCCGGCGGCCACGCAGCGGGCCATCACCGAAGGCGCGTTAAGGGCGATCCTCAGGCCTGCCAGCGCGATAAAGCCGAACGCGGCGATCACGGCGATCATCCCGATCAGGCCCAGTTCTTCCCCTATGAGGGCGAAGATCATATCCGTCCCGATCTCGGGCACGTAAGGGCCCTGCCCGCCCGATCCCGCCCCAGCACCGAAGAACCCCCCGGCTTTTATAGCGACCATGGCCTGCACGACCTGGTAGCCGGAGCCGTCGGAGGCGACCCAGGGATCGAGGAACGTCATGAACCGCTCGCGCCGGTAGGGTTCGAGCAGCATCATCCCGGCCACGGCCACCAGGCCCAGGAGGCCTGAGAGCACGAGGTCCCGAGTCCGGATCTCGGAGGCCCACAGCACGCCGGCGACGCCGGAGAGCAGGATCACCGAGGTACCGAAGTCAGGCTCGATGAGTACCAGGCCGAAGAGCGCCCCCACCATCGCGAGCGGTTTGAAGGGCAGGCCGGAACCGGCCGGCAGGCGCGCGACCGCGCAGCTCAGGACGAGCACGGCGGCCAGCTTCGCGAACTCCGCGGGCTGCACGGTCATGGGACCGACGTCGAGCCACCTTCTGGCGCCGTTGATCTGGCTCCCTATCCCCGGGATCAGGACGAGCACGAGGCCCGCCAGAACGACCAGATATAACGCCGGGGCGTACCTGCGCCACGCCGTGTACCTGACGCGGCTGATCACGAAGAAGACGATGACGCCGAGCACCATGTGGACACAGCGTTCCCGCAGAAAGTCCGTGCCAAAGTCCCTGAAGGTGGCCGAATAGACCATGACGAGCCCGAGCATGGAGAGCCCGAGGGCTACCAGAAAAAGGTTAGCCCGCAGGCTGCTCATCGCCTGACGGTCCTCCGGCACGGGGCGCTTTCCCGGACAAACCCGGCAAACGCCCCTCCCCTCTCGGCGTAGCCCGAGAACTGGTCGAAGCTCGCACACCCAGGCGAGAGCAGGACAACGTCTCCTGGTCGCGCCAGCACCCCGGCCTTCTCGACGGCCGCCGCCAGGTCAGGCGTACTGTGGACCACGCCTCCCCAACCCTCGTCTTCGAGGTACGCCGCGATGCGCGGCCCGGCCTCGCCCTGGCAAACGACGGCCCTGCATCCTGTCAGGACTGGCAACAACTCCGAGAAGTCCGTGAACTTCTCCGAACCGCCCAGGATGAGGACCACGGGCGCTTCGAAGCTCTCCAGGGCGGCGACGACCGCCGCCGGGTTGGTCGCCTTGGAGTCGTCCACATAGGTTACGCCCGCGACCTCCGCGATGACCTGCACGCGGTGTGGCCTGGACTCGTAGGAGAGCAGCGCTTCTCTGATGTCGTCGAGCGTCGCGCCCAGTCTCTCCGCGGCGGCCGCCGCGAAGAGCGCGTTCTCGAGGTTGTGCGCTCCTGCGAAGCGTAATTCGGAGACATCTGCCAGATGCGAGCCGCGCAACGACAAACTGCCGTCACGTACCGCGGTGTCGCCGCTGCCGACGAGGAGCACCCCGGCATCGAGGTCGCCCTCGGCGGCGCGTCCAACGGGGTCCTCGGCGCTCACGAGGGCGAGGTCTTCCTGGTGCTGTCCTTCGAAGATCCGGAGCTTGTCCGCAGTGTACTCCTCGAAGGAGTGGTGCCAGTTCAGGTGATCGGGCTTCACGTTGAGGAGCGCCGCAACGTCGAAGCCCGGGCTCTCTAGATAGTGGAGTTGGAATGAAGAGACTTCCAGGACGAGGAGTCCTGCCAGGCGCGCCTCCCCGACGCATCCCGTGAGGGACCTCCAGGAGTTGCCAGCGACGGCGTGGGGCACGCCTGAGGCCTCGAGCATGCGGTGGAGCATGTCGACGACGGTGGTCTTCCCGTTGGTGCCGGTGACCGCGGCCACTCGCGCATCGTCCCCGAGCAGCTCCAGGCCGAGTCCGACCTCGGAGGTTATCGGTACGCCGCTCTCTTCCGCTGCCCGCAACACGGGGTTGCGGGGACTTATGCCTGGGCTTACTACTACCCTGTCCACGCCGTCAAGGACTTCGGGGCCGGCGCCGAGGACGCCGGGTACGTCGAGGCCGGCGAGGGTATCGCGCAGTCCTCTGTTGTCGCCACCGTCGGCCACGAAGACGTTCTCGGCCCGTTCCGTGAGCGCCCGCGTCGCCGCGACGCCCGATTCTCCGAGCCCGAGTACCAGCGTCTTCACGGGATCACCCGGCCGCGTTGTAGAGGAAGATGTAGTAGAGGAAGAAACCGACCGAGGAGAAGGCGGCCTGGGCGATCCAGAACCGCACCACGATCTTGTTGTCGTCCCATCCCAGGAACTCGAAGTGGTGGTGTATCGGGGCCATCTTGAAGACCCTGCGGCCCGTGAGCTTGAAGACGAAGACCTGCACCATGACGGATACCGCCTCGACCACGAAGAGTCCGCCGACGATTGGGAGCAAAAGCTCGGTCTTGGTCAAGACCGCCGCCGCAGCGAGCACGCCGCCTATCGCCAGCGAGCCCGTGTCGCCCATAAATATCTGGGCCGGATGGGAGTTGTACCAGAGGAATCCCACGATGGCCCCTACCATGGCGCCGCAGATCACCGCCACGTCGTACTGACGTTCGAGAAAAGCGATCGCCGTGTACGCCAGGAGCGCTATGGCCCCTGCCCCCGCCGCGAGCCCGTCGAGGCCGTCGGTGAGGTTCACCGCGTTGGTGGTGCCCGCGATAACCAGCAACAGGAAGACGCTGAAGAGCGCTATACCAACGAGCCCTGGCCCCAAAACGAGACTCTGGTCGAAGTAAGGCACGAGCACGGTCTGGGTAACGCCAACGTAACGCACCGCAAGCACGTCGGCCAGAACGACCGCCAGAGTCAGAAGCAAGAACTTGTAGCGGGCGCTCAAGCCCTCGGGTCGCTGCTTGGAGATCTTCTGCCAATCGTCGTAGAGGCCTATGCCGGCAACCACGGCTACGAGCAAGAGCGTGGTAAGCGTTGCGACGTTCGGCCGAGCCACGACCACGAGTGCCCCGACGAGCCCCGTAAGCATGACGATCCCACCCATCGTCGGGGTGCCAGCCTTGATGAGGTGCGTCTGCGGCATCTCCTCGCGCACGACCTGCCCAAACTTGCGAGACTGCAAGAACTCGATGAACTTCGAGCCGAGCAAGACGGTCACGAGGAACGCCACCGCCGCACCGAGTACAACGCTAAACAAGAGCTAAACTCTCCCTCAACTTACGGGTCAAGGTATCGAGCCCGACCCCTCGCGAACCCTTGACGATCAGGTAGTCTCCGCCCTGAAGCTCGTCACGCAGGGTCTGTGCGGCGGTCGCGGCATCCGTGTAGTAGAGGGTCTTACCCGAGAAGGCTTCGGCGTACCAGCGGGCCTCATCTCCGACGCAGGCCAGCAGGTCGACGCCGACCTCGTCGGCAAGCTCGCCGGCCTCGCGGTGGTAAGCGCGGGCGCACGGACCGAGCTCGAACATGCCGCCGAGGACCACGACGAGGCGCCGCCCCTGTTGGGATGCCTGCTCCGCGCCATACTTCAGAACGGCGGCGACGGCGGCGGGGGAGGCGTTGTAGGAGTCGTCGTAGACGACGATATCGTCTCTGAGCCTGTACACGTCGCCACGGAGGCCCGTGCGCCTCAGGCGCGAGAGCCCTTTAGCGGCCACATCAAGGTCGAGGCCGAGGGCGAGGGCGCCGCCCAGTGCGGCGAGCAGCGGCTCCACCAGGTGGGTGCCGAAGACCGGGGATCTCACCTCGACTGACTCGCCGCCGGTCGTGGCGACGAAGCGCAGGCCCTCTTCGCGGCCTTCGATCCCCGACGCTACCAGGTCCGCGTCGCCTTCCCTGGAGAAGGTGATGCGACGCCCCAGCTTGCGCCCTGACCCGGTCGCCTTCTCGGGCGCATCAAGGGGGGCGACCAGGGTCCCTGACCCGGGGAGGGCGAGGGCGAGCTCGCCTTTGGCAGCGGCTAGGCCTTCGAGCGACCCGAAAGAGTCCAGGTGAACGGGCGAGATGGCGGTCAGCACACCGACCTCGGGGGGTGAGATCCCGCACAGGTGCTCGATGTCCCCGGCGTGGGTGGCCCCCATCTCGAGGACGAGGACCTCGGTGCGGGGGTCGGCGGAGAGGACGGTGAGGGGAAGCCCTAGCTCGTTGTTCAGGTTGCCCGCGGTGGCGGAGACGCGCTTCCCGGCGTGCCTGAGGATGGTCGCGAGGGCATCCTTGGTCGTGGTCTTCCCGACGGTACCGGTGATACCGACGACCGTCGGCGACGGGGCGTCAGGACGGACGAGCGTCCACCTGGCGAGCCTCTGCAGCGCCTCCTCCGGGTCGTCAACGACCAGGGTCGGCACGTCGAGGCGGCGGGTGGCCACGGTCGCTACCGCGCCACGCAGGTGTGCTTCGGGGGCGAAGTCCGCGCCGTCGGTACGGCCACGCAGGGCGAAGAACAGATCGCCCTCGCGCACCTTACGGGAGTCGATCGCGGCCCCCGTAACGAGCGTGTCAGGGTGCGCGGGATCCGCGCCCATGGCCCTTGCGACCTCTGCTAGCGTGGCCGGCCTCACCAGAGCGGCTCCTCTGCTTTAAAGCCCCTGCGGTCAGGCGGGACGTTGAAATAGCCGAGCGTGAACTCCATCACCTGGCGGAAAGCCGGGCAGGCGTCAACCTCTCCCCAGTAGGACTTTGCAGGTTCGTCGACGGCTATCAGCATCACGTACTCCGGATCGGTGGCCGGGACGAACCCGACGAAGGAGGCCACGTACCTGGCGCCGTAGGTCCCTGTCTTCGGGTCGACTTTCTGCGAGGTCCCCGTCTTGCCGCCCACCGTGTAACCGGAAATCTGGGCGAAGTGGCCAGACCCGTCGTCGACGACGCCTTGCAACATCCCGCGTACTATATCCGAGGTCTCGCCGCTTATCACCCGGGGGCCGCGTTCGGCCCGGCCATCCCCTTTAGCGACGTGCGGCTTGACCTTGTAGCCGCCGTTGACGAGCGTGGCGTAGGCGGAGACGAGCTGAATCGGCGTCACTGTGAAGCCCTGTCCGAAGGGTATGTTGCCGATCGAGATCCCGCTCCAGTCCTTGTATGCGGGAACGTCTCCGAAGTTCTCGCCCCACAAGTCCACGCCCGTCGGGCTGCCGAAACCGAAGTCGAGCATGTTTTGGTAGAGCTTCTTGCCGCCCATCTCCATGGCGATCTTGGTGGCCCCGACGTTGCTGGAGTGCTCAAGCACACCACCGGGGGTCAGGACCTCGGTCTCGTGCGGCTCGGAGTCGTTAATGACGTGGTCGGCCACTACCATGTGGTCAGGGACCACGAACTTGTCGGTGGGCGTGACCGCGCCCTCCTCCAGCGCCGAGGCCACGGTGAAGGCCTTGAAGGTGGAGCCCGGTTCGTAGGGATCGGTGAGCACCCGGTTTCGCTGATCCGCCACCGGAACCTCGTCGAAGTCGTTGTTGTCGTAGGAGGGCGTGTTGGCCAGCGCGACTATCGCCCCGTCGTCCACGCGCATGAGGACCCCGACGGCGCCTTTGGCCTTGCTCTTCTCGACGGCGGCCCCGAGGGCCTTCTGCAACTCCTGCTGCACGGCGGAGTCGACCGTCAGCTTGACGTCCTTACCACTCTTCAGTTCGGAGTCGAATCTGGCTTCGACACCTCCGAACGCCTGTCCGTAGTTGCTGGAGTGTCCCACGAGCTGGCTGGCGAGCGACCCGTTCGGGTATACCCTCTCCGTGTCGGGGGCCGTGGTGATTCCCTCCATGCCCTCACCCTGGATTCTCGCGGCGGTCTCAGGCTTAATGCCGACTGCCACGACGCTGTAGCCCACGAGCTCGCCGTCGGCGTCACGCTGGGTGAGCGCGTTCCTTATCTCGTCAACGCTCCGGTTGGTCTCGGAGCCCATTATGGACTCGAGTTTCTCGGCGGTCGCCTCAGGGTCAACGACCTGGTAAGGGGTGGCGATCACACGCGCCACCCCGAGGCTCGTGGCGAGTTCCCTTCCGTCGGCGCTCATGATGCTGCCGCGAGCCGGCGAGGCGGTCTGGGTACCGGCCCAGCTTTGCTCGGCTGCGAACGCCCTGTAGGCTTCATCCTCCGTGAGGCTTATGTGCACTGCCCTCCCGCCGAGTAGCAGCCCGCTCACGAGGAAGACCGCGGCGACGGTCCACAACCGTTTATGGCCGACGGTCCGCGGCCTTCGAGGGGCGGGAGAGAGGCGAGACGTTCTCCGGCTGCTATGCCTGCGCCTCTGTTCCGAGAGGTGTATGACTCTGCCTTCCGGGGTCTGACGATCCCGGGTCCTGGTGCGAGGGGTGGTAGCCTTGCCGCGCCCGCGCTTCGTGTTGCGAGGCCCGGGCCGATCCGCTCTACCGCTGCTCCCCTCCTTTCTGTTGTGTGCCATCCTGTTTCCCATCCTCCGCTTTGCCTCGGGATTCGTTTGCGTAGACTTTCAAAGCGCCACTGTCAGGCTGGCGCATACCTAGCTTGCCGGCGAGCTCCCTGATCCTCGCCGAGCCCGAGAGCTCCGTGACCCTGACCTGGAGCCTCTCCCCTTCGTCCTGGGCCTTGCCGAGTTGCTCGCCGAGTTCGGCGGCCCTGGCGTCGAGCCCCGCGGCGACCGTGTGCAGATAGACGCTCCCCAGCATCAGGATCACGGGCACCACGACGAGCAGGGCGAACCGGCGACGGCGTCCGGCGGCTCTCCTGCGCAAGGTGCGCTCCGGCAACCGTCTTTCGGGCTCCCGCCCATGAGCCGGCCACGCCGGTTGGGTGGGAAGCGCGGCCCTGTACCTGCGCTGCGGCGCGGCCATCAGGGACCGCCCCCCGGCGGCTCGTCCGTCCTCGTCGCCGCCCGCAACCGGGCCGGCGCGCTGCGCGGGTTCTCCCCAACCTCGCGCTCGGAGGGCCTGAAGACCGGGCCCCGCCGAAAGACGGGACGCGCGCCGCAAACGCAGACCGGCAGCTCGGGAGGACAGACGCAACGCCCTTCCCGCTCCGAGATGAAGCGCTTGACGAGCCGGTCCTCCCCGGAATGAAACGTGAGCACCACGAGCCTGCCACCTGGCACCAGCAAATGCTCTGCGGCGTCCAGGGCTCTTGCGAGGCCAGAAAGCTCGTCGTTTACCCTGACGCGCACGGCCTGGAAAACCCTCTTGGCCGGGTTGCCGCCCCTTTCTTTCCAGCCGACCGCCGCGCGCACGGCGCCGTACAGGTCGGTCGTGACCCGAAGCGGTCTCCGTTCCACGATCTGTCGCGCCACCCTGCGCGCATCGCCCCGCGGTACATCCCCGTACTCCGAGAGCACCCGCGCCAGTTCCACGGCCTCGACAGTGTTCAGGTACTCGGCCGCAGACAGCCCTGAGCCCGGGTCCATCCGCATGTCGAGCGGTCCCTCGTTGACGTAGGAGAATCCGCGCTCGGGCTCGTCGATCTGGAAGCTGGAGAGGCCGAGGTCGAAGAGTATCGCGTCGATCTTCCTACCATCCTCGACCATCGCCCACATCGCCGCGTCGAAGGTGTCGGGGACGAACTGGAAGCGCGGGTCCTCCAAAAGGTCGGAGGCACGTTCTATAGCCTCCGGGTCCCTGTCGATCGCCACGAGGCGTCCCCCTGCTCCGAGGTTGTCGAGGATGGCGCGAGAGTGGCCGCCCCCGCCGAAGGTCGCGTCAACCACGACGTCGTCGGGGTTCAGCCGAAGGGCTTCGATGGCCTCCTCCAGCATAACGGGACGGTGTCCTGTGGCCATCACGCGCCGAGGTCCCTTCCCGCGAACTCCTCCACGATCTCCGAGAAGGTATCGTCCGCGCCGGCGACGTAGCTGTCCCATTCCTCGGTGTCCCAGATCTCCAACCTGTCGTCCACCCCGGTGATCGTCACGTCACGCTGCAACCCCGCGTAGCGGGCGAGCTTGGTCGGGATCAAAACGCGACCCTGCCTGTCTAGGGTCGCCTCGAAGGCCATGGAGAAGAACATCCGCGAGAGCTGACGCCCCCTGGCCGTCAAATCCGCATTGGCCTTGATGTTCGCCTTGAACGCCGCCCACTCCTCAGGCGGAAAGGCGAACAAACATTTGTCCACTCCCTTGGTGATGACGATACCACCCTCGAAATAAGGCCGAAGACGAGAAGGGAGGGTCATTCGCCCCTTCTCGTCTAGCGTGTGCTCGTACTCGCCTAAAAGGGCCAGCGCCGTGTCCTCCCACTACGCTCCACTTTGACCCACAACGACGAAATTCTTGCATATGCCCGAAAAAATCGCAATCAGAGCCCCTCTTTAGAGCCTCCGAAGACCTCGTTTTCGCCCTCAGACTATCTTTATCCCTCCTCCCTAGGGGTAAGGACCCCTACGAAAACGTCACTCATCGGCTGTCAGGGACGGGTTCAGCCGCAGAAACCATTTCGAGGTCGTGGCTCAACATGTCGGGGACTAGCAGACTGAACCCCTACATGTTGCGACAACTCGAAATAGTCGGGGGCGTTGGGTTGCGGCGAGCAGTTCTGAGTCGGGCGAACGGCAATCGCCGGTGAGCATAAGCCCACGTCTTCGGCTACTCGTGGATTTCCCGCCTGCGCGGGAATGACGTGTGGGGGTGGGGCTGAAATGCTGACAAGCTAATTTCGTGGGCCCACCAGGACTCGAACCTGGGACCGTCCGATTATGAGTCGGATGCTCTAACCAACTGAGCTATGGGCCCTTGGCGGGAAACCCGGGTGGTACCGCCTGGCTCCCCCGGCTGGACTCGAACCAGCAACCCTTC
>JBKPSF010000006.1:0-6855 GCA_046734875.1 Actinomycetota bacterium | reverse complement strand
ACCTCTCTGGCCACGGTGGCCGGGGCTCTGGGGGCGAGCCTGGAGGACGAGGAGAGGGTACGTCGAGTCGCCTACGGTTACAGACAGAGACGCCGACAAGAGCACGATACCGAGGAGAACGTACGGGACGGTCTCGACGAGCGGTGAAGCCTCTAGGGAGCGCCCCGGTTGGACTCCGAGACCATACCGAACTTCCGAGAACGCCGTTTGGGCGAAGTGCGTGGAATTTTCCTTCCACGCACTCAGGGGAATAGAGCCGATAAAACGCAGGGTGTGGGAGCACCTCGGCAACTCGTAGAATCCTCCGCAGCGGGTGTTGGGAACCAACGGACTAGGGGCGGTGCGTGATACGTGAGGTGATGTGGTCGGCCTGGGAGAAGCCCGGGTTGGGGCACATGCGTCTGGCAGTGCGCGAAAGTGGCGTCATCGCCGACGGCCTGGTCCTGGGCGTGGCGGAAGGGCGCCCGTTCCGCATCGCCTACGAAGTGCGCTGCGACGCCAGCTGGCGCGTGCGGTCCGCCCGCGTGGGCGTCCCCGGCGAGCCACCGAAGGTCGAGCTGCTCTCGGACGGGAGGGGCAATTGGGTTGAGCCCGAAGGACGTGCCGTGAATTATCTGGACGGCTGCGAGTACGTGGATATCTCCGAGACGCCCTTCACGAACACCCTCCCCATCCGCCGGCTCGACCTCGCGCCCGGGGAGTCCGCCGAGATCTGCGTGGCCTACTTCGATGGCACCGAGCTGCAGCCCTGGCCGGAGCCGCAGCGCTACACGTGCCTGGAGAGGGACAGCTATGGCGGGCTGTACCGTTTCGTGAGTCTCGACGGTGGGTTCACTGCCGACCTGCCGGTGGATGCCGACGGCCTGGTGTTAGATTATCCGGGGCTCTTCAAGAGGGCCATGCCTTAGCCGCGACTTCGGATAAAGCACCTTCTAGGCGCTCGGGAGAGCAAGAGGGGACTGGCAAGATTTCGGTGCGACGAGCGAGGTAGGACACCGACCTAGCTGACACTAACCGGGCGCTACGGCGCGAAACAACGTGAAACATCTAATCGGAGTATTCGGCTCAAGTAAGCAAAATATGGAACGCTCTGAAACGTTCTGCGACCCGTCGGCACAGACTCTTAATCTCTAGGTTCCAGGTTCGAGTCCTGGGCGGCTCACTCTCAAATCCCCTGCAAACGGCGGAAAAGCAGAACAGCCCCCGGCACTCTACTGGGGGCTGTGGCAGCAATGCGGCAGCAATAGACGCCTACCCCAGAACCTCGTCTATCGCATCGCCTATCCCGCCGTTCATGCCTGGCAGGACGTGGGAGTAGGTGTCAAGGGTCTGCGCTATGGAGGCGTGCCCCAGGAGCTCCTGGA
The DNA here is from genome assembly GCA_046734875.1 of Actinomycetota bacterium. Classification (GTDB taxonomy): domain Bacteria; phylum Actinomycetota; class Rubrobacteria; order Rubrobacterales; family Rubrobacteraceae; genus Rubrobacter_D. The sequence goes on along the minus strand of JBKPSF010000006.1, from coordinate 5,491 downwards.
CGTACTTGGGATGGACGTTTCGGCAGAGCAGCAGCGTGGCGCACGTGTGCCTGAGGTCGTAGAGGCGGATCTTGGCGGGCAGCCCTGCGCGCTTCAGCACAGCCTTGAACGAGCTCACGTCGTTGCGGTGAGAGAGCGGTGTGCCCACGCCTGAGGGGAGGACCAGGCCGCGATCCTAAGTGAATTTACGGCGTATCGGGCAAACCGTGCCACACGTCCGAGCAGGATTCATCCCCGTTTCATCGGCCCTTGCTCTAATATGCGAGCAACGAGTAGCCCACAGGGGCTAGATGAACCCCCACCAAAGGAATAGAAGAGAAGCCAGGTGCCGGACTTCGATACCCGAAAGCCGCAGGAACCCAACGAACCGAGCAGGCATCGTATCGCGTCGTTCGTGGACAAACTTCGTGCTCTGCTTGTCGCGGCCAAGTCTCGTATTCCGTCGATCGCGAACCATGTACGAAGCCTGTCGAGCGCGACTACCCTTCGCACGTGGTTGATCGGCGGTGGGGTACTCTTCTTCGTAGCGGTAGCTGTTCCCGTTGGGCTGCTCATCTACCCTTCCGGCGGGAAGGGCAATCAGCAGGTAGCCGAAGACCACTCTTCCGGTGGCGATGATCACCAATGGGAAGCCAAAAATGCGAACCTCGAGCCGCTAGCCGCATGCTCCTCGAACGGGAGTGGTCACGAGCGAGAAGTTCTGGATGACGATTCGAGAGCCAAGAAGATAGTGTTCGCAAGTAGCCCGCAAACCACTGCTAGCTCAAGCGGAACCATGCCCGAGAGTCCCGGTAATCCCGGTACCGGGATGTACGTGATAAACGCCGACGGCTCTGGCCTCACTCAACTCACCAGGACCACGGCGGCCGAACTCAGAATACCCGACTCGTTGCTGCTCGACGACAGCGAGATCGAGAGCCTTTTCACTTATGACACCAATGTAGTTGCAAGCGCAGAGTCCGGTGACCAAACTGTCTGTTCCCCCGACGGCAGGAAGCTAGCCTCCGTAACCACGACCGCCCCCGAGGCCACGGATTCCGATAGTTCCGCCCCTCCCGAGGATACGGATATCTCCGTGCGCACCAGCGCGGGCACCACGGATCTGGGCGACCCCGGCTACGATTACAGTAAGGAATCCACGCCCATCTTCTCGCCCGACAGCCGAACGTTGGCATTCACAAAAGGCGAACAAATTTACGTGGCTAACGCCGATGGGTCGGACCAGGCACAGCTCGTCGACAAGATGAGGTATACCGCGGGTCCCGTTTTCTCTCCCGACAGCGAGAAGATAGCGTTCGTGACCGATACCCCGGGTGGTCCTGATTCCGAAGATCTCTACGTAATCAACACGGATGGTACCAACCTGAGCCGCCTCACCCACAACACGAAACGTTTCGGGAAGGGTTACAGCATCCAAGAAAACATCCACGGTGGCGGGGGCGTCCTGTTCTCTCCCGACAGCGAGAAGGTAGCGTTCGTGATTTACCGAATCAAGTACACGCCTTATACGCCTAGCGGGCATCGAGATGTCAGGCTGCCTGTTAGATACGACATGTACGTAGTGAACGTTGACGGCACCGGCCTGACCCGCCTGACCCATACCGAGGCTCTGGAAGAGAAAGCAATTGCCTGGGTCGGGGGGTGAGGAAGGCGTGGCGCTAGACACGCACGAGTAGTAACAGCTCGCCCATATCTCCTATGGTTGCGCCCCGCGACGAACTCCTTGTCCCTGGCATCGTGCAGCGGGATGGCGTTGCACCTCGTCCGTACCCTCCTCATCGACGTAGAGCTTGACCAAAGCGCTGGTATCCAGGTAGAGGATCAAGCCACCCGCCAGGGTATAGGAGTCAGCCCCGGCCTTCTTTCACAGCGTCCGTCGCGGGTGCACCGCGCAGCTTGGGCCTATTCTCACGCGGCGTTCGACCTGGCTTGCCATGGGCGAGGGTGCCGCGCGAGCGCTTTCGGTATTCGCTAGCCGCACGCTGGACCTCGTTCTCTCTAAGGTAGCGGTGCAGGCGGAGATGTCGCCGTCCCTGCCGGCGAAGCGGACGCCTGTGCGGAGCTCGTAGCCGAGGCGTTGGCGTGTCTCGCGGCCGTCTGGGCCGACCGGGTATTGTTAAGTTACGACATCACGCGCTCATGCGCGCGCTTCGCTCTGGTGGACGAACCGGACGAGGCGTGAGGCGCCTTCGAGCAGGTCTTCTCTTGAGGAGGCGAGGGACAGGCGTACGTAACCTTCGCCGAGCTCGCCGAACGCGCTTCCGGGGGCGACGGCCACGCGCTCGCGCTCGATGAGGGACTTGGCGAAGTCCATGGAGGGCGTGTTGGCCTCGGAGATGTCGGTCCATACGTAGAAGGCGCCGGAGGGCCGACTGGAGGTCAGGCCGCCGCGATCCAGGGCCTCGAGTAGCTCGTCGCGGCGTTCCCTGTAGGCGTCGCGCATCTCTCCGACGATTTGTTGCGGGCCCGTCACCGCGGCCAGGGCGGCCAATTGGGCTGGGGTGTTGACGCAAGAGATTATGGGCTCCTGCATTCCGGTGAGGAGCTCGGCCAGGTCGGGCGGGGCCACCAGGTAGCCCACGCGCCAGCCGGTCATGGCGTAGACCTTCGAGAAGGAGTAGATGGAGACCAGCCGGTCGTCCGGCTCGGCCACAGACCCGACGCTGTGGAAGGTTTCGTCGAAGGTGAGCTCGTCGTAGACCTCGTCGGCGATGAACCACAGGCTGTGAGTGCGGGCGAAGTCCAGTAAAGTCCGGGCGAGCTCGCGGGGGAGCACCGTGCCCAGCGGGTTGGATGGGCTGTTGACGAGGATGGCCCTGGTCAGAGGCGTCACCAGGCGTTCGAGGTCTTCGGGGCGGGGCAGGAAATCTCCCTCCGCGACCAGCGGATACGGGAGCACGCGTGCCCCCAGCAGGTGGGCGATCATGCGGAAATTCGGCCACGCTGGGTCGGGCAACAGCACCTCGTCGCCGGGCTCGAGCAGGGCTCGCAGCGCCAGGTAGAGCGCCTGGATGCCTCCCTGCGTTACCATCACCTGTTCCGGGCGGGCCTCGTAGCCATTGCGCTGGATGACCTTGTCCGCCAGGGCCTCGCGCAGCTCGGGGAGGCCCGCGTTGGGGGCGTAGCGGGTGTGGCCCGACCTCGCGGCCTCGTGAGCGGCCTCGACGATGTGCTCAGGTGTGGGAAAGTCGGGCTCGCCCACCTCGAGATGGATCACTTCGGGATCCTTCCAGGCCAGCTCCATGACCTCACGAATGCGCGAGACGGGCATGGAACTGGCGATCGAAGAGGGATGCGCGGGCTCGATACCGATTCTCGTCTCACGAGAGCGCATGGACATTCCTCCTTCGACTCTGACCCTCACCGCCCCTGCCAAAAGCCAATGATAACAAGTGCGACCTGCCAGAGCTTCACCGGCACCCGCCAGCGGGGGCGATGGGGTCGGTCAGGCCCTGCGGAGCCAGGGTGCACATCACTTGTATCTTGCGGCCTGAATTTGGTCGCGGAAACGGATCTCCGAGGGCGTATCCTCTCGGAGCTTGAGGTCGAAGGGGGGCTCAAGCTGGTGGACCTGACGGGGCCAGGAGCGGCGAGGGTAGGGGCGACGGGCGCGATCTCCACGGATCCTCACGAGCTGGTGCGGCCTTGGTCACGCGCCATCTTCGAGCACCCCTCCTCACCCGAGGGGATCTACTACCGACTCAAGCACGACCTTGGCAGGAAGGGCATCGCGGTTTTCGATCGGAGTAGGATCGTGGGCGCTTCGAGCTTTAGGGGCTGGGGAACTCTAATGGACCCGGACAACGCGAGCCTGCTCGGCGAGATCCTCGAAGAGTACGACTTCGGCTTGATCCCCCGCTAGATATGGTTGAGAGATTGTGGAAGCTATCATCGTTCCATGGAGCATTGCATTACGCTACATTACTGGGCGCGTAGGTCGAGGTGGAAAGGGTATAAGATCGGTGTTCGTTCACGGCACGGAAGAACCGGATGAATCCCGGCTAGCATCCCTGGTTGATCTCCCGGTGCATGTGACGCCCTTCGTGGGGCGTGGGCGGGAAGTGGAGGTAGCGTGTGCCCTCCTGCGATCCGGACATACGCGCCTCTTGACCCTTACCGGCCCTGGAGGCGTCGGCAAGACCCGCCTGGGGATACGCGTGGCAGAGGAGCTCGCTGGCGACTTCGCCGACGGCGTGTGCTTCGTCACCCTGGCCCCGGTTCGGGAACCGGATCTGGTGATCTCCACGATCGTTCGGGCGCTGGGGCTGAGGGAACTCGGGGAGAGCCCGTTGTTCGAGCGGCTGGTAGGGTACCTGAAGGAGAGGGAACTGCTGCTCCTTTTGGACAACTTCGAGCAGGTGGTGGAAGCCGCGCCACGGGTGGCCGAACTCGTGGCTATCTGTCCCCACCTCAAGGTGCTGACGACCAGCCGCGAGGTGCTTCACCTCTCCTGCGAGCGGGTGTTCCCGGTGCCCCCGCTCGGGCTGCCCGATGTCGAGGAGCTACCCGAGGACATCGGGACCCTCTCCGGGTACGAGGCCGTGGAGTTCTTCGTCGATCGGGCGCGAGCCGCAAAGCCCGACTTCCGGCTAGGTGCGCAGAACGCCCCCGCGGTGGCCGCGATCTGTGCCCGCCTCGACGGTCTGCCCCTGGGCATCCAGCTCGCGGCGGCCCGCATCAGGCTGCTCTCGCCGCAGGAGATCCTCGAACGGCTCAGGCGCCGGCTGCGCCTGCTAAAAGGCGGGCCGCGCGACGCGCCTTCCCGCCAGAAGACCCTCAGGGACGCCATCGAGTGGAGCTACGACCTGCTGGGAGCGGAGGAGAGGTCCCTCTTCAAGCGGCTCTCGGTCTTCGCGGGCGGCTGCACGCTCGAAGCGGCGGAGGCGGTGTGCAATGCGGAGCAAGATCTTGCGGAGGAGGTGCTCGACGTTCTGGGGTCGCTGATGGACAAGAGCCTCCTCCTGCGTCGGGCGGAGACGGAGGCCGGCGAAGGACGCTTCTGGATGCTTCAGACGGTAAAGGAATACGCCCTGGAACGACTGGAGGCCGAAGGAGAAGAGGAGGAAGTCCGGCGCGCCCACGCCGCCCATTACCTGGCCCTCGTGGAGGAAGCCAGACCCGAGCTGCAGGGGCCGCGGCAGGCTGAATGGTTCGACCGGCTAGAGGCCGAGCACGACAACCTGAGGGCGGCGCTTTCGTGGTCGCTCGAAAGGGGAGACGCAGAGACGGCTTTGCAGATGAACGCGGAATTGTGGTGGTTCTGGTACAAGCGCGGCCACCTCAGCGAGGGGCGCCGGTGGCTCGAAGCGGCGCTGGAAAACAGCATGGCACCGATATCCGCGCGGGCCGAGGCGCTAAACGGTGCCGGCGTGCTGGCGCGCAACCAGTCCGACTACGAGCGGGCGCGAGAGTGGTTGGAGGAAAGCCTCCTCTTGCGGCGGGAACTTGGCGACGTGACAGGCACGGCCGACGTGCTCGTCAACCTGGGCAC
>JBKPSF010000005.1:0-7960 GCA_046734875.1 Actinomycetota bacterium | reverse complement strand
TCGCCGCAGGACAGGTACCGTACCGCAGACAAGTGGACCCTCCTCAGGGGCCTCGGCCCGAGCCGGTTGAAGCGCCGGTGGTGGCCGGCCATGCCATTGCTCCTGGATACCCTTGGCGCCGCCGCCCTTGCCGCCCTACTCCTTCTCTGCCTCCACCTCGGCGAGTTCGAGCCCTTCCTCTACAGGGGCGGTTTCGTGCTGGTGGCGCTTGCCACAGTTGCCGTGATAGCGGTCGTCGTCCATCCGCGGTCGTGGGTGGTTTCCCGCCTCCTGGGCTCGGCGCCGATGCGCTGGGTGGGGGTCCGCTCCTACGGCATCTACCTCTGGCACTGGCCTGTGTTCATGGTAACCCGCCCCGAGCTGGACGTGCCCTTCGGAGGACTACCCCTGCTCACCTCAAGGTTGACCCTTACTATCGTGCTGGCCGACCTCTCCTACCGCTTCGTGGAGACGCCCATCCGCCGCGGCGCCCTGGGACGCGCCTGGAGGGCGTTTCGCGATTCACGGGGATCCAGGCGCCGGACGCTTGGCCTGCGCTGGGCCGGGGCCATCTTGCCAGCCGTAGCCGTCTGCACGGCGCTGGGTGTCGCCGTGGCGCTCGCCGAACCGCCGAAGCCGCCCTCCTACCTCTCGACAGAGCACGTCCACATCGAGACAGCGGACCGAGGGACGGCGCGCTCGGCAACGGCCAATGAGGGCAGGGACGGCGGGGCGGGGATCTCACCCAGGGGTCGGGTTACGGCCGTCGGCGACTCGGTGATGCTGGGCGCCGTTGACGCGCTCCAGAGCGACATCCCGAAGCTGACCACCATCGACGCCCGCGGCAGCCGCCAGATCCCCGAGGCCACCCGCGTCCTCGAGCGGCTTCGCGCCTCGGGTGAGCTTGGCCGGGTGGTGATCTTCCACATAGGAGACAACGGGGCTATCACCAACGAGCAGTTCGACAGAGTGATGGAGGTCCTCTCAGGCAGGAGGAAGGTCCTGGTGGTGAACACGACGGTGCCCGACGGTTACCGGTGGGCGCCGAACAACGCGGTGCTCGAGGAGGGGGTCGCGCGCTACCCGGACAAGGCCGTGCTCGTCGACTGGCACGCCAGAAGCGCCGGGCATCCGGAGTTCTTCTGGGACGGGTTGCACCTCACCCCCAGGGGAGCGAGGGCTTACGCCGGCCTGATCTCGGCCGCCTACCACGCGCAGGATGGGGTGGACCGCGCATAGAGCCCGCGGCGCCTGCGACAGCTTGGCCCCTACGACGTCCTACGTCACCCTACCTGCTCTCTACCCGCTGTCCTTCCATTAGCACCTCTATAACCTCGGGGCGGGAGAACTCCGGGGGCGGGTACTCGCCCTTGGAGAGCATCTCGCGCACCTTCGTTCCCGAGAGAAATACGTGCGAGTCGGGATCGTGGGGGCAGGTTTTGGACGAGCCCATGCCGCCGCATTCCGTGCAGAAGAACGCGTGCTCGAAGAAGAGGGGGGTGATCCCCAACTCCTCCGGCTCGAACTCGTCGAATATGTGCTGGGCGTCGTAGGTTCCGTAGTAGCTGCCGACGCCGGCGTGGTCGCGCCCGACGATGAAGTGCGAACAGCCGTAGTTCTTGCGGCAGATGGCGTGGAAGACGGCCTCCCTGGGGCCGGCGTAGCGCATCGCAGCCGGGAACACGGCGAGCATGGTCCTGTCCTCCGGGTAGTACCGCTCCAGGATCACCTCGTAGGACCTCATCCTGACGTCGGCCGGGATGTCGTCGGACTTGGTCTCCCCGACGAGCGGGTTCAGGAGCAGCCCGTCCACCGTCTCCAGCGCGCTCTTCTGAATGTACTCGTGCGCCCTGTGCACGGGATTACGGGTCTGGAAGCCGACGATCCTCTTCCAACCCTTCTCGGCGAAGGCCCTCCTGAGCTGCGCAGGGGTGTAGTAGTAACGGGGGAAACGGCCCTCATCGGGGGTGCGCAACAGCTCGACCTCGCCGCCGAGCAGAACGTCGCCCCTCCTGTGGATGGCGGCCACCCCGGGATGGTCGAGGTCCGTGGTCCTGTAGACCAGGCTGGCCTCGCGCTCCTTGTCGAAGCGGTACTTCTCCCTGAGAACCATGGTCGCCACAGGCTCTCCCGTGCCGTCAACCAGGGCTATCTCGGACCCTTCCGAGAGCTCCCCGGCCTTCTCCTCGTTCGCCGACAACGTGATGGGCAAACTCCAGGCGAGGCCGCTCCCGAGGCGCATGTCCTCTACAACGCTCTCGTACTCGTCGCGGAGCATGAAACCTTCGAGCGGGCTGAAGACGCCTGTGGAGATCATCTGCAGATCGGAGAGGGTCCGCGGACCCAAGGGCACCCTGGGTAGCCCCGCGGCTTCCATCGCCCGCTCCCTGCGCTCGTCTTCGGGGACCACTCTGTCTATGAGTTCTCCCCCGTGCGGGGCTATCTGGCTCTCTGTTCTCAGCAAGATCCTCTCCTCTTTTCCATTTTTGCGCCCCGCGCCTGCCGACGGTCTCGATACGGATGGGATGGCGTGCGCGGCCAGCTCGTAGTAGTAGGGCAAACAGTACTCATAAGCGTCCTCGAGCTCCGCGGGCAGCTCGGGGTCCTTGCGCGTGGCCGGCTTTATGCCCGTGCTCTCCTGGGCGTCGGCGTGCCATCCCTCCCAATTGTCCCATCTCTTGACGTCCCTGGACTCCCAAGTGAGGGAGCCGGCCGTGAAGGGCACCTCCAGATGCTCGCAGTAGGCGGCTAGCACCCCGGCAGGGTTCTCAGAGAAGGTCATCGCATCGACGACGGCCACATCCTCCCCCGCGTCCGTCGCGTACTTGAACATCTTGTAAAGATCCTCGTAGCCGGTCTCCTCCAGGGTGAAGTCCGGCCACATCTTGTACAACGACATCAACACGTACTTGGGGTCCCTCACGATGAAGGTGTTGACGAACCGCGACGCAAACTCGGGGCTCAAGAGCCTTTTGGCGTGATAGGCCATGTCCTTGAGAAAGACGCGCTGCTCGCGCGGCCTGAACACGTCCTCGGCCACCCTCTCGAAACTCCTCCCAGCCTTCGGCTCGGCATCCGCGAAGCGATCGCTTACCCGGTCCTCACCATAATAGTAGGCCGCCGAAAACGGCTCGTGTAATACCTCGAAGTCGTCCCTCTCCACAAACACCCTCTCGAACGCCGTGGATATGGAACGTGGTACAGCCCACAACGCAACGGGTTTGCTCTCTCTCACAAGCGCCTCTCTCTCGTACTTACCGGTAGTGCGTCCGGTCTCTCCTGCGCCTCAGAGCACGCCGCCAGGCCGTGACGCCACAAGAGCATACCCGCCAGGCAGATTACCTACTTTGCCTACTGAATTTATGGGCATCGGGAGACTGTAGACCAGCAGTCTTTCGAGGTCAAGGTTTCGGGCATTGGTGATCGGCGATAGGTGACGGCTCTCAGAACGTCGGAAGCCGTCCTGAGGCGTCGCTCTGGGCGTACTCTTCGTACATCCGCTTCACCGTTTCGGGTTCGGTATCGGCGAGGTTTCTTCTCTGGTCCGCGTCGTTTATGGCGTCGAAGAGGTGGGCGTCGGTCATATCGCTGAGGCAGAACATCACCCTGTGTTTGTCCCTGACGCAAATGTAGCGGAAGTAGCCCTGGGTTATGTGGTCCCTGGGTTGCTCGGGACCGTTGCCCGCCAGGAGGGGCATCAGGTCCTGGCCGTCCATCGGCGCGGGTTGATCCAAGCTCAGGAAGCTGAGGATGGTGGGAGCCACATCATGGGTGGAGGCGTAGAAGTCGCTCCTCTGGCCCGCCCCTTTGCCCGAAGGGTGCCTCACTATGAAGATGGTGTCGGTAAGCTCGGGGTAGAGGGCGTAGGGGGGCTTCCCGGTGTAGCCGTGCTCCCCGAGGCAATGGCCATGGTCGCTGAGCACCACGAGCAGGGTGTTCTCCATGACGCCGAGCTCGTGCGCCCTCTGGATGAACTTCCCGAGCCAACGGTCCATCATGGTGACCTCGCCGGCGTACTGGGCCCTCATCCTGAGGAGCTGTCGGTTGGTGAGGTAGTCGTCCTTGCCGTAGTTGTCGTCGAGGGGTTTCTTGCCGTCGTAGCCCTGGTCGTAGAGACCCACGTAATCCTCCGGCGGGTCCCAGGGCTCGTGGGGATCGTAGCAGTCGGCCACCAGGAAGAAGGGCCGATGGTTCCCTGCGGCCTTCTCCAGCACCCGCGTGGCCTCCGAGAACACCTTGGGAGCGAAGTAGTCTTTCTCGCCCTTGCGGCCCTTGACGTTGGCCAGGTACTGGCGGGCCTTGTTGCCCTCTCCGAGGATGAGGTAATCATCCCGCATCTCCTCTTCGTCTATCGTTTCGGGGTCTTTGTAGTGATCGTTCTCCTGGCCCCGGATCTTGTGGTACAGGCCGAAACCCCGCCCGAAGTTCTCAGGAAACTGCACGTAAGCGTCCGTAACGAGGAAGGTGTTGTAGCCTTTCTCCTTGAGGATCTCAGCCAGCGTGTGTTGCCCCGAAGGGATCGAGGACCACCCAAAGTGGGGTGGACTGGTGGGCCAGGTCCGCATCCCCGTGTGGATGGCCCGCCTGACGGGCAACGTGGGCATGGCCTCGGGCTGGGCGTGCGTGAACAGAAGACTCTCCGCGGCGATCGCGTCGAGCGTGGGAGTCTGTATCCAGGGATTACCATACGCGCCGACGTGGTCCCTCCTGAGGCTATCTATGATGACCAGGATCACGTTCGGCCCGGCCCCACCGCCGGGCAGGTACTCCTCGGGCAGCCGCGGCACCTTGTCCGCAACCCCCGAGCACCCCGCTACCCCGAGCAACGACGCACCAGCCGCACCAGCACCGGCGGCCCTCAAGAAATCCCTGCGCGTCAGCGCCCTGTCAGCCCTCTTGCCCACTAAATCTTCGCGACATTCCGTTCACAAAAAGCGAACTTTACCATGTCGGCACGCTGGCCACGCCAGCTTGTCAGCACGGCGCTTCGCGCCTCGTCAGCACGCTTCGGCTTCGCCTCGCTTGTCGGCACGGCGCTTCGCGCCTTGTCAGCTTTTTGCCGTTCCGGCCTCGCCAGGCTGTGTTCGAAGTACCGCCGCCCTCGCTGGCCTGGTTCCACGCTCTCGGCAACGCCCCGGGACGACTTCCTGAAAGCGAGGCGAAGCCGAAGCGTGCCGACAGCGAAGGCGCAGCCTGAGCGTGCTGACTAGCTTACTTCGCGCAGGCGGCCTGTTTCTACTTCGTAGACGAAGCCGCGGATGTTCTCCTTGTTGGGGATGAACGGGCTGCTCTTGATGCGGGCGATGGATTGGTGCACGTTCTCGTCGAGGTCCGAGAACGATTCCAGGGCGAAGTGCGGCTTTATGCCGACGTCTTCGTGGATTTGTCTTTTCACTTCGTCGTCGGAGAAGGTGAGCATACCGCAGTCCGTGTGCTGGATCAGCATGATCTCTTCTGTCCCGAGCAGGCGCTGCGAGATCATCAGGGAGCGGATCTCGTCGTCGGTTACCACGCCCCCGGCGTTGCGTATGATGTGCGCGTCGCCCTCCTCGAGCCCGAGCATGACGAACGGGCTCAAACGGGCGTCCATGCACGTGAGCACCGCGACGTGCTTCGCCGGGGGTATCGGCAGATCCCCCTTGTCGAAGGTGCTCGCGTATCTCTCGTTATTGCTCAACAACTCGTCGATGACGCTCATCCGTTTCTCCTCTCCTGTTGCCTCTCATGCCATGTTTGCTTTTAGGGCGTCGGCTAGTTGGTAGACGGGGGTTAGCATGTCGGGGTTCTCCTTTTCCATGTACTCGATGAACTCTTCTTCCGTCTCGAAGAGCATCTTCGGGTTGTTTTTCTTCTCTTCCTCGAGGGTCGAGTTTTCGAGGCCGTTGTAGTCGTGTCCTGGGTAGACGAGCAGGTCCTCGGGGAGGGAGCGGTAGGTGTAGTAGAGGGTGTGGTACTGGCGGATGGCGTTGCCGTTGGGGAGGTCGGTGCGGCCGCAGGAACCTATTAGCAGGGCATCGGCTGTCAGGATGCGGCCGGGGAGCAGGACGGAGATCAGATCCTTCGCGTGCCCCGGGGTGTGGACGAACTTCAAGGAGAGGTCGGCGACCTCTAACCTATCTCCGTCCTCGACCCTGATGTCCACACAGCTCGCGGGGGCTTTTTCGTGCATGACTATCTTGGCCGTGGTCTTGGCCTTGAGCTCCCTGGCGCCCGAGATGTGGTCGGCATGGGTATGGGTGTCCACGATAAAGGCCGGCTTGAGGCCGTGCTCGAACACGAAATCCAGCATGGGCTCGACCATCTCCAGTTCGGGGTCGATTATGGCCGCCCGGCGCGCGCTGGCGACGATGTAGCCGAGGCACCCGCGGTCGACGCGGAACTGCTCGAAGAGGTAGTCTTCTCTCCCTTCCACGGATGCTCCTCCTTCCCGGCGCCGAAAAGTCTCTGTTCATAGAGCACATCGAGCAGGTACCCCACAACGCCATTGTAGAGGTATCCTAGATCATTCCGCCACACCTCGTTTGCCTTCACGTTCTCGGAAACCTCTGCGCCGGCTACGGCGCCGGCGGCCGCCGCGCCAACCTCGTCGTGTTCTCGGCCCCGCAGCTCTCCCTCTACGAGCTGAAGACGATCTCGGAGCTACTCGAAGGCAAGAAGATAAGCGAAAGCAAGCCACTCATCGTCACCACCAGCAAGGGCTACAGGTCCGCGGGGGAAGACCTCGGATACCTGAGAAACTCTTCCGCACCGGCGACACGATCAGGATCGACCCGTATAGGAAACGTATCGAACTCCTGAAATGAGCCTGAACGTGCACCAGCGGCAAGGAGAGCACCGCCCCCTCGCCCGAGAGAGTCTTTGTTCTTTTCGACCAGTTAACCGGCCGCGCGTCCAAGTTATCTTGGGGGACGCGCGGCCGGTAGTAGTGATGGTTTCGGGTCAGGACGATTAAGCGGTCTCCCTGACCGCCCTCCACTTCTCCACGGCCTCGTAGCGGGGGGCCAGGTATTCTTCGGGGGTGCGTACGCCTTCTAGGAAGGAGAGGGCATGCTCGGCGAGGAGCGCGCCTTCGCCGCTCGCGGCCCAGGTGTTCTCCCGCTCTTGCGGGTCGCGGGCCAGGTCGTAAAGCTCGGGCTCGTCGTCTGGTCCGCCAAGGATCAGGGACCGCTCGGGCGTGGTGACGGTGAGCGGCATGTAGTTGTCTATCCTGCGCGCCTTGGAGTCAACGGCTGTGATGATCTCACCCTTCGCCAGATAAAGCGGCCAGGAGCTGACGACGAGCGGCCTGTGCTCCTCCCTGCTCCCATCCAGGACGCCGCCGAAGGAGTCGCCGGTCATGGTCGTTGGCACGCCGCCAAGACCAACGAGGTCCAGGATGGTGGGGGCAATGTCGGGGGCCGTCGTCATGGCCCGCGTGCGGCCGGCTTCGAGACCTGGCCCGCGCACCATCAGGGGGATGTTGGTGAGCTCCTTGTAGAGCGGCGAGCGCTCGACCGTGAGCAGCCAGGACTCCTGCAGCCACTCTGGGAGCGAGGAGTCCTCGGAAACCTCGGCCTCGGGGTCGTGCACCCACTCGGCCTTGCCGAAGTAGTCGTGCTCGCCGAAGTAGAAGCCGTGGTCTGAGGTGAAGAGCACTACGGTGTTCTCCCTGAGGCCCAACGCGTCGAGCTTGTCGAGGAGGCGTCCGATCCAGAAGTCCACCATGGTGACCTCGCCGCAGTAGGTGGCGTGCCCGAGGTCAACGTCGTCCTTCTTTAGCCCGGCCTTCTTCCAGTTGCCGTAGGCGGGGTAGATCTGCTCCCCCTTGTAATCCTCCCGATACTTCCTGGTGTAGTATTCGGGCGCGTCCCACGGCTCGTGCGGGTCCCACGTGTCCACATAGAGGAAGAACTGCTCGTCATGGTGACGCTCCAGCCACCGCTCGGCCTCGGTGACCGTGCGCGCGACCATCCTGTCCTCCTCTCCACGCCACGTCAAGCGC
>JBKPSF010000004.1:0-6137 GCA_046734875.1 Actinomycetota bacterium | reverse complement strand
TACCCCGCCGCCGGGATGGGTGCCCGAGCCGCAGAGGTAGAGGCCTTCCACGGGCGTCTTGTATCCAGCGAGATCCTGGGCGGGGCGGAAAGAGAAGAGCTGGTCCAGCGACATCTCGCCCTGGAAGATGTTGCCCCCTATAAGGCCGAAGCGCTGCTCCAGGTCATAGGGCGTGAGGACCTGCCGTTCTGTAACCGAGTCCCTGAAGTTCGGGGCATACTGGTTGATGGTCTCGACGACCCTGTCGCCAAGGGCCTCCCTGGCGCCGTCGTCCCAACTTCCCTCTCTGGGCTCGTAGGGGGCGTACTGCACGAAGCAGGTCATTATGTGGCGGCCCTCGGGGGCTATTGTCGGGTCCTTGGTCGTGGGGATCACCGCGTCTATCATGGGGCCCTCGGAGAAGCGCCCGTACTTGGCGTCGTCCCAGGCCCGTTCCAGGTACTCCAGGGAGGGGCTGATCATGATCTCCGGGTGCTGCGGCCCGAGCTCCTTACCGGGCCTCGCCGTCAAGTCGGGAAGCTCGGAGAGCGCCAGGTTGACCTTGGCCGAGGGGCTGCGGTTCCTGAAGGTGCCTAGCTCACCCACCAGCTCGTCGGGAAGGTGCTCGGCGCCGAGCAGAGAGAGGAGCGTGGTCTGGGGATGCGCGCCGGAGACGACGGTTCCAGCCCGTATGCTGGTGCCGTCCGCGAGGGTGACGCCGGTGGCCCGGCCGTCAGATACGTCTATCGCGGCGACTTCGGCGTTCGTGCGGATCTCCGCGCCCGCGGCCCGGGCGGAAGCCGCTATGGCTTCGGAGACGCCGCCCATGCCGCCGCGCACGAAGCCCCAGCCGCCTGTGTCGCCGTCGATCTCGCCCATCCTGGGGTGCAACAGTACGTAGGCGGAGCCTGGGCTCATGGGGCCGCCCCACATGCCGATGACGCCCCCTGGGGCGAGCGCGCCTTTTATGCGCTCGTCTACGAAGTAGCGGTCGAGGAAGTCCGCGCAGCTCATCGTCATCAAATCGACGAGCCGGGAGATGCTCCTCCTGTTGCCGAAGGCGTAGCGCCCGAGCGAGAGCGCCTCCACCACGTCGGTCAGGGACCTGACGCCAGGGTCGGGGGGCTTCTTGTACAGCAAGGGCCGCACGAGGTCGGCAAGCTCGCCGAGCTCGCGGTTGTACTCCAGGTACGCTTTGCCGTCCTGCGCGTTGATCTTGCCTATCTCCTCGGCAGCCTCGGCCGGGTCGTCCCAGAGCAAGAAGCCCGAGTCGTCGGGGAAGGGGGCGAAGTAGGCGGGGTCCAGAGGATAGACGTGGTAGCCGTACTTCGGGAGATCCAGGTCCCTCACCACGACTTCGGACATCAGGCTGACCACGTAGGACGCGGTCGAGACCTTGAAGCCTGGCCACACCTCTTCAGTGACCGCAGCGCCCCCGAGGAGGTGGCGCCGCTCCAGCACGAGCGTCTTCATGCCGGCGCGCGCCAGGTACGCCGCGCACACGAGCCCGTTGTGCCCCCCACCGACAACCACGGCGTCGTAGCGCAAACCGTTCGTGACCATATGCTTCCTTCCCGACTCCAGACCGTTTCCTGTACAATTGCGGCATTCTAGCAGCAAGAACCGTCCACCCGGGTCCGCTCGGAGGGGAGGATCACGTGACGCCCATAGCCCGCGAGCTTCTCGCACCGTCGCTCTTTTCTTTCGGACGGAGCATTACTCTCCCCGCCGAAGCCTACACCGACCCCGGCGTGTTCCGATGGGAACAGGAGCACTTCTTCGACCGTAGTTGGGTCTGTGCCGGCCGCGCGGACAGACCGGATAACGTCACAGGCCAGCGCATCGCCGAGTGGCACGGGTGGCACTTCGTAAACGCGAGCGGCGACGCACCACCGTTCCGAGAGCACGTTGGCAACCTGGAAGAGTTGATCTACAACTACGATTGCGAGAGGCTCGTCGTGGGCGCGCGCCACGACTACGAGATCCGGGCCAACTGGAAGATACTCGCCGAGAACTACCACGAGTGCTACCACTGCTCCTCCATCCACCCCGAGCTCTGCGAGGTCAGCCCGCCCACGAGCGGCGGCGACAACCTGGAGCCTGAGGGGGCCTGGATCGGAGGCCCCATGGACCTCTTCGAGGGCGTCGAGACGATGTCGCTGGACGGCAAGAGCCACGCCCCCAGGTTGCCGAACCTGGCGGAGGGGCAGGACCGCACCGTCCACTACTTCCAGCTCTTCCCCAACCTCCTCATAAGCCCCCACCCCGACTACGTCATGACCCACCGCCTCATCCCCCTCGCCCCCGACCGTACCGCCGTAGAATGCGAGTGGCTCTTTTCGCGAGAAGCCATCGAGCAAGACCACTTCGACCCCTCCTACGCGAGCGATTTCTGGGACATCACCAACCGCCAGGACTGGACAGCCTGCGAATCGGTCCAGCGCGGCGCCTCCTCCCGCGGCTACCGCCGCGGCCCCCTCTCCCCCCGCGAGGACGCCGTCTACCAGCTCATCACCATGGTCGCCAACAGCTACCTCGAAGGCAAAGTGTCCCGCCCCGCGAGCCGGGCTATGGAAACCGCGGGGTAGTACGAGCCGCCCTCAATTCCGGTTCAGGAGATCGGCGCAGTGCACGTATTCGATACGGTGCAGTTCGGTTTCGGGGACGGCGAAGAGGCCACCTTTGTTGTAGAGGTGCCAGTAGAAGAGGCCTTCGTCCAGCTTTACGTAGGTATCGCCGTGGATCTCCTCCGTGCAGGTATCGGCGCCATTGACGCCGTGCTCCGGCACGTCGGCCCTGATGAGCGACAGGGCGGGCGTCTGTGTCGCGGCGAGGCACATGGCGGCGAGTATGGCTGCGGCGTAGGCGGTGGCCATCCCCAGAACAAACCAATCGTCGCGGCGCCGGCTCCTCACGAGGTTTATGATCCCTCCCCCCACCAGCGCGAACACGGCGAAGCCTGACACGTAGGCGGCATCGTGATCGGGCCTGGCGTCTATAGGCATGTCACCCCAGATCAGGATCGACGCCGCCGCCAGCGGCAGCAAGAGGAGCAACAAAACGCTCCACAAGTGCCTGCTCCGAGAGAACCTACGACGCTGGCTGACTTCGCGTCTTTCCTCGCCGGACTTCTCGGGACGCCACGACAGGAGCGTCACGAGCAACCCGACGACGGCCGCGCCAAAGATCGTGGCGATCAGAGACGTGTATATCAGCCGGATCCCGGTAGCCACGACCACGGTCTGGGGGATCAGGGACACCGCCTCCCAGATCGTGGTGAAGTCATGGTAGGGGAACGATGGGTCCCTCCACAACTGGACGCCGAGCCCGATAAATCCTAAAGGGTAGAGCGTGACGGCGGGGATGCCGATGTACAGCAGTCCCCCCTCCACGAGATCTCTAGGCCTAAAGCCTTCCCGCCGATCCGGCACCCCTTCATTGTTGGATTCTGTGTTCACCCGATCTCCCAAGTCAGCAAGTCAGCACTTCAGCTTGTCAGGTTTTTGTTCACTTGTCGCTGACGCGGTTTCGGGTGGCAGGGCCTCCCCACCAAATTGCGGAAACACCTGCTGAAATGCTGACAAGCTGACTTGCTCTACACCATCAACATCACGGGGTTTTCGAGCACCCGCTTGACTTCGGCCATATACAGGGCGCCGTCGCGGCCGTTCGCTATTCTGTGGTCGGCGGAGAGGGTTAGCTTCATAAAGCTGCCTGGTACGATCTCGCCGTTCTCGTCGTAGGTCGGGCGCCTCTCGATGGAGCTGACGGCGACGATGGCCGCCTGCGGCGGGTTGATGATGGCGGTGAAGCTCTCGATGCCGAACATGCCCATGTTGGAGACGGTTATGGTCCCGCCCTGGTACTCGTCGGGCTGGAGCTTGCCGTCGCGCGCCCTGATCGCGAGATCCTTGGACTCCTGAGAGATGGCCGAGAGCCCCTTGCTGCCGATGTCCCTTATGACAGGGGTTATGAGGCCCTGGTCGAGGGCCACGGCCATGGCCATGTCCACCTTCTCGTGCAACTCGACGCCGCGCGTGGTGTAGAGGGCGTTGAGGTTGGGGTAGTTCCTTAGGGCGACGGCGCAGGCCTTCATCACGAAGTCGTTGACGGAGAGCTTGATGCCCTCGTCCTCGAGCTGGCCGTTCAGCTGCTTCCGGAGGGCCATCGTGGCGTCCATCTTGACCTCTACGGTGGCGTAGAAGTGCGGAACGTGCTGCTTGGACTCGGTCATCCGCTCGCCGATGACCTGCATCATGCGCGTCGGCTCGACGAGCTGCGTCCCCGGCTCCTCGGTCGGCTCGGGCATGCGGGCCGGCTGGAAGCCCTGCATCTCGGCCTGTGGCTGCTCCGGCGCCGCGACTTCTTCCTGCGCGGCACCATCTTCGTCTCTCTGCGCCGTGCCGCTTTCCATCGCGGCCCGCACGTCGCGTTCCACGATGCGGCCCGCGGGGCCGGAGCCGTCGATCTTGGCGAGATCCAGATCGTTCTCCGCAGCCAGCCTACGGACTATGGGAGAGGCCCTGAAGTGCCCGTCGGCCCTGCCGTCCGCCTCCTGTTCTGCAGCTTCCTCCTCTTCTTCGGGGGCCTCGGTCTCGGTGGCGGTGGCCTGGGCTCCGCCGCCAGCTTCGCTTTCGCCGCCCTCTTCAGCCTCTTCTTCGGCTTCCCCGCCTGCTTCGCTCTCGCCGCGTTCGGGGACCTCTTCGCCTTCGCCCTGGATAAAGGCTATGGCCTCGCCCACGGGTATATCCTGGCCCTCGTCGGCTATAAGCTGGGCGAGCGTTCCCGCGTCCTCGGCTTCCAGCTCCATCGTGACCTTGTCGGTCTCGATCTCGGCTATGGCGTCCCCTTCGGAGATCTCCTCGCCCTCGCTCTTGAGCCACTTGAGGAGGGTACCCTCCTCCATAGCGTCGCCCATCTTGGGCATGATGACTTCAGGCACTTACTTCTCCTCCTCGTACAAAACCCTGCGTGCCGCGTTTTCGACCTGCTTCTGGCTAGGGAAGGCCATGAGCTCGAGGTTGCGCGCGTAAGGCCCGGGGACCTCGGCGCCGCTCACCCGCTCCACCGGGGCATCCAGCGAGTCGAAGGCCCTGTCCTGGATGATCGCCGCCACCTCGCTCGCCACCCCGAACCACCGCCACTGCTCCTGCACGGCAACGGCCCTGTGTGTCTTCTCCACCGACTCGACAATAGTGTCCTCGTCGAACGGACGTAGGGACCTCAAATCTATTACCTCGGCCTCGAAGCCGTCCTCGGCGAGGGTATCGGCGGCCCTCAAACACAAATTTACCTGCCGGCCGTAGGCGATGAGCGTGACGTCGGAGCCCTCGCGGGCGATGCGGGCCTTGCCGAAGGGCACGGCGTTATCGCCGTCCTCCACCTCGCCTTTGGTGCCGTAGAGGGCGCCGGCTTCCAGGAAGATCACGGGGTTGGGGTCCCGGATCGCCGTGAGCATCATGCCCTTGACGTCGTTGGGGGTAACGGGCGCCACTACCTTGAGACCCGGGAAGTGGCCGTAGAAAGACTCCAGAGAATGCGTGTGCTGGGCCGAGAGCTGGACGCCGCCGCCGTTGGGACCGCGGATGACCAGGGGAACTTCCACCTGCCCGCCGGAGAAGTAGCGCACCTTCGCGGCGTTCTGGATGATCTGGTCAGCGGCGAGGAACGAGAAGTTCCAGGTCATCATCTCGACTACGGGTCGCATCCCCATCATGGCCATGCCGACGGCGGCGCCGACGAACCCGTTCTCGGAGATAGGCACGTCCATGATCCTCTTCGGCCCGTACTCGTCGTAGAGGCCGTCGGTGATGAGGTGGGTGCCGCCGTAGACGCCGATGTCCTCGCCCATCAACACCACGCTCTCGTCGTTGTCGAGCTCGTGGACCATGGCCTCTCTCAAGGCCTCACGGTAGGTTTTCGTCTCCGCCACGGCTTACGCCTCCCCCATGTACTCGTCCTCACCGGCGTAGACGTCGGTGTAGAGCTCCTCCTCGGGCGGCTCGTCGCTCTCGTCAGCGAACTCTACGGCCTCCTTTATGCGTTCCTTGGCCTCGTTCTTGATCTCCTCGATCCCATCCTCGTCCAGGACATCATTGTCTATGAGCTTGTGCTCGACCATCCCTATGGGGTCGCGCTCGCGCCACTCCTGGACCTCT
>JBKPSF010000003.1:0-14306 GCA_046734875.1 Actinomycetota bacterium | reverse complement strand
CCCTTACTGCGTAGGCATCGCCGGTGGCTTCTCTTCGCCGCTCGCCGTCGAGCTGCTCTCCAGGGCGGATCTCGTGGTCGCGATCGGCGCTTCGCTGAACAACTGGACCGTACGTCACGGCAGGCTCTTCCCGCCCTCTGCCCGCGTGGTGCAGATAGATCTCGACGAGGAGGTTATCGGCGCGGTCCACCGCGTCGATGTCGGCGTCGTCGGCGACGCGGCCCAAACTGCGCGGGCGATCGTCGAGGAGCTCGAGTGGCGCGGCGTGCACAGCGAAGGCTTCCGCAGCGAAGAGCTCGCGCACGAGATCTCTGCCCGGCGCTGGCGGGACGAGCCCTACGAGGATCGCGGCACCGCCGAGTACGTCGATCCACGCACGCTGAGCATAATGCTCGACGACCTCCTGCCGGCGGAGCGGACGGTCGCTACCGACTCGGGCCACTTCCTCGGCTACCCTTCGATGTACCTTGCCGTCCCCGACCAGTGGGGCTTCGTCTTCCCAAACGCGTTTCAGTCGGTTGGCCTCGGGCTCGGCAGTGCGATCGGCGCGGCGGTCGCCCGCCCCGACCGGCTCTGTGTCGCGGCTGTAGGCGATGGCGGCGCCCTGATGGCCCTGGGCGAGCTGGAGACGGCCGCCCGCTACCGGCTGCCGATGCTCGTCTTGGTCTACAACGACGCGGCCTACGGCGCGGAGGTACACCACTTCGGCCCGATGGGGCACCCGGTGGATCTCACCCGCTTCCCTGCCACCGACTTCGCCGCTCTCGCGCGCGCAGCAGGGGCCGAAGGCATTACCGTCCGCGGCGGCGAAGATCTGACGGCGCCGCTAAAAAGCTGGCTCGGACGGCGCGACGGACCGCTCGTGATCGACGCCAAGGTCAACCCCGACGTGCGAGCCGAGTGGCTCGAAGAGGCGTTCCGAGCCCACTGAGAGGAGAGATCATGATGTCTCGAAACCCCGTCGCATCCCTGGTCAAGGCTCTCGCCGATAGTGCCGTGGAGATCGTGGACCTGACACAGCCCCTGAGCGAGCAGACCCCGGTTATACAGCTCCCCGTGCAGTTTGCACAGACGCCGGCCCTGAAGGTGCAGGAGATCAGCCGCTACGACGACCGCGGTCCCGCGTGGGCGTGGAACTGGCTCGAGATCGGCGAGCACACCGGCACGCACTTCGACGCGCCGGTACACTGGATCACCGGCCGCGACGGCCTAGACGTGTCGCAGGTGCCGCCCCGCCACCTCATCGCCCCTGCAGTCACGATCGACAGGTCCGCCGAGAGCGCGGAAGACCCCGACTACCTGCTCACCGTAAAGGACATCCGCGCGTTCGAAGCCGAGCACGGACCGCTACCCGAGGGCGGCTGGCTGCTTCTGCGCACGGGCTGGGACGCGCGCGCCCAAGATGCGGAAGCGTTCCTCAACGCGGCATCCGGGCAGCCGCGCTCGCCCGGCTTCGACGCCGAGTGCGCCCGCTGGCTCGCCGAGGAGTCGCCGCTCGTCGGCGTCGGAGTGGAGACAGTAGGTGTCGACGCGGGCGCCGCTGGAGGCTTCGATCCACCTTTCCCCGTCCACTACTATCTGCTCGGTGCAGGAAAGTACGGTGTCACGCAGCTAGCGAACCTCGCCTCCCTGCCGCCGACCGGAGCCCTGCTCGTCATCGCGCCGCTCAAGCTCACGGGCGGCACCGGCAGCCCGATACGGGCGTTCGCGCTCGTACCGCAAGACTAGCCAACCTGGCGCGAACCGATTCCGGGGATCTGCCTCCACAGCAGCTTGCAAAGAGGTTCACCCCCATTGCAAACCCACAGCATTCCAGCCAAGAACTACCTGAAATGCTGAAATGCTGACCGCTCTAATGGCGCCGCTCCCAGAGCTTCTGCCTGGCTCTCCACAGCTCGGGGAAAAAGTCCGCCCTGTGGGTCGCCACGTGGTCTAGATAGCTCACCCCTGAGGTGTGTCCCGTACCTCTAGTTTCGGCGCCGATTGCACGCTGGGCGGTCCGCGCGTGCGCGAAGCGCCAGATGCGGACCTCCTCGTCAAACTCCAGTACCCGCATCATCGGCGAGAAGAGTTTTAGGATGGCGACATATCGTCGCACGAGCCACGTGGCCAGGGACACGTTGTCGTTTTGAAGGGCCTCGATGACGCCGGAGAGTGGTCCGGCGATGGTGCTACGAGATCGAATAGGAGCGTCTTGCACGTTCAACCGTGCAGTTCTGCACGTTGAAACGTGCAGAACGATGTTCGAGAGAGGTCACGAAAGACTGAGGATGCACCTAGACTACGAGGTCAATTTCCCGCGCGATCATCCGGCATTCATCGTCGTCTGTTCACATGAGGGGGAAGAGCCGCCGGGATCGTCTCCGTGTCGCTCTTCTGCGGTCACGGCAGGTTTATCCGGAGATGGAGGAAGAGATGACCAGGCTTTTTGGCTACTCGAAGGTAGCGCTATTCACCACCCTGAACATCCTGCTCAACGCGGCGACGTTGGGGGATTACGTCTGGCTCGAGGGACGTGTCCGCGGGCGCACGTTCAGGAACTGGGCAAAGCGTTTTCGCTACGCGCCACGGAAATGCGTCCGGCCGACTACCGAGGCGGAGATCGTCGATCTCGTAAAGAACTCGAGGAGCTTGAGGGTGTTCGGTTCGGGACACTCTTTCAACGCGGGGGTCGTGTCGGACGATACCCTCGTGTCCCTGGACGAATACAGCGGCCCGATCTGGAAGGACCGGCACGCCAGGCGGATGGCCGTGAAAGGCGGCACGCGGGTGCGGGACGTCGTAAGGTTTATGTTGGACGAAGGGCTGGCCTTCCGCGCGTTGCCTTCCCACGACGCCCAGAGCATAGCCGGCATCCTCTCGACCGACGTGCACGGGACGGGGAACGTCCTCGGGACAGGAGAGGAGTGGGGCTTCGTCAGCCAGTCGGTCGTGAGCCTCAAGCTGATAGACGGCAGGGGAGAGGTGCACGAATGCGGACCTGAAGACGACCTCTTCAAGGCGGTGGTTGGTGGGATCGGCGCCCCTGGCATTATCTCCGAGGTGGTGGTGGAGGGCGTCGAGCGCTTCGACGTCGAACAGAAGGTCGAGACGAGCGATGTGACTTTCCTGAAGAACAACCTCGACCGGCTGTTGGGGGAGAACGATCATCTGAGCGTCTACATGTTCCCCTTCACGGAGAGGTGCAGGATCAACACCTGGAACGGTACGGACAAGGGGCGGTCGGTCTTCGGCGGCCTGCGAGAGTTCGTGAGAACCTCCATCGACGCCCTGGGGGCGGCCTGGATCGGCAACTTCCTGGCCTATGCCGGCCTGTTGAAAAGGCTTTCGCCCCTCGTCTACGGTGTCGAGCGCGGGTCCAACCTCGTGCTCGAGAGCAACGAGGCCTTCAACCGCACGCTCTACCACCTGCACCAGGAGCTGGAGTTCACGGTTCCGTTCGAGGACACTTTCGCGGCCTGCAGGCGGTTCATAGACCTCTACGAAGACATGTACCACTCGGGCTTGCCCTACGCGCTCTTCGAGGTAAGGTTCACGCCCGTGCACGACCGCACCCTGATCGGGGCGGGCAGGGAGCGTCGCTGTACTTGGATAGACCTGGTCTGTGACGACTCGAGCGGCTTCGAAAAGTACTACGCGGCCGCCGAAGAGCTGATCAAGGAGATAGGAGCCCGCCCGCACCTGGGCAAGCACTGCGAGAGCTTCGGGAAGGACGACCTGGCCAGGCTGCACGGGGACCGGTTCACCAGATTTCTCGGCCTGGTGGAAGAACACGATCCCGATCGCAAGTTCACCAACAACTTCACGCGACGGCTTTTCGGCCGCTGAGCGACAAAGCCGGCAGAAAGGGGTACGGGTGTCTACGAGAGTAGAAGGAGAGGTCAGAGAAACCGGGGCACGGACAGGGCCTTTCACAGGCTCGTAAAGACCGGCGCGCTTCGCCGTGTGCCTGCTGCAGGCGCCGGGGCGACGCAGTTCGGCGTCGGGTCGATCGTTTGGGCCACCCTGGGAGCGTTCGCAGTCGTGGCGCCCTACCGGCTCGTCGTGAACCTCCGACCACGATAGAGAGCGCCAGGAACGCTCCGAGGCGTCGCGTAAGGTCCGAAAAACGTACCGGCCACCCGGACAGACCGAAACTCATTACGGCGGTTCTCGAAATGGGTGAGCCGCTCCGGGGGAACGGCTACAGGCTTCAGCAAAGAGACCTGTAGCCTCTACTCACGTCGGATTCACGCCTTCCGCAAACCGCCTTAATTAGCCGGCTAAGTAAATTGGCGGGCATCGGTAGCGCCGGTGTCAAGGTAGCAATAGACTATGGTGGGTCTTCCGCCTATAAGAGTTGGCCGTGGCTGTGATTTTACTGTTGCCGAAGAGAGGCATAATAGTCTTCCTGGGAGGGTACGGCGCGTTCGTATGAAGACGGCTGGTACACAACGGGAAGGCGCGCATCTGCCGCTTGGGGGCGTACGGGTTCTCACGCTGGCCGTGAACCTGCCCGGTCCCGTGGCGGCGTGCAGGCTGGGTGTCATGGGGGCATCGGTCGTCAAGGTCGAGCCGCCCAAAGGGGACCCATTGGCCAGGATGTGCCCCGGCTACTACGAGGAACTCCGTGCCGGGCAGGAGGTGGTGAGGTTGGATCTGAAGGACGATGAAGATCGCGCTGCCCTGGACGCGCGGTTGGAGAAGATGGATCTCCTGCTGACGGCGAGCCGGCCGGCGGCTCTGGGGCGGCTCGGGCTCTCGTGGCCCGGGCTGCATGCTCGCTTTCCGCGTCTTTGTCAGGTCGCCATCGTCGGGCATCCGCCGCCGGAGGAGGATGTGCCGGGCCACGATCTCACCTACCAGGCGCGCTTCGGGACGCTGACGCCGCCAGGGATGCCGCCCGTCCTGGTGGCCGACCTGGCCGGGGCCGAGCGGGCCGTGGGCGCTGCTCTCTCGCTCCTCTTCGCCAGGGAGCGGGGGCAGGGCGCCGGTTACGAGGAGGTCGCCCTCTCGGAGGCGGCCAGAACGTTCGCCGGGCCGCTGCGGTGGGGCCTCACGGCACCCGACGGCGTCCTCGGCGGCGGCTTTCCGGGCTACGGGTTGTACCGTGCTCGTGAGGGCCACGTGGCGCTCGCCGCGCTGGAGGGACACTTCTGGGAGCGGTTGCAAAGGGAGCTCGGGGTCAGAGGCGATGAGCGGCGATATCTCGAGCGCGTTTTCCAGACCAGAACCGCCGAACAGTGGGAGGAGTGGGCAGCGGAACGCGACCTCCCGCTCGCCGCGGTGAGAACATAGTAGCAAGAGCGACCTTCCACGAGAGGAGAAGGCAGAACATGGCCGAGATCAGAGAGCCCGTAATACTCGAGGCGGTGCGGACGCCGTTCGGCAAGGCTGGCGGGGCGTTTCGCGAGGTGCGTCCCGACAGGCTTCTGGCTCGCACCCTGGATGGGCTTTTGGAGCGCTCCGGACTAGACGCGGAGAAGGTCGAGGACGTTATAAACGGCACCGTCACCCAGGCTGGGGAGCAGGGGGCCAACATAGGCAGGCTCGGCGTGTTGCTCGCGGGCTTCCCCGTGACGGTGCCGGCGGTCAGCCTCAACCGCATGTGCGGCTCCAGCCAGCAGGCCGCCCACTTCGCCTCGCAGGCCATCGCGGCCGGGGACATCGGCTACGCCATCGCCTCCGGGGTGGAGAGCATGACGCGGGCGCCCATGTTCAGCGACACGGGCAACGGCGCTTCGGGCTTCGAGGTGAACCCGGATCTCCTGGAGAAGCAAGATCTCATACACCAGGGCGAGAGCGCCGAGCGTATCGCAGACAAGTGGCAGATCTCGCGCGAGGACCTCGACGCCTTCGCCACAGAGAGCCACCGGCGGGCGAGCGCGGCGGCCCGCGAAGGGAAGAACAAGGAGATCCTGCCCACTAAGGGACTTGATGCCGAAGACAACGAGATAGAGCTAACGACGGACGAGGGCATCCGCCCCAACATAGACCCCGAGAAGATGGCGAGCCTGAAGACGGTCTTCCGGCCGGAGGGGGAAGGCGTCGTGACGGCTGGCAACTCCTCGCAGCTCACCGACGGGGCCTCCGCCGTGCTCGTCGGGGACCGCGAGAGGGCTGAGGCCGATGGCTTCACGCCCAGGGCGCGCTTCCTTGCCCGCATCGCCGTAGGCGAGGACCCCGTAATGCAGCTCACCGGCGTCATCCCGGCCACGCGCCTGGCGCTCAAAAAGGCGGGGCTTGGCATGGACGATCTCGATTGGATCGAGATAAACGAAGCCTTCGCCTCGGTCGTGCTCTCCTGGGCCGACGAGCTCGAGCCCGACATGAACAAGGTCAATCCCTGGGGCGGGGCCATAGCCCACGGCCACCCGCTCGGCGCCACCGGCGCAGGCCTCATGGCGAAGATGCTCGCAGGCCTCGAAGCCACAGACGGACAGTTCGGCTTGCAGGTTATGTGCATCGGCCACGGCATGTCTACGGCGACGATTATTGAAAGGGAGTAGGGAAGGAGTTGGTGGGGAAGACGGGGTCGTTCGGTCCTATCGGGATCTGTGGGTCTGGCAGGAGAGCATGGATCTGGCGGTGATGTGCTACAGGGTAACGAAGTTGTTTCCTCATGAAGAGGTCTATGGGATAATTTCGCAGATCAGACGGGCGGCTACGGCGATTCCGTCCAACATAGCAGAGGGCCGCGGTAGAGAGGGCTCATGACCTGCCGCGCAACGCAGCCGGCAAGATCCTCAAGCGCGAGCTACCAAAAGAGTTCGCAGAAAGGACCTAGAAGCCCGAACTCAGAGCTTTTTTCGTGGCCTGGGCGTTTCAGGGTTTCTGGTTCCTGATTCGCTATGTGCGACAATACCTCCAACTGGTTTTGGAGGTATTGGTGTAGTGGCAATTCAACCTTCCGATTCTGGAGAATCGCCGCAGCGTACCCGGGAGATCCTGCGGGAGAGCGAGGAGCGCTTCCGGCTTCTGGTGGAGGGGGTCGAGGACTACGCCATCTTTATGCTGGATGCAGAGGGACACGTCTCGACGTGGAATTCGGGGGTCCGGCGTATAAAGGGGTACGAAGCCTCGGAGATCATCGGTGAGCACTTCTCGGTTTTCTACACCGAAGAGGACCTGGAGCGCGGGCACCCGGAGGAGGTGCTGTGCCTCGCTGCCGCCAATGGTCAGTACGAGGAGGTAGGGCTAAGGGTCCGCAAGGACGGCTCGACCTTCTGGGCGAACGTGGTGATCACGGCGCTCAGGGACGAGACGGGAGACCTCCGCGGCTTCGCGAAGGTGACGAGGGACATAACGGAGCGCAAGGAGGCGGAAGAAAGGGAGCGCCTGCTACTCCGCGAGCAGGCGGCCAGGGAACAGGCAACGGACATACTCGAAAGCATCAGCGACGCCTTCTACGCCGTCGATAAAGAGTGGCGCTTCACCTACGTCAACGGCAAGGCGGAGGAGCTCTGGGGTCGCTCCCGGGAGGAACTACTCGGCAAGAACGTCTGGGAGGAGTTTCCGGAGTCGGTGGACGCCGACTCCTACCGGCAGATAAGGCGCGCCATGGAGGAGGACATCACCACCGAGTTCGAGACCGTGCTTCCTGCCCGTGGCGCGTGGCTGGAGGGACGGGCCTATCCTTCCAGGGAAGGACTGTCGGTGTACTTCCGGGACGTAACCGCACAGCGCAGGGCCGAGGAAGCGCAGCGCTTTCTTGCCGAGGCAAGCGCCGTGCTCTCCTCCTCCCTCGATTACCGCGAGACCCTCGCCAGCGTGGCCCGTCTCGCGGTGCCCAAGCTTGCCGACTGGTGCGCCGTCGACATCCTCGAAGAGGACGGCAATCCGAAGAGGCTGGCAGTCGAGCATCCCGACCCCGAGAAAGTACGGTTGGCCTACGAGGTCGAACGGCGTTATCCGCCGGATCCGGCCTCTCAGGGAGGGCTCTACCAGGTACTGAGGACTGGTGAGCCCGAGCTGATGGCAGAGATTCCCGAAGAGCTCCTGGAGCAGGCGGCCCGCGACGAGTGGCACAGGGAGGTCCTCGAAGAGCTGGACTTGCGCTCTTACATGGTGGTGCCGCTCGTCGCGCGGGACCGGACCCTCGGGGCGATCAGCTTCATTTCGGCCGAGTCGGGACGAAGATATGGGGAAACCGACCTGCGGCTGGCCGAGGAGCTGGCCCGTCGCGCCGCCCTCGCGGTGGACAACGCGAGGCTGTATGAGGAGGCCCAGCGGGAGATCTCCGAGCGCTGGCGGGCGCAGGAAGAGTTGAGGGGCTCCAAGGATCAGCTCGAGGCCATCTTGCGGGGGGCCACCGAGGGCATAACCGCCCAGGACTCTACCGGGCGGGTGATCTACGCAAACGAAGCGGCGGCGCGCATGACCGGCTTCTCCTCCGTGCGGGAAGTTATGGCCGCGTCGCCTGCCGAACTTGTAGCGAGGTACGAGCTCCTGGACGAAGAGGGTAACCCGTTCCCTTACGACAGGCTTCCCGGGCGTAGGGCCCTCAGGGGCGAGGAAGGGGCCGAGGAGGTGGTACGATTTCGCATCCTGGCCACCGGAGAAGAGCGATGGACCATAGTCAGCGCGATGCCCATCTTCGGGGGGCAGGGAACGATTCGGATGGCGGTCAACATCCTTCGCGACATAACAGATCGCAAGCTGGCACAGGAGTCCCTGAGAAGGGTGACGGAAGCAGAGCGCAGGCGGATAGCACGCGACCTGCACGATGGCGTTCTACAGGACCTCTCCTACACCGCGGCGGCCATCGGTATGTCCATGCTCCAGGCCGATGACCCGAAGCTCAAAGAGCAGCTACAGGCTGCTATCGACGCGGTCAGGCGCGGCGCCCAGGGACTCCGCGAGGTCGTCAACAACCTGCGCCTCGAAGACGAAGAAGACAGTCCCTTTATCGAGATGGTCGAGTCTCTTATCAGGCGCAACCGCACGATGGCCAGAAACGCCGAGATCGTCCTGCGGGTTGAAGATGGGGTTCCTTCGGCGCCGCTAGGAGAGACCGGAATGCAGGTCTCGCGCGTGATCCAGGAGGCGCTCACCAACGCCCGCAGGCACTCGCAAGCGAGGGAGATCTCGGTAAGCCTCCGGATGAACGGTGACGAGCTCATCACAGACATCTCCGACGACGGCCGCGGCTTCGACCCGGAGACCCCCTCAGGCGTCGGCCTGGCCAGCATGCGCGAGCGGGCCGTTCTCATCGACGGCGAGCTGGAGATCGAGAGCGAACCGGGCCTGGGCACGAGCGTGCGTTTGCGGGTCCCTTTGACGGGTAAGGTCTCTAGATGAACGATAAGGGTGAGACCGGGGAAATCCGTGTCATGCACGTCGAGGACCACGCCGATTTCAGGGACCTCATGAAGATTCTGCTCGACGGACAGTCTGACATAGAAGTGGTGGCGCAGGCCGGGTCCCTCCTCGAGGCCCGCGCCCAGGCAGCATACTCCGAGTTCGACGTGGCGGTCCTCGACCTTGCCCTCCCCGACGGAAACGGGCTGGACCTGATCCCCGACCTCCGCCAGGCCAACCCCGACGTTGGAGTGCTGATCCTGAGCGCCAACCTCGACCCCGCAGGCCCCGAGAAGGCCGCCGGCGCCGACGAAATACTGGACAAACTCGCCCCCGTAGAAGCAGTCATCGACTCCGTACGAAAGCTTGGAATCAAGAGTTAATTTGTTAGCACTTCAGCATTTCAGCTTGTCAGCTTTATTGCCGTTCCGGTCTCGCCCGGATGCGTGCGGGGAATCGCTGCGAGTAGCAGTCAGGAGCGACGCCGCAAGCGTCGCTCCACATGACTACCTGAAATGCTGAATCGCTGAAATGCTCTAATACGCGTCGACGGCGCCGACGTAGCCGGGTATGTACTCTATGGGCGTCTCCGTCACCACGCCGTAGTAGGTGGAGGCGTGGATCACGGTCCCGTAGCCGGTGGCTATTCCGACGTGCGAGATGCCGTAGCCTGACTCATCGAAGAACACGAGGTCGCCGGCCTTGGCGCTCGAAGGCACGCCGTAGGCATACTGGGCGCCCGGCGAGTCGGGCAGGTCCACGCCCAAGTCGGCGAACACCGCCGAGGTGAAGCCGGAGCAGTCCAGCCCGTAGGCGCCGTAGTAGGTGCCGATGTAGGACCTGGCGTCGTCAACGACTACCTGCCCCGAGCCGTATCCCTGGGCGTGTGCGTCCTCGGTAGTCGGGCCCGCCAGCAGGGCGGCCGAAAACAGGGCGCAACAAAGCAATGCTGCAGCGATCTGCCGCAAAATATGTCCCCCTCCAAATTGTTTTGCTTGCACTAACGGCGGCGGATGCTACCAGAGAACCGAGCGGTGTCAAGCCGGATTCGGCTTACTAATGGGCTTTTCAGCACAAGAGTAGGTCGGGTGCCGGGTGGTGCTAGACCTGAAAACCACGCAAGTCTCCTCTCGCGCATGCGCCCCAGAAAGTCCCGCACACGCGCGAAAAACTCACGACCCCAGAGCAAAAAACACGCCGACGCAGCTCACAAAAAAGCAGCCAACCCCAAATCAATCCCGGGTACTAACACCACTTCCCGACGAAAATCGCAGTTTCAGCCCCCAATCATCTACTCTTGCTAATTAGGTAAGAAGCTGAATAGCTGAATTGCTACCTCCCCCAGAGCGGTCCTCGTCTGGTTCTTCTGCGTCTCTCTTGCCAGAAGGCGATCTGCGCGGCGAACCTGTCTCCGTCGAGGCCGAGGTAGTTGGCGTACGCTTTTACGAACCCGCGCACGTAGATCGGCTCGGGCATCGCCGAGTGGTCGTCGCATTCCAGCCTTTGCAGGTAGTCTCTGCGGATCCTGGTTGCCTTTTCGGCCTCCTCCAGCGACACGCCCTGCCTCCGCCTCGCGTGCTCCAGGAGATGGCCTATGCCTGGTCTCTCGGCCTGCGGAGCATAGCTCTTGTCTATCTCTCTCCCCTTCGACCTCCCGGAGTGTTGTGGGTGTCATTCGCCTGGGTTGGGTTTTCGGCTTGCTTCTCGCCCCGATCCACGAACTGGAGGAGGACATCGAGCCCGGGGTTGGGGTCGCGGGATCTGCCGGCGTCGCTGGTACGTACCAGGAGCTTCCCGTCTTCGAGGCGGACCTCCATCCAGCGGCCCGTAGCGGTCTCGAGGCCGGGCGTTACGCGGCTGCACACAACGGCATCGGGGCGTAGCCTCGGTGCCTCCCCCTCCAGGGCGTCTGGTTTGACCGTGATCACCTCCAGGTGGGGGCGTAGTGCGCGGAGGGCACCGGCGAAGACCTCCCTGTGCGAGCGCGGTTCGTTTGCGAGCAAGACGCGCATCTCTATACCTCCGGGGAAGATGTCCGGCGGTTCTCGGCGAAGGCCAGGGAGAGGGCTGCGAAGAGGCGATTCTTGCCCCGTCGCTTGGCCCTGTACATGGCCTTATCCGCGGCATCCAGGAGCGAGGCGGGATCCCTTGCGTACCCGGGGCACTGGACGGCCCCGGCGCTGATGCGCAGCTCGAGGCCGAGCGCCTGCCTGGAACGTTCGAGCACCTTGTCCCGCATCCGGTCGAAGAAGCGGTGGGCTTCGGGGAGCGAGGCGCCGGGCAGCATGACCAGGAACTCATCACCACCGTGGCGCGCGACCAGGTCGATACGCCTCGAGCAGGACTCGAGAGTGTCGGCGACCAGCTTGAGGGCCTCGTCTCCCGTGCGGTGCCCGTGGGTATCGTTTACGAGCTTGAAGTCGTCGACATCGACGAAGAGCACCATGAACCGCTCGCCCGTGCGACGCGCCCTCTCGAACTCCTCCTCGAACCGCTTCTCGAAGCGGCTACGGTTGGAGAGGCCCGTGAGCCCATCCAGCGATACCTCGTGCCACAGACGCTCCTCGAGGTCCTTGATCCTGGCCGAGTCCAGCTGGCTTTGCGACCTCGCGCGTTCCCGAAGTCCGTACCTGCACGCGAGAACGAGCCCGGCGTAGGTGGGGGCCTGGATGGCCAGGTACTCGACCAGGCTTGGCAGGTCGGGGGCGTACAGCTGCGGGGCGAGGCTGGCGAGCAGCGCGACGGCCACGCAGAGCGCGGCAACGCCCGTGGAGAAGTAGCTGGCGCAGAACACCACCACGAAGATAAAGAGAACGGAGAGTGGGCTCTTCCAGCCGCCGGAGAAGTACACGGCGAGGGTTATGAGCGCGAGGGCCGCGGACAGGGGTATGAGCAGCACGTTGCGCCCGAAACGGGGCCAGGGAAAGAACCACACGGTCCCCACCAGCACCCCGCCGGCAAACACCACCCTGTCGAGGGCTAGCACCTCCTCGTCGGGAAGCTCCAACCATCCTCCGTGCACCAACAACAGTAGGGCGACGGCGCCGACCACGTAGAGCAGGGCGCCCAGCGTCTTTAATCGCACACCAAGGTGCGAGGATACGGCCGTCGAGAAGCCGGGGGACCCACCGAAGTCGAGTGCGTCATTCGAGGGCTTCGAAAGGTAAGGATACCGGCCCGCGACGTTATCCTCGTGGGATGGTTCGTTGCGCTTCTGCCACGCGTTCATGTTTTCTCCTCGCTCACGGCACGTCGGAACAACACAAGACCTCGGGAGCGCACAAAGCACCCCCTGAGCGAGGAGGATCAGCCGGGGCGTTCGAGTGCGAGCCGCGGCACCGTGCCCGCCCGCAGCAGTGCGCCGCAGGCACGAGACCGCCCCCGCCACAAAACGGCGAAGAGGCAGCTGACGATAACGGCGAGCAACGGGTCGCCGCCGACGCCGGACGAAGACGCGCCGAAGGCGGCACCGCCTATCATGAAACCGAACCCGGAGAGGGGCGACGGGATCTGCAGCGGAGGTCCCCGCTGCGTGATGGCACTACCATGGGGCTTGTCGGAAACGAACTCGCGCGCCGCTCCGCACCAACCCGGGCTTATCCTGGGCCTTGCGGACCTGGAAATCACTCTTGTCCCAGAGATAACCGAAGAAGAACTCCGGCGAACCGAGCGGCGGTGCCGCCGCAGGCTGCCCCCGATACCCCGCCGACCCAGGCTCTTCACCCCCAGGCGCCCGCTGCGTCGCAGCGGGCGTCGCAGCGGGCGGCTCGACGGTCCGCGAAGGCTTGGCTACCTGGTCGTCCGGCACACGGGAGGAGGCCCCCGTAGGCGCTACGGGATCTTCCCCGCCTACGGCCGTGGAACCAGGAGCGGAGACCTCGACCGGAGTCTTCTCCGGTGGACCGGATGGTTCTTTTGATGGGTCCGTGCCCGAATTGGACTCGTGGCCAGCCGCCGCTGTTGGCTCCGGACGGCGATCCGTTTGTTGCACCTGCCCGTTGGCAGGCGGCTGCGAGCCGGCCGGCTTCCCTGTGCCAATGATCTCGTGCCCCGGACCCTTGACCTCGGACCCTTTCGCGACCGGCGGCGGTACGTGGCCGCCCTCGGTGCTGGTCACGTGATTCGTACCAGTTTCGTGCCCGGAGGGTGGTCCTTGTTGGCGCGGCGGCCCTGCAGCGGCAACGTTTTCCCTAGGATGGGTATTCGTTTTGTCCGGTGGTCCCCCCGACTCGCCCTGCTGGCTTTGAGATCCCGCGCCCTCCGGCTGGTTGCCGCCCCCCTTGGGGTCGATGGTGGGCTCGTGGGGCGGCTTCTGAGGCGGCGTGGGCTGCGGGTGTTCGGGGTGCGATGACGGCTCCTTGTCCACCACAGGCGTGGCTTGAGGCGGCTTCGCCTGGGGCGGCTCCGCAGGAGGCAGCTGTGCCTGAGGCGGCTTTCCCTGAGATGGCTTCCCTTGAGGCGGCTGCGTCTGAGGCGGCTTGGTATGAGCTGGCTTCGTTTGCGGCGACTTCGTCTGGGCATTCGGAGGACCGGCGTCCTGCCCGACGGGCTTCTGTGGACCTTGCGCCCGTGGATTCCCCTGCGGGTGCTCCCGCGGCGCGTGGGTGGGCGTGTTGTCAGAGGAGACCGCGCTGCCTGGCGGTTCCGCAGGCTTTCCCCGACCCTGAGCGGGCTGGCCCTGGGGAGCGCCCGGCTCCACGGGCGGCTCGTGCACGGGCCGCGAGACGGCACCTTGATCTACCCCCTCCCCGGGCGCAGGCTCCGGCTGCGCCACGGGCGCCTGATGGTTGGCGTTAGACGCGTCCGCCGGTTTGGGGTCGGGCGGTTTGGGCTCGGCGGGCTTGGGGTCGGCGGGTTTGGGCTCGGCCGGAGGCGGGTTCGCAGTTTCGCCGTGTACCGGTTGAGCCTGATCCGGCTCCGTCGCCGGCGTGCCGCCGGCGCTCGTCGTACCCTCCGATCCGCTATCGGTTGGCTGGTTGGGGTTCGCAGGGTCGGCGGTCGCGTTCTCGGGTTGCTTCGCCCCAGAC
>JBKPSF010000002.1:0-3741 GCA_046734875.1 Actinomycetota bacterium | reverse complement strand
CTTGAGCTGCTGGATTCGGCCCTCGCTGAGGTCTATCTCGGAGTTGAGCCTCGACTCCCTGGTCCTCGTCGAGGACTCGAGCTCGGCGATGTCTATGCCCGCCGCCTCCAGCGTCCCCCGCACGATGCGCACGGCGGAGAGCCGCGGCACCTCGGGCGGAAGGTTCTTGATCACCTCCGCCGCCCTCTCGACGGTGAACCCCTGCGCAGAGGGGCCCTCCCCCTCGCTCATCCTCAACGTACCGACCTCCTCGGATGAGTAGATGGCGGTTCCTTCCTCTTCGGTGTTCCCGGCGAACACCCTGGAGAAGAAGCTCTGCCGCTGGGCGTTGCGATCCTCGTTCATCTCGCCGACATCCTTTCCGTAGCAGGTAGGGTCTCGACACGCCGCGTCACCTCGTCGAGGCCGTGGCGGAAGTAGGCGATCCGCTCTTTGAGCCGCGCGAGGCCGGGGTCCTGCGGACCCGAGATCAAGCTGTCATCCAGCGCGAGGAGCTCCGCGCGCAAATTGCCGAGCAAGCTCTCGGCGCTCTCGAGCTGGGCGTTTATCATGCTGATGCCGCCGAGCACGTCCTCGTAGCCCGCGAGCTCGCCGCGCCGTCCCTCCAGCGCGCTCTCGAAAGTCGCCCGCATGGGCGAGTGGGGTTCCATTCTGGCAAGGTCTTTCTGCAGTTCTTTTATGCGCTTGGAGATGGAACGCCGGTCCACGCTCTCCAGATGCCGCCTGAGCGCGGCCCTCCTGCGCGCGAGCCTGGCCGCGCCCTCGATCTCCCCGACTATGGTGAAGATGTCCTCGCCCAGAAGCGGCTTGCACTCCTCGGGCAGGAGATCCCAGCTCTCCAGCAGCCCGTCCTGCAAAACGACCAACCGCTGCATCTGCGAGGCCGCGACGCGGTCCTCCCTCGCCACCCGGCCGAGCTCAGCCCTGTTGTGCCTGGCCCGGCTCACGAGCTCCCTGCGCGCGTTCTCGCGCCTGTCGAGCAGCCGCCGGCCCGTGACGACGGCCCCGATACCAAACAGGCCCGCCAGTACGTAGCTCCACTCGAAGGCCGCGAAGGTCCCCATTCCCACGAAGGTGGCGAATGGGGCCGCGCGTACCATCAGCCGCCGCGAGAGGTTCTGTTTCCTCACGACGAGGCTACCCACGGGGGTTCTCCTCGGTCTCTTCTACCTGGGGTTCTGTCGCCCCCTCCGTCGGGGGGGCTTCGATCTTCTCGGGCTCGCGCAGGCCCAACTCGACCTCCATCATCTCCAGCTCCCGCTCGGCGTCGAGACGTTTGATGTCGATCTCGGCCGCGGCTATCTGGCGCTCGGTCTCGCTAGTGCCAAGCTCGCCGATGGCCTGGGCCTCGTAGGAGGCCTGGCGGATCGACTGCCGCGCCTTCTCCAGGTCCCTCGAAGAATCGGAGAGGGAGATGTTCGCGCGGGCCTCGTTGGCGGTCCTTAGGGCGCGGGAACGCTGGTGCTCCTCCATGAGCGCGGCCCTCTCGCGCACCACGTCGTTGTAGCGGCGCTCCTGGTCGCGGAAGGCCTGCTCTAGCTCCTGCGAGTTCTTGCGGGCCTCTTCCAGACGACCCTCGATCTCGATGAGGCTCGCCTCCGCCTCCTGCTTCTGCTGGACCACCTCTATGGCTGCCGTCCGCTGGCCCCTGCTGGCCAGCTCCCTGGCCTGCCGGTCCTTGACGGCCAGGGTCTTCTGCTTGGTAACAGCGTCGTTGGCCAGCATCTTCTCGTAGGCCATCGTGCGCGCCGCCGCAACCTGGAGCTTCTTCAAATTCTCCAGCTCGTCCTGAACGGCGTTCTCCAGCAGTATCTCCGGGTTGCGCTGCTCGACCCCGGAGAGAAACCTCCCGAAGAAACCGCGAATGGCCCTCGTAAATCTTCCCATCTGTGCCGCCCACCCCCGGCTCTCACCGTGCCTGCAAAGTACGCCGTCGATTATATCATCGGTACGTGAAACCCCCCGCGAGGGTTTCAGCACGCTACGGCCCTTCGGGCCTACGCTTGTCAGCACGCTCGGGCTAACGCCCTCGCTTGTCGGCACGTTCCGGCCTTCGGCCTCCACTTTCAGCACGCTACGCCCTTCGGGCTTCGCTTTCAGGAAGTCGTCTCGCAGCGCCGCTGTGAGCCAGGCGAGGCCAGAAAGGCAAAAAACTGACAAGCCGTCGAAGACGGCGTGCTGACAAGCGAGGCGAAGCCGAAGCGTGCTGACGAGGCGCGGAGCGCCATGCTGACAGGCGTAGGCGTTAGCCAGAGCGTGCGGGGCGTGCTGCCTGGGCAGCACGCCCTCCGGCGAGGACTATGGCGCTGGAGGATTCGACTTCGAAGGCGGCTTCCAGGGCGTGGCCGGCGGCGATGAGGAGGTCTTCGGCGGTGCGGGCGTCGCGTGGGTAGATGGCCGCGCCAGCCCTCGTGTCTCTTGCGCCCAGGGAACTGGCGGCGGCGATGGCGCGCCGGGCCGCGCTCTCTATCCTGTCGTCGTCGACCCCGCCGACGACAACGCCGAAGAGGTTGCCCCCCCCGAGCAGCACGGGTTCCCCTATGCGCGACCAGATCCTGTCGAGGAGAACGTCTATGGCTTCCAACTCTCCGCCGGGGTCGACCAGGATCACGCCCACGGGCAAGCCTTTGCGCGCCGCCAGCTCGTCCTCGACCCGTGCGAGGAGCACGGAGCCGTCGCCGTCGGTCGCGAATTCTTCCGTGAGGTCGGAAGGGAGCACGGCCTTCGCAGCGTAGAGAAGGAACAATCCCGTCAGGCCGATGGCGGCGAGCCTGTAGAAGACGAGGGAGGCTACCTCCTGGCCCGTTCCTTCCTCCAGGAGCCCGGGCAGCATGGCCAGGGCGTAGCAGAAGAGAACGGCAGCGAGCACCGCGAGCGCCACCCGCCACGACCCGTGCAGGACCGAGGCCAGCAGCAAAGGGAAGAACATGACGTAGAGCTCGCTGGAAACGCCACCTGAGAAAAAGACCATCAAGGCCAGTACGGCCGCGTAGAAGGTGTAGATAGAGCCACAGACGCCGGCGGTGAACTGCTCCGCAGGCAAAAGCGGAACCACCACGGCCGCCGTGATAATCCCGACGGAGGAAACGAAATAGAGCAGGATAAAGCTGACGGCGGGCTCGTAGGAGTCCGTGTGCACCAGCACGAGCGAGGCCACCATCAGGATCAGGAGCAAGAGCGAAAACGCCTTCAGGTTACGCGCGTTTCGACCGGGATCTGTTCTGGCGCCCACGCCGAAGTATCATACGCACATACATCCACGCCTGCCACCGGAGGACGAACGATGGAAAGCGCGAACAACCGCTCGGATAATCCCTACACGCAACTGGAGGGCTACAGGGTCTACGACGCCTCAGGAAAAGAGGTAGGGAGGATCGACGACACCGTCTACGACGCCCCGAGCGATGTGCTCAAGTACGTCCTGGTCGGGGGACGTATCGTCCCGGCCGAACAGATTGAAGTGCACGTCGAAGACCAGAGCGTCTCAGTCCCCTACGACGCGAAGACAATAGAGTCAGCTCCTCACATAGCACACTTCTCCGGAGCCTTCGACCAGGCCGTCCACGAGCACTATCGTTAGCACGCCTGCTTCGCAGACTAGTCAGCACGCTCGGCTTCGCCTCGCTTGTCAGGTTGGTGGTTTTGTGGGTGGACTGCCGGGTTTGCTATCTTCTAACCCGTTCGCAGTTGTCTCTTATGATGTCGGCTTCGTCGGCGTAGACGGTGTCGGTGCCGGGGCCG
>JBKPSF010000001.1:0-19176 GCA_046734875.1 Actinomycetota bacterium | reverse complement strand
CGTGCTCGCTCTAACTGGGACGAGACGCGGAGGAGGATCGCCTCGCCCGCGGGCGGTCCCACAAGCTGCACCCCGATCGGGAGCCCCGCGTCGTTCCACCAGAGGGGGAGCGAAGCGGCCGGCTGTCCCGTAACGTTGAAGACGGGGGTGAAAGGTGAGAACCTGAACCGCTCTTTGACCATCTCCGCCGCGGGAAAGCGTTCGGGTGTGCCGATTCGGAACGGGGGCTCGGCCAGCGTGGGAGTTAGCAGCAGGTCGTATTCTTCCCACGATGAGAGAAGGCGGCGCGAGGAGCGCTGCAGCGCCAAGAGCGCCCGCAGGTAATCCGCGGCACGCGTCCGGCGTCCGAGTTCGGCCTGCTCCCTGGTCTTGCGTTCCGTCTTACTCCAGTCCGGAACCTCGGTGGACGCCAGCGAGGCGAACCATACGGTTTGAAAATCTCGCACGTAATCTTCCGTAAGCGCCAGTTCGGCCGGCGAGACGTGGTGACCCAGCTCCTCGAGCAGGGCCGCCGCGTCCTCGGCTGCCGCCAGGCAGTCCGCGTGTACCCCGCCCAGGGGTGATCCCGTGACCAGACCCACCCTGAGGCGGCCGGGATCGCGGCCCACCTCACCGGCGAAGCTTTGCCCGGGGACGGGTGCCCAGTAGGGGTCGCCGGTAACGTAGCCCGAGAGGACGTCCAGAATACCCGCGGCATCCCCCACCGTCCTGGTCAGAGGACCCGGGCCCATAAAACCGGCGATCAACTCTCCGAAGCGTGGGGCGCAGGAGACCCTTCCGCGCGAAGGTTTGATCCCGAAGACGCCGTTGCAGGACGCGGGGCAACGGATCGAACCTCCCCCGTCGGTGCCCTCGGAGGCCGGACAGAGGCCGGCGGCAAGCGCGGCACCGCCGCCCCCGGTCGAACCTCCCGGGGTAAGGTCGGTGTCCCAGGGGTTGCGGCTCGGACCAAACAACTCCGGCTCGGTCCAGGGGTAGATCGCGAACTCGGGCGTGTTCGTTTTCCCTACCATGATAAAGCCTGCGGCCTGCAGGCGGGCCACGTCGTTGTCGTCCAGATCGGGCACTTCATCGAGGAACGCCCGGGAGCCCCTGGTGGTCCGCACCCCCGCGGTGGACAGGACGTCCTTGATCGAGATGGGCACGCCGCAAAACGGTGGTAACTCCTGCCGGCGGGCCAGGGCTTCCTCGGCCTTCCTGGCCCGCTCCAGCGCCTCCTCCGCCGCAACCAGCACGAAGCAGTTGAGCGCGGGATTCAGGCTCTCTATGCGCCTCAAGTAGAGATCCACAAGCTCGACCGGGGACAGCTTCTTCTGGCGGATCAGCGCGGCCTGCTCCGTGGCAGACGCGAACGCCAGCTCGTCGCCGTTGTCGGCCAACCGCTACGCCTTACCCAGACGCATGTAGAGCGGGAAGCGGAGGTCCCTTTTTTGTTGCGGGTCTCCCCACGCTCGTGCGAGGTCGTTCTCGATCACCTTTGTGGGGCTGGCGAGGTTGGCCTCACGGTACTCGAGAGACGATGACCACGTCTCGAAATAGGCTAGCAGGTCTTGCATGTTCCAGATCATGTCCGTCTGGAAGGGGGGCGCTTCTAGCGGCTCGAAGGGGAAGGGCAGATCGTGGAACTCGTCGACGACGTAGTGCAGGCGCTCGTCCCAGTAGGGACCAAGGACATCGTGCGCCAGGCGTTGGATAATGGCGTCGATGTCGTTGCCGAACTCGGGGGTGTAGTAGGTCCAGGCGGCCACGGTTCCTCCCGGTTTCACCACCCTTCGCACCTCCGCGTAGAACCTCTGCAGGTCGAACCAGTGGATGGCCGAGGCCACCGTCACGAGGTCCACGGAGCTTCCTTCGAGGCCGGAGTCCTCCGCTTCTGCCACCCGGTAGACGATCTTGGGATCGCGTGGGGCCTGGGCGATCATCTCCCCGCTCTCGTCGATAGCTATCACCCGATCGAAGTACCCGGCCAGGTGCGTCGCCGCCTGACCGTTGCCCGTCGCGCAATCCCACGCGACGCCGCGCGAAGTCACGACCGTCGCCAAGAACTTGAAAAGCCCTTCCGGATAGGTGGGACGGAGGTGGGCATACTCGGCCGCCTCGGTAGCGAAAGGATTCTTGTGCATGCGGGCTCTCCTCGCTAAGTTCGTGCCGGGAGGCCCCACTATACAGGAGCGTGCGGAAGGATGGCCGACCGCTCCAACAGCGCTCGACGCGGGCGGCTGCAGGAGGCACTATGGTTATGAGGGCTACCTGCGAGGTCGTGGCATGAGCGATCGGATGGATGAGATCCGCAGCACTAGGGCCCCGAGGTTGAGGACGGACCAGATCGGGATCCTCAAGCGCTACGGGGTGACGAGGAAGACGGAGGTCGGCGAGGTCCTGTTCAGGGCGGGCGACACCGAAAACGACTTTATAGTAGTGCTGGAAGGCGAGGTGAAGGTCGGCGACGACTTCCCCGGCGAGACCAAGACGATCGGGACCTTCCGTGAGGGGCGTTTTCTTGGAGAGCTGAACATGCTGACCGGGCAGGCGATGTACCTTACGGGCGTGGTGAGCGAGGCCGGAGAGGTGCTGGCCATCTCCCGCGAGCGGCTGAAGGAGGTCGTCACCGAGGAGCCGAACATCTCGGACATCATCCTCAGGGCCTTCCTGGCTAGGCGCTTGTACATGATGAGCGAGGGCCTCGGGCTCAGGATCATTGGCTCCCGCCGCTCGGGCGACGCGGCGCGCCTGAGGGAGTTCGCGGCCCGCAACCGGGTGCCTTACGTCTGGGTCGAGCAGGAGACCGACCCGAGGGCCGGCGCCCTGCTCGCGAGGTTGGGCGCGAAGCCGTCGGAGACGCCGGTGACCATCTGGCAGGGAGAGGACGTGCTGAAGAACCCGACGAACCTGGAGTTTGCCCGCTCCACGGGCCTGGAGGTGGACGCACCATTACAAAGTACCTACGACCTCGTCGTGGTCGGGACCGGTCCGGCGGGCCTCGGCGCCTCGGTCTACGGGGCCTCGGAGGGCCTCTCCACCCTCGCCCTCGAGTCGGTAGCCCTGGGAGGGCAGGCTGGCACCAGCTCGCGCATAGAAAACTACCCCGGGTTTCCCGCCGGTCTCTCGGGCTTCGAGCTCGCCAGCCGCGTCCTCGTCCAGGCCGGCAAGTTCGGCGCCCGCACCGCCGTACCGCAGGAGGCGCTAGGCCTGAGAAGGGAAGAAGGCCGCTTCCACGTCGGGCTCTCCGGTGGCGGCGAGGTCGCCGCGCGAAGCGTTATCGCCGCGAGCGGGGCCCGATACCGCAGGCTACGGGTGCCAAACCTCGAACGTTTCGAGGGCGAGAGCATCCATTACGCCGCCACGCAGGCCGAGGCGCAACGCTGCGAGGACGAGGAGGTCGCTGTCGTCGGCGGGGGCAACTCGGCGGGCCAGGCGGCGCTCTTCCTGGCTGCGCGCACGAGGAAAGTCTACCTCCTCATCAGGGGCCATAACCTGGGCAAGAGTATGTCCAGCTACCTGGTCGAGCGGCTCGCGAACACCCCCAACGTCGAGCTTCGCGCCAACACCGAGGTCAGGGAGCTCCTCGGAGAGGATCGCCTGGACGGGGTCGTGGTCGAGGACAACCGCTCGGGCGAACGCGGGGCCCTGGGGGCGCGGGCCCTCTTCGTCTTTATAGGAGCCGAGGCCAACACAGGCTGGCTAAGAGGCACCGCCGAGCTCGACGGACGCGGCTTCGTCCTGACGGGAGCGGAGGTGAACCGCTCCGGGCTCGACGACTGGCGGGAACGTTCGCGCGAGCCTTTCCTCCTGGAGACCAGCGTGCCAGGGGTGTTCGCCGCTGGCGACGCGCGGGCGGGTTCGATCAAACGCGTGGCCTCAGCGGTTGGGGAGGGCGCGATGGCCGTGAGGCTCGTCCACCAGTACCTTGCCGACGCGTAAGATCGTCCCGGCTCGCAGAGCCTGGCCCCAAACTCTGGCCACCTGGCAGATGCGCCAATTTCGGAACCTGGCCATACTTGGTCCCGTTGTGGGTTGTCGAGGCTCTCCCGGCAGGACGCTACGGGGAGTGCTCGGGACCCGGGAGAAACTCGGGAAGGAGCCGATGCTAAAGACGATTCTAATCACGGGAACCATAGGGATGATCGTCGGTTTTGGCGGCACGCTAATGTCGCTGTTCGGTGACGGCAGCTTGCGGATGGAGTACCTGGAGTTCGTCGTGATGCTGGTCCTGTTCCTGGTCATTCTGATCGGGGCTTACTGGTTCGTGATGGTCAATGCCCCCAGGGACGAGCAGAAACCAAAGCCCGAGTAAGGCGCATCCTGCGAACCTGGCCTGTACGGGCCGGAGCGTTGTCAGGCCGGCCCGGCCTTTACGGAGCGATCGAAGGAGAGGTGGTTCATGGGGCGGTTTCGCGCGCGATGCGCTCCACCTCCTCGCGGGGGATGTGGATGGCGCCGGCGAACTTGTCGGCCTTGATGATCCCGCGGTCCACCATCTCCTTGACCTTCCCGCGGGTGAGCCCGAGGTAATCGGCCGCCTCCACCACGGTGACGTTCTTGCGATGCTCGTCTTCCATGCTGTTCCTCCTGTACCTGTAAAGACGGGGACCCGGACAGAGCTTACAGGATCCGCTCCAGCCAGGTCGTCCCCTCGTCGGAGAAGCTGTCGGCCAGGGCAGCGTCACCGGCCAGCAGGCATACGAAGAGTTTGTCGCCAGGGTCGATGTTCGCCTCGAGGTGGTCGTAGATCCGCGCGGCCGACTCGTCGGCTTCGACGATCCAGGTGTACTCTAGTATGCGCCAGTAGCGGTACCTTCCCTTTATCGCCCCGGACAGGCGCGGGTGGTTTTTGTCGGGGTCCCTCAGGCCATATTCGACTATGTATGCCGGCACTCCTTTACCTCCTGGTCTCCGACGCTCCCCGAGACCCTTTACCCGCATAACCCACAACCAACGCAAAAAGGCCTTTGGAGCCCCAACCCGCCTCCATCCGCCGTCTTAGCATTTCAGCACTTCAGCCGGTCAGCATTTCAGCTTGTTGTTCTGGCGATTCATTCCGAATCCGGTTGAATGTTGTCGCATTTCGTCCCCACGCCCGTAGCTTCGGCTACGGGATTCCGGACGGCGAGACGGACGAGCGGACCGCGTCGAGCATGCTCTCCACGGCTTCTTCCCTGCTCAAGCCGCTCTCCCGCTCCAGCGAGCGCCAGGTTTGGAAGTCGATCGCGAGCTTGATCGTGGCAAGCAGGCGCTTCCTCCCGTCGTCACCGACCTCCCAGCCCTCCGCGAGCAGGTCGCGAACCGCTTCGAGGTAGGGTACGACCGAACCCTCGAGCAGGGCTGCTAGCTCTGGCATCGTCTCGGCGTCGCGCAGGACGTTGCCCCTCATCGGCTCGGTGCGGGCGTAAAAGTCGTAGAGCTCCGTAAGCGCCGTCCCAAGCCTCCGTTGCGGGTCGCCGATCTGCGCCCAGGGGGTAGGGTCGGGCGCGGGGTGGCGCTCGGTCCAACTCCTCGAGCATGCCCTCAGGAGGTCGGTCGTGTCGGGGAAGTGGTTGTAGACCGTTAGCCTGTTTACCCCCGCCCGCCGGGCTATCTCGCTTATGGTGGTGTTGGCGGGCCCCCGCGTGCGGTGCAACTCGACGGTGGTCTCCACTATCCGGCGGCGCGTCTCGCGTTGGCGCTCGGCCCGCTTCTTCATCTCGTACTTGCGTTTGTTGTGCGTCATTTCGCTAAACACTATACCAAACGATATTGACAGGGACATCAGATGGGTGTATGGTGCCTCGTGTTCGGTAAGCATAGCGCTTACCGAAATCAGGAGAGGAGGTCGTCGATGGCCGAAGCGGTGAACGAGTGGGCGAACGCGCTTGGAGGCGGGGTGCTCTCGCCGGATGAGGGCGAGACGGTGTGGCTAAGGAAGCTTGGCATAAGGTCCATGATCGGGGGAGAGCGGACTGAGGGTCATTCCGCGCTCGTCGAGTACCTGATCGGGCCACGTGCGCTCGCCGCTCCGATGCACACCCATGAGCGCGAGGAAGAGTACACATACGTGCTCGAGGGAGAGGTTGGCGTCCAGATAGGCGAGGAGGTTCTACTCGCACGTCCCGGAGACCTCGTGTTCAAGCCCAGGGGCGTGCCGCACGCCTTCTGGAACCCGGCTGACGAGCCCGCGAGGGCGCTGGAGATCATCTCCCCCGCGGGCTTCGAGCGCTATTTCATCGAACTAGCGCCGCTCTTCCCACCCGCCAACACGGGTCCGCTGGACGAGGAAGCGGTGGACGCTGTGAGGGAGAAGTACGGGTTGGAGATGGACATGGGCTCCATCCCCGTGATCGCCGAGCGCGAAGGCCTTCTGGTCGACGCGCCTCCGCCTTCCGGCCGGTAGACCGGGTGAACAGGGGGTCGGGGCGTTGAGTAACCGCGGCCCTTCTCTTTCGGTCAGTCTGGTCTTCCCACCGGTCACAGACGTAGGCGCGGGAGGTGTCGTAGTCCCGACCGTCCA
The DNA here is from genome assembly GCA_046734875.1 of Actinomycetota bacterium. GTDB lineage: Bacteria > Actinomycetota > Rubrobacteria > Rubrobacterales > Rubrobacteraceae > Rubrobacter_D. The sequence goes on along the minus strand of JBKPSF010000001.1, from coordinate 12,692 downwards.
CCTCCCCCAGCCAAGGCCCGTACAGGTGCACCGAGGTCGCCTTCCTGTCACCGGGTTTCCCAACCCGGTGAATGCCCCCGTCGTGGGGCAGCACGCTCGAGGTCCCGTCTTCCCTGCTCCACGTCAGCTCCCGGGCCTTTTTCAGTCGGGCCCGACCCAGCCTCGAACCGTCATGCTGACGTTCGTAGCGCTCCTCGCGCACGGAACCCACAGCAGTAGACCACCCAACAGGAATGGTCGTAGATCTTCGTTTCCGTGCCAGGAGGCCAGACAAAAATATCGCTCTACGCCGCCAGTCGCGCGACCGTGCCAACAGTGTCATCGACGAAGAAGGATTCGGGATCTATGGGAAACGCTACCTCGTAACTTTCGCCGGGATTTTGCCCGGCTACGATCTCCAGGGCTCGCTCGATGCTCTCAGCCTGTATCGCTACGCTGAAACGCGCCGTTCCGCTGCTTACGTAAACCGATATCTTTATCATCTCTCCGCACCCACTCCCCGCGTGAGATAGCTATGTTCGTTACCCGCCAATTATACTTCACGATCTTCACTGATAGTAGTGAAGAAATGCTACAACTCGAAGAATGTTGGGACATTGCGAGGGGATGAAGCCGGTTTTTGTGGGTACGAGGTACCTTACGAGGCTACTCTGGGGAGGGCACCGCTGGCTCGTTCTCCCCGCGCATCAGTCGCCTCCTGGCCGTCTCCCGGCCGCCTATCGCCCTTACGTGCTCGGTGGCTTTGGCCAACCCGAAGACGGGCATGTTGCCGTAGATGGCCTCGTAGTTTCCGCGATCGACGATGAACGTCTCGTGGAAGATGCCGACGCTTCCGTCGGAGCCGATCGACCTGTTGAACCTTTGCCAGGCGGGCAGGTGTGGATCGTTCGGGTTGCGGGCGAAGCGCTCCAAATCTTCGAAGGAGCGCCAATATTGGAGGAGCGCCACGCCAGGCCAGTATACGAAGGTCTCCGCCCCGAGGAACCCCTTCTCCGGGTTCCGGTAAAGCTCCCTCAGCATCGGCCCCATCGCGCTGAAGGTAGGGAGCCACTTCCTGACGGCGAGCGGCCTGTTTATGCGCATCCCTATCATGAAGACGACGAACGGCTCGTCCGTCCTCGCGGTGAACCTGCCTCTGACCACCTGCGCCATGCTACCCTCCCGTCCATTTCGGAGTATCGTATCCTGCCAACAAGAGGTTGGCGAAACGTGCGATCTTCGGAGCCTTCATCGGACCTCCTCCGGTTGCTTTCCAGCACTCCTTATGAGACCTATACCCAGTACGAGGACGCCCAGGGCCAGTGAGACGGCGCCCACGAAAGCGAGGTAGATCATGGCGTTCGGCTCGGTGGCATCGGGCGAGAGCACCGAGAGAAAGAACGCCGCTGGCAGGAGAATGGCCGCCGCCGGGATGGAGTGCCTGGCGTAGCTCCGGAGCCAGCCTGGAAGGTCTGCCTCGTCTGCGTAGCGCAGCGTGACCAGCGAGAGCACGAGCAGCACGCCGGCGTGCGCGTGGCCGGCCCGCCAGAGGTCCTGGCGCAGAGGGTTCTGCGCGTAGTCGGGGTCGCCGATCAACAGCGAGAGGATGCTAGTCCCACCGTAGACGACGGCGGGCAGCAGGACAAGCAAGATTCCAGCCGTCAACCGCGACTCGCGGCTCATGGCGCCATGGCGCCGTCGTCGGCTTTCCACAACGAATAGAGGATGGCGCCACCACGAGCCTTGACCTCGATGTGGCCGTTCTCGGCCAGCCCTTTGAGCCTCCTGTCGGCCTCGGCGACCGTGAGCCGGGTCCTCGCCGCCACAGCCGCGGCCGAAACCTCGCCACCGTCCCTAATGGACTCCAGCAGCGCCCGCTCCAGCTCCGCCTCGGAGATCCGCGGGGGACGTGCTTCACCAGTACCCGAGACGCCGCCGGTGAGCAACCCGAGCGCGGGGAACGCTATCCAGAAGTAGGTCGTGAAGACCCACCACAACTGGGGCATAAAGACGACCAGGAACGCTCCCGAGAGCGCGACCGGCAAGAGCACCGTGAGCGCCGCCGCGACCCGGGACCTCGCGCTCATCTTCTCCGTGTCGATCCCGAAGAAATCGCCCCGCTTCCGCCCGAGACTCATCTTTTGCTTCGCGTAGGATCTAGTGCACATCATCTCTTCCCTCCTCATCTCGTCTTCCATTATTTATATGTAAATATTGACATATACATCCTAAACGGGATCAGTTAATATGTCAAGAGTGACATAGATACACAACGAGTTCGGAGGTTTTGGTGAGGACGTTGGGCTATGCGGTTTTGGGTTTGTTATCGAGGGAGGAGTTATCGGGGTACGATCTGAAGAGATGGATGGAGCGGCCGCTTGGGTATTTCTGGAGTGCGAGGCACAGCCAGATCTACCCGGAGCTTGCGCGGCTGGAGGAGGATGGGTTTGTGACGCACAGGGTGGTCGAGCAGAGCGGCAAGCCGGACAAGAAGGTGTACAGGATCACAGCCTCCGGGCTGGAGGCATTGAAGGAGTGGGTGGTCGAGGCTCCCGCGTCGAGGCCCGTGCGCGACGAGCTGACGCTGAAAGCTTACTCGGTGTGGCTGGCAGACAAGGAGAAGGTCGCGCGGCTCTTCCGCGAGGAGGAACGCCTGCACGGGGAGCAGCTTGCGCATTACGAGGAGCTACGAACCTGGATGGAAAGCGAGCACGAAAAGGAGGTGCGGGATCCAACTTCCTCCTGGTTCGCAAGCTACGCGACGCTCCGGCGCGGCATCGGCTACGAGAAGGAGTACGCCGGGTGGTGCCGGTGGGTGGCGGATTCGGTCGAGATGATGCAACCCTCGGAGAAGCCGAAGAAGAGCAAGAGCGGCTGAGGGTGAAGCGGTCGGCTTCTTTCGGCTGATTGTTGACCGCTTGGTTCCGGTAGAATTCACGCGTATTCCGAAGGCCTGGAGGTCGATGGAGCTACGCAGGTACAGGGAAGGGGATGTGGGGGCGCTGGCGCGGATCGCAGTAGCCGCTTTCGGGAGCGATGTATCCCGTTGGGAGGAGTACTTCGATCCGACGCGGAACGCGAGGCTCGACCTCGAGCAGGTACATGTCGTGGAGGAGGATGGGGAAGTCAGGGCGAGCGCCGTGGTGTTGCCCCTGGAGTCCTTTGTGGGGGGTGAGCCGCGTCCCATGGGCGGCATAGCTGCCGTCATGGCCCATCCTGCCTACAGGCGGCGGGGCTTTGCCGGGGAGTTGATGCGGGCCGTGCTGCGCGACCTGCGGGAGAGGGAAGTCGCCCTCTCGCTTCTCTCCCCCTTCTCCCACGCCTTCTACCGGACGTTCGGCTACGAGCTGGCCACAGAGGACATCGAGTACAGGCTCGAGCCGGGGGATCTCCCGACAAGCCCGGAACAGAGCCATCTCAGGGCCTTCAGGGATGAGGACCTCCCGGCCTTGATGACGCTGTACGAAGCGGAGGCGAAGCGGCATACCCTGAGCGTGCTCAGGAGCGAAGCGTACTGGAAGTCGGACGAGGTCAGTAAGGACATCGCCGTCTACGAGCGCGACGGAGAGACGGAGGGCTACATCCTCTACAAGATCTCAGGGTGGCAGGAGCAGGACCCGCGGCGCACCTTCAGGGTAGACGAACTCGTCGCCGCCACGCCGCTGGCGAAAAAGGCGCTCCTGTCCCTGCTGGCCGGACTCGATCCCAAGGTCTACGGCATAAAGCACTTCACCCCGCGCGGGGAGCCGCTGCACCCTTACCTGAAAAGCTCCTACGTGAAGGCAAGCATCGAACCCGACCAGATGCTCCGCCTCGTCGACGTCGAAACGTCCCTCGGCTACCTCGAACTAGCCTCCGAGAAGCCGCTAGTCCTAGATATCGAGGACGACGTCATACCGGAAAACCACGGCAAGTACACCATCGGGTACGGCAAGGTGGTCCGCGGGGCGGAGGCCGGGGAGAGCATCTCGCTCGACGTACGCCGGCTCGCCCAGCTCTACGCCGGCTACCTTCCGGCAAGAGATCTCAGCAGGCATGGCCTCCTCGACGCCAGCTCCCCTGCGGCTCTCGAGCTCCTCGATTCGCACTTCCCCGTCGGAGACCCGTGGCTCTACGGCCCGGATCACTTCTAGTTAGCACGCCGGCTGCGGCGGCTTGTCAGCACGGCGCTTCGCGCCTTTCAGCACGCTCCCTTCGGTCGCTCTCAGCATTTCAGCTTATTGGTGGGCGGCGGTCGTCTGGAGCATCAACCATCTATCCCCCTGTAAACTAGGGTTCGGCATGGCGGCTGGTGCTTCGTCCAAGGACAGGCTGAAACAAGCTGACAAGCGGAGGCCGAAGGCCGCAGCGTGCTGACAAGCCTGCGAAGCAGGCGTGCTGAAATGCTGAGAGCGACCGGAGGGAGCGTGCGACATGAAACCGACGGGCACCGTAGGCTACGCGGCGATGTTCGAGCAGTTCCATCCGACGGAGCTTTTGGACTGGTGCAGGGTGGCCGAGGAGTCGGGGTTCGGGTCGGTTATGGCCTCCGACCACTTTCACCCGTGGACCCCGGATCAGGGGCAGAGCGCCTTCGTCTGGTCGTGGATGGGCGCCCTTGGCGCGACGACGAACCTCCGCTTCGGCACCGGGGTTACGCCGCCCGGTTTCCGCTACCATCCTGCCATCATTGCCCAGGGTGCGGCGACGCTGGAGGCGATGTTTCCGGGGCGTTTCTGGCTGGGGCTCGGGGCGGGCGAGGCTTTGAACGAGCACATCGTGGGGGAATACTGGCCTGAGGCGCCCACGCGCCTGCGCATACTCATGGAGGCCATCGAGGTCATTCGCAGGCTGTTTTCGGGGAAGGTCGTCAAGTACAGCGGGGATCATATAACGCTGGAGAGCGCGAAGCTGTACACGATGCCTGAGACTCCGCCCCCGATCTACGTGGCGACCGCCGGCCCCATCCAGAGCCGTAGGACCGGCGAGTTCTGCGACGGCATCATCACCGTCGGCGCCGCGGACGAGAAGATAAAGATGCTGATGGAGAAGTTCGAGGAGGGCGCCCGCCGTGCGGACAAGGACCCCTTCCAGATGCCGCGCATGATACAGCTTCATGTCTCCTGGGCAGAGGATCAAGAGACGGCCGAGCAGCAGGCCGTACGCGAGTGGCCGAACGGCGGGATGCCCTTCCCCAAGGCGGATATACGTAACCCTGAGGACTTCGCGGCGATGGCCAAGCAGGTCGGCGTGGAGAACTTCGTGAACCGCGTCCTTATGTCTGCCGACTTGGACGAGCATCTGGAGCACGTCCAGCACTACGTGGATCTCGGCTTCGACGAGGTCTACGTCCACAACGTTGGGCGCAACCAGGAGGAGTTCATCAGGGCCTACGGCGAGCGCGTCATCCCGAAACTCCGCTGGCCGGAGGGTGGGTAGAGCGCATGGGCTGGAGGAACGGCGGTTACGTTAGCGTCCTGCTCGTCGCCGTCGGGGCGGCGATGTGGGGGACTGACGGCGTCTTGCGGGTGCCCTTGTTGGAGGTGGCGACGCCGTCCCAGATCGTGCTGCTGGAACACCTGGTCTTGCTCCTGTTTTCGGTGCCGGCGGTGGTGGTGGGGTGGAGGTTCTTCCGGGGCTTAGGGGTTGCGCAGTGGGCGGCGCTGCTCGTTATCGGGTGGGGCGGGTCGGCCATCGCGACGCTAATGTTCACGACGGCTTTCGCGGTGGGGAACCCGACCGTGGTGATACTGCTCCAGAAGACCCAGCCGCTTTTTGCCGTCGCGCTTGCTGGAATAATCTTGCGCGAGAGGCTGGGGTGGGCGTACTGGCCTTGCTTCGCTGTCGCGATGGTGGGGGCTTACATGATCTCCTTCGGCAACCTCGGTGCTTTCGGCGCTCTGGGCTCCGCCGAACTCCTCACAGCCGCCCTCGCCCTAGGCGCCGCCTTCCTCTGGGGCTCATCGACGGTGCTGGGGCGTCTCGTCTTGAGGGATATGCCATTCTATGCCCTGACCGGGGCGCGGCTCCTCCTGGCCGCGCCGCTGCTCGCGGGCATCGTGATCGCCCAGGGCGCTATAGGCGGGCTCGGCGCCGGCTTCGCCGCCGAACCGGCGCGGGTGGTGTTGCTGGCCCTGATCCCCGGCCTCTTGGGCCTGCTCCTGTATTACCGGGGCCTCAGCGGTACCAGGGCCTCCTACGCGACGCTCGCCGAGCTGGCCTTCCCGGCGACGGCGGTAGTCCTCAACTGGACGTTCCTCGGCATCGGCGTTAGCGCGAACCAGGTCATCGGCTTCGTCCTCCTATGGGGGGCCGTGTTCGTACTCGGCTACCTGAACGCGAGGACGCCGGAGCCGGACCCGACCGCCCCGGCGATAGGCACCGGGTAAATATGGACCGAACGTGCCACGAGAATGTCCGCCCGAGGTCCCGCTGTCTGGAGGGCCAAGCCTTCGGGAGATCTTCATTTCACCGGGTCGAGGCCCGGCAGGCGATCGATGCTCCTGGTGTTCTTGAGGGCGCGGTATTCGGCCATCTTCTCTGGGCCTTTGCGCTCGGCGGAGACGAGTAGTTTGTCACGCGGGCCGACGAAGTCCATGCGCGGCACGCCGAACCCGCACGAGTCCGCGATGCGGTCCACGGATACGTCGATTATCGCACGCTCGCCTGGCAGATCAGGGAAGCTATAGCGTAGCTCGTCGTAGCCGGCGTCGCCCGGTTCGCGTACCTCCCCCCTTCCGTAGAGGCGCAGGATCTTCGGCAGTCCCTCGAACGCGCAGAACATCAGCGTGATCCTGCCGTCCGCCCTGAGGTGGGCTATGGTCTCGACACCGCTGCCCGTGAGATCCAACCATGCAACCCGCCTCGGACCTAGTACCCTGAACGTGTCGAGCCCCCGCGGCGAGACGTTGACGTGCGCCTCAGGGGCTGCAGTCGCCACGAAGAACACCGGCTGCTCCCCTATCCAAAACGCCTGCTCCTCGCTGATCTCCTCGTAGACCCTGCCCATCGCCCGTTCCTCTCCGTCGCCCTGGATGTTCGATACTGTAGAGATTGTATGCCCGGTCTGTGTCGAGACGTGCGCGCTCTGTCACACTTCGTGGCGCCGGCCGAAACCTCGAAGTACGTTGATCCAGAGGGGAGTAACTTTGGAATCCAGAGCTGAAAGCGCGCCGAAAGTTGCGGTCATAGGGGCCGGGATCGTGGGCTCTTCCGTCGCCTACCGGCTCTCCGAGGGCGGGGCCGAGGTCGTCCTGATAGATGGCGCAAAACCGGGCTCCGGCACGACCTCTTCGAGCTTCGCCTGGGTAAACGCCAACAACAAGCTCCCCCGCGAATACTTCGATCTAAACGTGGCAGGGATGCGCGAAAATGGGCGACTTCATAAGGTGATCGGTGGCGGCTGGTTCCACGCCACGGGAAACCTGATCTGGGCCGAAGATCGAGAAAGCCTCGAAAACCGTGTCGAGCGTCTGCGTTCCTGGTCCTACGCCGCCGAGATGCTTCCCGCCTCCACAGTAGTCGAGAGACTCGAACCGGGAGTCGCCTTTCCCGAGGTCAGGATCGGACACTTCGCCGAAGAATCCTGGGTAGATGCCCCGGTCTTGACGAGAACGCTCGTGGAAGCCGCCCGCCACGACGGCATGCAATCGCGCCTAGGCAGTGCGGTGCGCGAAATCGAGGTTGGCGACGAAGGCGTAACCTTACGCCTGGAGGACGGCGACACGGTTCGCGCCGACGCCGTGGTCAACGCCGCCGGCGCGAACGGTGCTTCCGTGGCTGCGATGGTAGGGAGGAAGTTGCCGCTAGACGTGTTCCCCGGCCTGCTAGTCCGGGCCGCCGTCAGTAATGAGCCCCTGAGACACCTCCTGCACACGCCGCGCATCAACACCCGCCCCGACGGCGACGGGTACGTCCTGCTGCACCACGACTCCGTCGACGAACGGCTCACAGACGACTTCGGGGGGATCGAAGACCCGCTCTGCGCGGAGCTCCTGGAGAGGGCGCGGCTCGTGCTTCCGGCGCTCGAAGATGCAGAGGTCGTGGAGGCGAGGTTCGGGATGCGACCTGTTCCCGCGGACGGGCATTCGTGCGTCGGTGCGGTCTCTGGGATCCCAGGCTACTACGAGGCCGTGACACACAGCGGCGTCACGCTTGGCCCGTTGATCGGGCGGCTACTGGCACGGGAGATCCTGACCGGCGAGGTGGACCCGCTCGTCGCGCCGTTCCGTCCGGATCGCTTCCCGCTAACGTAAGCCCCGAGTTCGCTGGGCGCTGTTTACAACCCGTCTCGCCCGGTCCTATACTGACCCTTGAGGAAAGGGAGGCGAGTACGCAGGGATGGCTTTCGCGCAGCAGGGGTCTCTCGTCGCCTACGGTACTCGGCGTGGACATAGCGAAGCCGGCTACCGTCCTCTATAGCGTCGAATACGGAATTTCAGTAGAGCGCTCGCGCGCACGTGTTTCCGGAAAGGAGTAGGAGCTTTGGGTGAGTTACTCTTTAGTGGGGGAACGGTCGTAACCGCGGAGGGCAGCTACAGGGCCGACGTGCTCGTCGAGGACGGGAAGGTAGTCGCCGTCGCCGCCGAGCTCGACGCCGACGGCGCCGAAACCGTAGACGCCTCGGGCAAGCTCGTCATGCCAGGCTTTATAGACGCCCACACCCACATGGATATGCCCTTCGGGGGTACGGTCACGGCGGACGACTGGGCTACGGGCACGGAGGCTGCCGCGGCCGGCGGGACCACCATGATCATCGATTTCGCCCTGCAAGAGGCCGGCGGAACCCTCGCTGGTGCCTTCGACGCTTGGACGGAGAAAGCCCAGAATAAAGCCGTCATCGACTACAGCTTCCACGTCGCCATAACCGACCTGCGCGACGACATCAAGGCCGAGCTGCCTGACCTCGCGGCGAAAGGCGTGGCCTCGGTCAAGATCTTTATGGCCTACAAGGGAACGCCCCTCTATACGGAGGACGAAGACCTCTTCGAGGCACTGCAGCTCTCCAAAGGCGCCGGTGTTCTCGTCATGGTGCACGCCGAGAACGGCGACGCCATCGCCAAGTTGCAGCAGCAGGCGCTCGCGCGCGGGGACACTGCCCCCCGCTTCCACGCCCTCACCCGTCCCGAGCCGGTCGAAGCCGAGGCGACGAATCGCGCGATCAGGCTCGCCGAGGTGGCGGAAGCCCCCATTCTTGTCGTACACGTCTCTTGCGCCGGCGCTCTTGAGGCTATCCACCTCGCCCACGAGCGGGGGCAGACGGTCTTCGCCGAGACCTGTCCGCAGTACTTCCAGTTCGAGTACGAGGACCTGGCGAGGGAGGGCTTCGAGGGCGCCAAGTTCGTCTGCTCCCCGCCGCTCAGGGATCCATCGAACAGGCCGGCGCTCTGGAACGGGCTCAAGTTCGGGGACCTCCAGATCTTCGGCTCGGACCACTGCTCCTTCGACTACAAAGAACAGAAAGAGCTGGGCAAGGACGACTTCACCCTGATCCCCAACGGGCTTCCCGGTGCCGAAGAGCGGGCGATGACGCTCTGGACGCTGGGCGTCCGCGAGGGCAAGCTCTCCGAGAATCAGTTCGTGGCCGTCCTCTCCACCAACCAGGCGCGCATCTACGGCGCCTATCCCAGGAAGGGGACGTTGGCGCCCGGCGCCGACGCTGACATCGTGCTCTGGGACCCTGAGCTCTCCACGACGGCGACGGTGGAGAACCGCCACGGCAACGTGGACTACACGCCGTATGAGGGCAGGGAGTTTCACGGCGGGCCTGCGGCAGTGTACGTGCGGGGCAACCTGGTCTACAGGGACGGCGAGGTCGTCGGTGAGCGCGGTTCCGGGCGGTTCGTGGAACGGAGCTTTACGGCGACGGAGGGACTGGAGGTGCGGGTATGACCAACCCCGGGGAGCTTTTCGAGCGGCACAAGGCGGCGCTGCCCTCGTGGGTCCCGATGTACTACGAGCAACCGCTCGAGCTCGCGCGCGGCGAGGGCTTCAAGGTCTGGGACTCCGAGGGGAACGAATATCTGGACTTCTTCGGCGGCATCGTGACGACCATCAGTGGGCATAACGTCCCTGAGATCACCGAGGCCATAAAGAGCCAGGTGGACAAAATACTGCACACCTCCACGCTCTACCTCATAGAGAAGCAGGTAAAGCTCGCCGAGAAGCTTATCGACCTCGCCCCGATCTCGGGCGAGAAGAAGGTGTTTTTCGTGGGCAGCGGCTCGGAGGCGAACGAGGCTGCGCTCCTCTTCGCGACCCGCTACCGTAACTCGGGCGAGATAATCGCCCTCCGCTCCTCCTACCACGGTTCGACCTTCATGACGATGGGCATTACGGGACAGAGCACCTGGAGCCCGACCTCCCGCTCAGCCCTCGACGTGGCCTACGCCCGCAACCCGTATAAGCTGCGTTGTCCACTGTGCAGAAATGAGGAACGCTGCAATTTGCTATGCGCCGACGACGTGCGGGCAGTGGTAGAGGAGGAGACCACGGGCAACGTCGCGGCGTTTATTGCGGAGCCGATACAGGGCGTCGGTGGTTTCGTCGACGCGCCGCCCGGCTACTTCGAGCGGGTAAAGGAGATTTTGGATGAGACGGGGATACTCCTGATCTCCGACGAGGTCCAGACGGGCTTCGGGCGTACAGGCGAGCACTTCTGGGGCATCGACGCCTTCGACGTGGAGCCCGACATGATCGTCATGGCCAAGGGCCTCGGCAACGGCCTCGCCATCGGCGCCGTCGTGGGCAGGGCGGAGATCATCGAGTCCGTCTCCCCGAACCTCCACCTCTCCACCTTCGGCGGAAACCCGATCTCCACGACGGGGGCCCTGGCAAACATAAACTACATCCTGGACAACGACCTCCAGTCAAACGCCCACGAGGTCGGCACCCACCTCAAAGACCGCCTCGTAAAGATGGCCGAAAACCACGACGTCGTCGCAGAGGTCCGCGGCCGCGGCCTGATGCTGGCCATCGAACTCGTGGGCGACGGCCTCGAGCCGGACCCGGCGGCTGCCGTCCGCTTTCTCGAAGCGTGCCGCACGCGCGGCCTCCTCGTCGGCAAGGGCGGCCTGAAGTCGAACGCCATCCGCATCTCCCCGCCGCTCATCGTCACCCGCGAAGCGGCGGACGAGGCCGCCGACATCATGGACGAGGCCCTGGCCGAGATCTCCGCCACGGAGAAGGTCGGCTAGTGCAGACGGAAGGTGTTGACGCCCGCCGCGCCGTCGAGGAGCTGAAGGAGCTCGCCGACCTCACCGGCGGCCCCGACGGCGCCCGGCGCGTCGCCTGGACCGACGAGTGGGAGAAGGCCCGCGAGTGGTTCAGGGGCAAGCTGGAGGAGATAGAGGGCATATCCGAGATAGAGACCGACGAGGCCGGCAACGTCTGGGCCACCGCCCCGGGCAATTCGGAACGGGCCGTCCTGATCGGGGGCCACATAGACTCCGTCCCGAACGGCGGCTGGCTCGACGGCGCCCTGAACGTGGTCGGCGCCCTCGAAGTCATGCGCGCCCTCGCGCCGCAAGAGCGGCCCGTCACCCTGCGCCTCGTTGACTGGGCCGACGAAGAGGGCGCCCGCTTCGGGCGCAGCCTCTTCGGTTCCGGCGCCGCCGCGGGCGCCCTGAAACCCGACGACGTGCGCGATCTGAAAGACAGCGACGGCGTGGCCCTGCCCGACGCCCTGGCCGAGCACGGCGTCGACCTCGACAACGTCAACGAGGCGGGTCGCCAACTCGAGAACGCCGCGGCCTACCTGGAGCTCCACATAGAACAGGGCCCCGTACTCGAGAGGATGGACCTGCCGCTGGGAGTAGTGTTAGGAACCTTCGGGGTCGAGCGTCACGCCGTCCGCTTCACAGGCCAGCACGCGCATTCCGGTTCTACGCCGATGGAGGTAAGAAGGGATGCCTTTATCGCGGCCGCCCGCTCGGCGGTAGCGTTCCGCGACGACGCGAGGAGCCGCGACGACGTGCGCGCCACCACCGGCTTCGTCAACGTAAGCCCCGCCATAGTCACCGCCTTCAACGGCTGGTGCGAGATGTCCCTCGATCAGCGTGCGCTCGACCCCGGGGTGCTGGCGAGCATGCTCGACGCCGCCGAGGAGGCGACGGCCCGCGTCGCCACGGAGGAGGACGTCTCCGTCGAGTGGAGGCGCCTGTGGCGCATAGAGCCCATCCCCTTCGACGAAGACCTCATCTCGCTCGCCGAAGAGGCGTGCAACGAGGTGGCAGGGCAATCGCACCGGCTGCCGAGCGGGCCCCTGCACGACGCCGCGGAGATGGCGCGCCTCATGCCGACCGTAATGCTCTTCGTCAAGAGCCTCGGAGGCCTCAGCCATACGAAAGACGAAGATACGCCCGAAGAGGACTTAGAGTTCTCAGTGGAGGCGCTGCACCGGCTGGCGATCAAGACCATGGAGTGGGCGAGATAGGCATCAGAGAACATTACCTGCAGCCTGAAACCTACAAGAAGGGAGCGACGTGGAAGAGTTTCGGGATCTGGCGGTAAACAACCGGGCTGAATTGGAGCGTATCAAGACCGGGGCCATGTCGTCCAGCCTGTACAACGAAGATCTGGCGCCGACCGGACCGGAGCAGCGGACGTGGACGACTTACAACATCGCGGCGCTGTGGATCGGGATGGCCATAGTCATCACGACCTATGCGCTCGCCGCGGGCCTTATGGCAGCGGGGATGAACTGGTGGCAGGCGCTGCTCACGATCTCGCTGGGA